>CAYXUB010000066.1:0-5303 GCA_964468385.1 uncultured Lachnospiraceae bacterium
AAAGATATTTCAAATGTATTACAAAAAAATTAAAATTGTTCGGGCGGTGCCGCAATGAGTTTTGTGGATAATTTTGCACAAAAGGAAAATACCATTTGTAAAAATGTTTGAAATATCTCTCTTTGTCAAAATATTGTTGAGTAATAATAACATACAAAAAATATTTTGAAAAGATTTATTGTGCAAATTTTTGAATTGATTCTCATGTTTTTAGTCATTTAGCATGAGTTTACGGATGTGATTTTGAGAAACGGCTTTAGTAAATTCAACGAAGAGTCAGTGTTCCTACGTTATGAGGGCTTATTTAGCACACTATTTCGTGATAACTTGATTTTCACTTCTTTTTCACATTTTCCGAGGACTTTTCATTTTCTTTTCACATTTGCCGTAAGGTCACAGATTATATTTGAAATGTTCAAGTTTAATAACGACTAAAAAGACAGGAGGGAAAACAAATTGATTGAAGTCAAAAATCTGACTAAGAGCTACGGCACCATCAAAGCCGTGTCGGATCTTTCCTTTACGATCGAAAGCGGTCAGATATACGGCTTTCTCGGTCCAAACGGAGCGGGGAAGACCACAACCATGAATATCATGACCGGCTGTCTCGCCGCCACAAGCGGCGACGTAAAGATTAATGGATACGATATCTTCGAGCAGCCGATGGAGGCGAAAAAACAGATAGGTTATCTGCCAGAAAATCCGCCTTTATACATGGACAGGACCCCGCGTGAATATTTAAGATTCGTAGCGGAGGCCAAGGGAATATCCGAAGATAAGATAGACGAGGCTGTCGCCTCCGTTATGGAGGCCACACATCTTGAGAGTGTCGCCGACCGGCTCAATCGAAATCTTTCTAAAGGTTACAAGCAAAGGGTAGGTATAGCACAGGCTCTCCTTGGAGACCCGGATATAGTCATATTAGACGAGCCTACAGTTGGGCTTGACCCATCTCAGATAATCGAGATAAGGGATCTTATAAAAAAACTCGGTGAGAACCATACCGTAATCCTATCTACTCATATCCTTCAAGAAGTCCAAGCAATCTGTAATACTATCCTAATTATATCTAAAGGTAAACTCGTTGCCTGCGACACCCCTGACAATCTGGAAAAACTCTTTACGGGGACTATCTCCGTCGAGCTTGAAGTGGAAGCATCAAAAGATAAGACAAACTCGCTTGCAGCTTCCATTCCGAACGTTGAAAACTATGAGATGGAGCAAAGGGACGAAAACATATACAGTCTTATGTTGAGTTTCAAAAACGGCGACGATATCGATATATGCAAAGATATTTTTAAAGCTTGCGTCGCTTCAGATACACCTATACTTAAACTGAATAGAAGCCGTGCAAGCCTTGAAGACGTATTTATAGAACTGACCGATTCGAATAACGAAGAACCTCCTGAAGAAGGCTATGAAACCGATCCTTATTTAACGGAGGATGAAGAGCCTTATGAATACAGCGATTTTTTTGATGATCCGTATGAAGCGGAATCGTCCGATCAACAAGACGAAAAGGAGGTCGAATCGGATGAAAACGATATTTAAAAACGAATTAAGCTCTTATTTTACCGGCATGATGGGATATGTCTTCTGTGCGGTACTGCTTCTATTTGCCGGAATCTATACATATTACGTAAGTCTTGTAATGTCATACGCAAATTACGAATATGTCCTTAATTATATTAGTTTTATATATATTGCAGTGGTTCCTATCCTTACTATGCGTGTTATCGCAGATGAGCGCAAGCAGAAAACGGACCAGCTGCTGTACTCCCTTCCGATAAGCATGACAAAGATAATCCTTGGCAAATTCGCGGCAATGGCCGTTATGCTCGCGATTCCTACGGGGATAATCTGTATATATCCTCTCATACTTTCGCAATTCGGCAGCATCTATCTGCCCGCCGTATATAGTTCAATGGTCGGTTTTTATTGCTTAGGATTGTCACTTTTGTCTATCGGCATGTTCATATCTTCAATAACGGACAGTCCCGCGATGGCCGCCGGCCTTTGTGTGCTTGCCATGTTTTTAATCTATTATATGTATACGATATCCGAAAACATATCAACCTCGACGCTGGCCTCCTTCTTAGCTTTTACAGCGCTGGTCGTTATAATTGCTCTCATAATAAGGGTCATGACAAAAAGCAGCTTCATCGCTTTTTGCTCGGGCGCCGGCCTTGAGATAGTCCTGATATTATTTTATAACTTTAGCCGCTCATCATTTTATGGGCTCTTCCCGGACTTTATAAGTAATCTTTCGCTTTACGAACGCTTTTACGCTTTTTCGAACGGAGTTTTTGACGTGACCGGAATCGTATACTTCATCAGCGTGGCGGCTATGTTCCTATTCTTTTCCGTTCAGTCCATGGAGAAAAGGAGGTGGGCATGATGAACAGACTCGAACTAAAGACAAAAGCAATAAGAGCGGGTGGCTACAGCGTTTCCGCTGCCGCGATAGTATTAGTTATAGTTATTATCGTAAACATGCTTATGAACGCCCTCCCCTCACAGTTTACGCAGATCGACACCTCCTCAAACCAGCTCTACACCCTTTCCGAGCAATCGGAAAATATTTTGGCAGAGCTTGATATGGATGTGAATGTCTACTGGGTGGTACGCTCCGGCAGTGAAATTGAAACCCTTGAATACCTGCTCAACCAGTATGTGTCAAAAAGCGACCATATAACACTGACAAGAGTCGACCCTGACACGGATCCGGCTTTTTTGGAAAACTATACAGACTCGGTCGAGGACAACTCCCTCATAATCGAATCTGAAATCAGAAACACAGTTGTTGAATACGATGATATATTCACTACGGCATATGTAGTAGACGAAAGCTCATATTATGGATATTCGACCGAAACTCAGTTTAACGGTGAAAGCGCTATTACGAGCGCGATCGATTATGTCATTAACGAAGACCTGCCGAAGGTTTATATGCTGACCGGACATGATGAGTCCTCTCTTTCGAGTGATTTCTCCACGGCGGTTCAATATCAGAATATTGAAATCGAAGAGATTTCGCTCCTTGAAACCGAAGAAATACCCGAAGACGCAGACGCTATAATGATACTCAATCCTCAAAGTGATATTTCCACAGAGGAACGCGAGCTTATAGAAGAATATCTCGCGGAAGGCGGAAAGATGCTGCTTATCACTTCTCCTCTTTCCGACGACACTACTCTTACGAACTTGAACGCGCTCATGTACAGCAACTATGGTGTAAGCGCACAGGAGGGTATAGTAGTTGAAGGAGACGGCAACTATTACGCTTGGGGCACCCCGTATTATCTCCTTCCGACTATAAATTCTCACACTATTACCTCGTCTATCAGTTCTGCAGGCTATTACATTCTATTGGCTATATCACAAGGCCTTACCGTCAGAGACAGCCTTCCCGACGGAGTAACGGTCAGCGAGCTTTTGACGACTTCCGACGACGCCTATTCCAAAGTGGACGGCTATTCGTTGACGACTACAGAGTACGAAAGTGGCGATATAAATGGCCCCTTTGCCCTTGCGGTAGCTATATCGGATTCAAACACTGACGCCTCCGTAATCTGGATTGCCTCAGCTTCTATAGTCGATGATTCTGCTAATGAAATGGTTTCGGGAGCCAATCAGGACTTCTTCCTGAACTGCCTCAATTATCTCTGTGAAAAGGATGATACCAGCCTTTCGATACATGCCAAGAGCCTGAGCCTGGATTATCTGACCATGACCTCCGACGAGGTAACGGGACATGCGGTACTATTTATCGCTATTATCCCCCTTGCCTTTATCGCCGTCGGAATAATCATATATGTTAGGAGGTTGCATAGATGACAAGAAGCAGAAAGCTTATAATGTTGCTCGTTGTCTTAGCCGCCGCGATCTGCGTTTTCTTTATAGTATCTCATTTCTCTACTTCTTACACGGAATCGCAGACCTCGAACGCTACCGAGCTTTTTACGATGGAATCAACAGACGATGCTATATCTCTTTCATGGGAATATGATGGTGAAAACTACTCATTTTCTAAAACGGACGACGAATGGGTCTATGACTATGACGATGCTTTCCCTGCAGACCAAGATGAGATAGTTTCTCTTCTTTACAATCTTGTTTCGGTGGAATCGTCCAAGACGATAGAAAGCCCTGAAGATACGGCACAGTACGGACTTGACGAGCCTACGGTAGTAGTTTCGGTATCTACCTCTGAAAATGAGATTACCATGGAATTCGGCGATGCGACCAGCATCACGGGCGAATACTACTGCTCCATCGGCGATGGCAATGTTTATCTTGTTTCGAGCACGATAGCTGATTCGTTTGAAATAGACCTGATCTCCATCGTCGAAATGGAGGAAATTCCTTCAATGGACGATACAAATTCGCTTACGGTAACAACCGCTGATGCCACCTATGAATTTGAACATATAGAAGACAGCGGCATCTATTATAGTGATGAATACGTCTGGTTCTACGACGATGACGGGGAATATGTCACACTCGACAACGAATTGTTCGACTCATACCTGAGCGAAGCTATCGATATATCCTTCATCTCCTGTGTAACGTATAATGCCAGCGATGAAGAACTCGAGGAATACGGCTTGAACGACCCCTCTATCTCGTTTAGCGTTAACTATACAAGAACCGAAGAAGTCGAAACCGACGAAACCGATGAAGACGGCAATATAATATATGAGACCAATACGTATATAGAGGATTTTGAGTTAGAGATCGGTGAATACGACGACGATTACTGTTATGCGCGCATACCCGGCTCGAGCATGGTATATCTCGTAGACGCTTCAATAAAGGACAGCTACACATATACCGATATAGACTCTTTGCTCCCCGACGACGTCATAAAGCTTGACTGGTATGAGTTGACAGGCTTCGAGGCCGTTATAGACGGTGAAACTTACATCGTAGATCACGAGATGGTTCCGTCAGATGATGAAGACGACGATACCGTAACTTCGGAATATACCTATGAAGGTGAGGAAGTATATGTTGCAAGCGTGCTTAACTCTCTTTATAATCTTTCATCAAGTGGGACGGCCTCAGGCAGTGATACAAGCTCAGGAGCTGTGCTGGCTTTCACCTTCTACAGAGACCACGAAAATTATCCTGAGATTACTCTTGAATTTTACCGCTATGACAGCAGCACTTATTTCGTTGTTTTTAACGGTGAAGCAACAGTACTAGTCAGCTCATCTTCTGTTGACACTATCGCGGAAAACCTTATTGAAGCTCTAACCGAAGAAGATGAAGAAGAAACAGAAGAAACAAGCGCTTCATAA
>CAYXUB010000067.1:0-5244 GCA_964468385.1 uncultured Lachnospiraceae bacterium
CTTTGAAGCCTTAGAGGGCTGCAAGAACGCCGTCGTACATGTCTACAATTCGACATCCCTTGCACAAAGAGAACAAGTATTCCACAAATCCAGGGATGAGATCAAACAAATAGCGATAGACGGAGCAAAACTCTTAAAAGAACTCACCGAAGAATGCGGCGAAAAATACCGCTTTGAATACAGCCCCGAAAGCTTTACCGGAACCGAGCCGGAATACTCGCTTGAGGTATGTAATGCCGTACTCGACGTATGGCAGCCGACAGCAGACAGAAAGGCCATAATAAATCTGCCCAGCACCGTACAGCTCTCCATGCCGCATGTATATGCAAGCCAGATAGAATATTTTCATAAAAACCTTAATTACAGAGAAAACGTGGTCATCTCCCTGCACCCGCACAATGACAGGGGCACGGGCGTGGCTGACGCGGAACTTGGAATACTTGCGGGAGCAGACAGGATCGAGGGGACGCTTTTCGGAAACGGCGAGCGCACCGGCAACGTAGACATCGTGACCCTCGGCATGAACTTGTACTGCCAAGGGGTAGACCCGAAGCTCGACTTTTCAAATATGCCCTACCTTTGTGAACAGTACGAGAAATTTACCAATATGTCCATACCCGACAGGACCCCGTACTGCGGCTCCCTTGTTTTCGCGGCTTTCTCAGGCTCACACCAAGACGCTATTGCAAAGGGAATGCAGCACAGAATAGACAGCGGAGATGAAAAATGGACGGTGCCTTATCTTCCACTTGATCCGACCGACATCGGAAGAAATTATGACGCCGACGTCATAAGGATAAACAGTCAGTCAGGCAAGGGCGGAGTCGGCTATATATTGGAAAGGAATTTCGGGCTTCACCTTCCTCCAAAGCTCAGAGAAAACATGAGCTATACAGCAAAATCCATTTCGGATCATATGCATAAGGAACTTAAGCCCGAAGAGATATTTGAGATCTATAAAAAAACCTATGAAAACAAGACAAGTCCGTTCAATGTTGAGGACGCGCATTTTACCCGCCCCGAAAAAGACGTGTTTGAGGCGACAATAACAACCACATACGCAGACGAAGCTCCTAAAACTACTGTAGCCAGAGGCAATGGCAGGCTGGACGCCGTAACGAAAGCCGTGAAGAAGGCATCAGGCTTCGATTTCACGCTCACGGCCTATCAAGAACATGCTCTATCAAGAAGCTCAAGCTCAAGGGCGATCGCCTACGTCGGAATTGAGGACGCCAATGGAGAAACATTTTGGGGCTCCGCGGTACACGCCGACATAATACAGGCCTCGATAATGGCTCTTGTCTGTGCCGTAAATAACGGAATCAATAAATAAAAAATACTAGCAATTTGGGGCTGTGAAGAGAAAGGTCTTTACAGCCTCATTTTTTTTGCGCATAACCTCCGCGGCTCTTTCGGCCTCGGCATTTGTTTTGTATAAGGCAAAGAGCGACGAGCCGCTTCCGCTCATTACACAAGCTCCTGCCCCCGTATCCAAAAGCAGCTCTTTTAGCTTTTTTATCTTTGGGTACAGCCTGAATACCGGCCGTTCAAAAGAATTGCCTGCGTTTGCACAAATGCCCTCAAAATCATTCTCACAAAGCGCTTTTAACAACGCGTCGATATCAGGATGTATAAGCTCCTTTTCTTTATCTGCCTCAGCATAGGCAAGCTTGGTCGAAACCGATACATCTCTTGGCAGTGCGAGTAAAAGCGGCGGCAATTTTATGCTGGCAAGAGGTGTAAGGTACTCTCCTTTTTTTTGTCCAAGAGCCGCGCCTCCGCGTATAAAAAAGGGCACGTCAGCGCCGATAAGCGCTCCGTAGCCTTCAAGCTCTGAAATCCCTATGCCGAGTGAATATATTTCATTTAAAGCTTTAAGGGTTGCGGCAGCGTCGGAGCTCCCGCCTCCTAAGCCCGCTCCCGCTGGTATCCTCTTTTCTATGTGTATCTTTATCCCGCCTTGTATCTTATATCTTTTAAATATCAGCTCTGCGGCTTTATATACTGTATTCTCCTTTTCTTCGCAAAGCGTTTCGTCCGAGCAGCTTAAGAAAATCCCCTTTTGGGGAAGAGGAGCCAGTTCTATTTCATCATTAAGAGCTATCTCTAAAAAAATCGTCTTTAGCTCATGGTAACCGTCTTCTCTTTTTGCTGAAATATCAAGTCCTAAATTGATTTTTGCATATGCATTGATCTTCATACTTCCGGCTTTTGACCTCATTTTTGTTTTATGATATCCTGTGAATTGAGCTTAAGAAAACCACACCTTAGCACAAGAAGGAGAATTTCATGCGCACCGTAGTCATTATAGCACTTATAGTCATCTATGTGATAGTCACGCTGCCCGTTCTTTTAATACTCTATCTCATGGCGCGCAAAAATCCGAAAAAAGCGGAGCGCGGAGCTCACGCCTGTATATCTTGGCTGCTAAACGCGATAAAAATCCTGGCGGGAAGCGACCTTGATGTAAGGGGCCTTGAAAACGTCCCCTCAGATACTCCCGTATTATATGTAGGAAATCACAGAAGCTACTTCGATATAATCCTGACCTATCCCCTCTGTAAACTGCCTACCGCATACGTCGCAAAATCCGATCTGCAAAAGATCCCCTTTTTCAATATTTGGGGAACACTCATGCGCTGTCTTTTCTTTGACCGCACAGACGCAAAAAGTGCAGTGAAGATGGTCGTCGAGGCCACTAACAACCTAAAGACAGACACCTCCGTGTTCATATTCCCGGAAGGAACACGAAACAAAGGCACAGCAGATCTGCCTCTTCTTAAATTTCACGACGGCAGCTTTAAGATGGCCATAAAAAGCGGAGCTCCCATAATCCCTGTGGCGATAAAAAATGCCGCCGAGATATGGGAAGCACATATGCCATGGGTTAAAAAAAGCTCCGTCACTATTGAATATGGAAAGCCCGTTTATATACGCGACTTAGATGCAGACGCTAAAAAGAATCCCGGTGAATATATGCGCTCCATCATTGAAGAAATGTTGCTCAATTCGTAAGATCCGGACCCCTTCAGATATGATATATGCCGCATCGCCCGTTCCGGTACTCCAGCACCGGACAGTCGCTGGTGAATTTCATAGAGGGCGTCCCGCTAAGCACACCATCTCTGATACCTTCCGCGCATTCAATCAGCTCGTCTATGACGCTGCCGTCGATGGGGCAGTCATTGTGACAGGGATAGACCTTATCAAATGCAGCCTCCTGATACAGTGCCTTCAGTCTTTTAAGAGTAGCAATATAGCTCTCGTCCTCTCTGCCTTCTCCAAACATATATACAGGACCGTAAGATACAGTATCACCCGAAAACAATATACCGTGTTCTCTATCCAACAGCGCGATAGAGCCGGGAGTATGTCCGGGACAATACACTACCTCCAGTTTTCTTTCTCCCAGGTCTATCTCGTCCCCGTTATCTACAAATATGAGCTCTGCACCGGCAGCTTTTCCGTTTTTTAACAGCCTGTCCGCTTCGGCGCTATGGATATAGAGCCTGTCAAATAAATCCACATTGGCAATATGGTCATGGTCGCTGTGTGTGAGGCAGAGCTCCACGGGAAGCTTTGTGACAGACGAGGCCCATTCCAGCAGATCACAGGCCTCGACGCCGGTATCCACCATGAGGGCTTTTTCCTTTCCTTCTATCAGGAATACACTCACCATGCCCTGGTCAAGCGCATAGATATCATAACCATAGTTTTTTGTCGCCATCTTTTTCATTTTACAGCCTCCTATACCTCATGGAGTCCCTTTTGTGAGATCCAAACCCGATTCCTTTGATTTCGCAAGCAGCGAAAGCGAACAGTCCGCAATAAAATTATTGTTTATGTCCATCGCGTATTTAGCGATCAAGGAAATCTCATCCGGCTTTTCCTTTAATTCCACAGACTTTGTAGATATCCCGAGATACATAATGCCCATCGGCGTTTCATACTGTGAAAGCGTCTTTTTGTCTTTTTCAAAAACCATCTTTGTGTTGTATGGACCGTTCTTTGACACTTCCATGTATTCAGGCTTGAATTTAATTATGTTCTTGTACCTTTCTTCAGGAGTCTCACCAACCTCATCATATAGAAGATAATGACTGCCATCTTTAAAATAGTATTCACCGGGGGCGATGACCTGAATATTCTCGGGACCCTGTTCGTTTTCGGCGTAATGAAGCCCGTTTATATATATAATAACATCTTTTAACATGCTTACCTCAATATTTTTCTATTTCTATCTGCTCAGCCCCTTCTATAGTACATTGAAGTATGGACTCGGCAAAAGCCAGATATTTATCTATCGAATCGCTTGAGTAAAAATAGTGGTCGCTTTTAGTCTTTTCGTCGTTTTCTATACCGAGCGCGACAAGCTGCCGCTTTAGGGCTCTCGCCGTCTCATATGCAGGATTCACAAGCTGTATCTCATCTCCTAAATATCCATGCAGAAGATCGAAAAGTAAAGGATAATGAGTACAGCCCAAAATGAGCGTGTCGATTTTCCCTTGGATCTCTTCTAAATATCTTTTCGCCACCTCTAAAGTTACCCTGTCATTTGTCCAGCCCTCTTCAACTAAAGGCACAAAGAGCGGACAAGCCTTTGCAAACACCTTCGCCTCCGGCATCTTTTCTGCAATAAGCTCCTGATAGAGACAGCTTTCCACGGTGCTTTGCGTTGCGATAACACCTATCCTGCCGTTTCGGGTCGCTTTCAACGCGGCATTTACCCCCGGCTTAACGACACCCATTATCGGCACGTCGGTTTCTGCCTCAAGCTCATCAAGCGCAAGGGCGCTTGCGGTATTGCATGCGACTACTATCGCCTTTACACCCTTCGTCTTTAAAAAGCGAACTATCTGCCTCGAATAGCGAAGCACCACGCTTTTAGATTTATTACCATAGGGAACACGCGCTGTATCTCCGAAGTAGACTATATTTTCTCCGGAAAGATTATTCATAATCTCCTTTACGACGGTAAGTCCTCCGACGCCGGAGTCAAACACCCCGATGGGAGCATTACGCCGCGTCATGCCTTCTTACCCCCGCTCCGTCTGCGCGAGCCTCTCCTTTTCTTTTTAGTAGCCTCATTTTTACTCTCAATTCCCTTCTCTTCCCGTGCAGTATCTTCTTTCTTTATCCTGAAATAAATCTGCTTTGAATGATTACCGAGTGTAATCTTTTTTTCTTCATAATCCCCGAGCGAATTCATAAACAGCGTCAATTTTGAATATCCATAATTCCTTA
>CAYXUB010000068.1:0-5232 GCA_964468385.1 uncultured Lachnospiraceae bacterium
ATACTACATACAGTGAAAAATACAGAACTCCCGACTTACGCAATCCGTTTACGCCGTTCGGCTTTACAATACTCAAGAACCATATTATAATTCGAGTAGCAAAAAACAAAGAAGTTCATTATAGATAAGGAGGAACTGAAGATTATGGCATCAGTAAGCAAAGATATGACTATCGGCGAACTTTTAGCTAAAGACATAAACGTCGCCCCTATACTAATGAGAGCCGGAATGCACTGCATTGGCTGCCCTTCATCGCAGGCTGAAACCATTGAAGAAGCAGCTATGGTCCACGGTATTGACGCCGACGTTCTCGTCGCTCAGATAAATGATTTTCTATCATAATATAAGGATAATGCTTATCCCCCCCCAAAGCAATGCTTTGGGGGGATTTTTTTGTAGATAGGAAATTTCATTTCCTTCTCGTACAAAAACGCTCCGCTGTGTATGCGCATACCTTTTTTTATTTTAAATTTTAATTATTTTCTGACAATTTTAAAATTATTTATTTTTTTTCGGAAAAAGTATTGACTTACCCCTCTTTTAGATGTACAATACAGTCACAAAACAAAAACATTCACTTTTACTTTTTAATATAAGTGTCGGATATATATGTAAGATATATTCGTGAAAGGTGAATTAAAAATCCAAGGAAACGAGGTACAGTCCAATGGGAACTTTAGTTTAACGAATTTATATAAAGGATAGGTATTTAGAACTCTATATATTTTCGGATTTGGTCAAAGTAAAAAGTGAATGTTCAAATATTATTATAGAGTGAAGCGATTTTGAATTAATAATTAACGAAAGGAATCGCAGAAAACTCTAAGAAAGCAGCAGGTGTACAAATGAAATTGCTGGAATTTCAGTAGACGCCCGGTCGGTTAAGTCAAATCGATCGGGCGTTTACTTTTTCTCCATACGGTGAGCTATCAATGCCAGCGATTGACACCCTTTGTTAAAATGCTTATAATGAAGCAGCTTTAAGCCGACAGTTCGTTTGTACCATCCTGTCGTTAAACAAAACCAGGACTGCATTTTTTATGTCTATGTCCTGCAGTGCATCCGCAGGATTTTTTTTGCCTTTGCAATAGCGGAAAGGGCTATTATGTACTATTTGAAGAGCGAGCAAAGCTTTGACGCAGCTCATTTTTTAAAAGACTACGACGGTAAATGCAGCAACCTCCATGGCCATTGCTGGAGGGTCGTTGCCCAAATAAAAGGCGAGGCACTCTCAGACGAACGGCAGACGCGCGGCATGCTTACGGATTTTTCGGTTTTAAAGGCTGCGTTAAAAGAGCTGTGCGACGCCTTCGACCACAGCCTGATATACGAAAAAGATTCGCTTAAACCTTCGACACTTGCAGCCTTTGAAGATGAGCAGTTCAAAGTATCTGAAGTCGCATTCCGCCCGACCGCGGAAAACTTTGCGAAATTTTTTTACGAAAATCTAAGCAAGAAAGGTTTCGACGTGCACCGTATTGAGGTCTATGAAACGGCCAATAATTGCGCGGCGTATGAAAAAGATGAAGGTCGTTGAAAAATTTATAAGCATAAACGGCGAAGGTCCTAAGGCCGGCGAGCTTTCCGTTTTTATACGCTTTAAAGGCTGCAATTTAAGCTGCTCCTACTGCGATACGAAATGGGCTAATGAGCCGAATTGCACATACGAGGAGCTCTCCCCAAAAGATATCCTTTCCTTCATACTCGATTCGGGCATCAGGAACGTCACCCTGACCGGTGGCGAACCGTTACTACAGGACGAGATGCCTCAGCTTTTGGATTTTTTAGCTTCTTACCGCGATATAAGAACAGAAATAGAAACGAACGGCTCTATAGACCTTTCATCTTATACGGGGAACATGAGGCCGTCTTTTACAATGGATTACAAGTTAGGGTCTAGTGAGATGACGCAAGCAATGCTGCACTCGAACCTAAAGCTCTTAGGCCGAAATGATACGGTCAAGTTTGTCGTCGCTTCTTTGGAAGATCTAAACGAGGCGAATGACATTATTACGGGCTATGCCCTTATAGATAAATGCTACGTTTATTTAAGCCCCGTGTTTGGTGAGATGGATCCCGCCAAAATAGTCAAGTATATGGCGGAGCATAAGGCAAACGGGATCCGCCTTCAGCTTCAGATGCACAAATATATATGGGATCCTGAAAAAAGAGGTGTATGAGGTGATAGATACTAAAGCGATCGAAGAGCATATAAGGGGTATCCTCATTGCTCTGGGCGACGACCCCGACCGAGAAGGACTTAAAGACACGCCGAAGCGCGTCGCCAAGATGTATGAGGAAGTGTTTGCCGGAATGAATTATACGAACCACGAAATCGCCAAGATGTTCGATAAGACCTTTGAGGACGGCGTCGACGGAACGGGTTTCGGGCAGGTCGTCGTTATGAAGGACATAGACATCTTCTCCTACTGCGAACACCATCTCGCTTTGATGTACGATATGAAAGTGACCGTAGCCTATATCCCGAATGGAAAGGTGATAGGCCTATCTAAACTCGCCCGTATCTGCGACATGGTCGGGCGCAGATTACAGCTTCAAGAACGCATCGGAAAGGATATAGCGGATATTGTCTGTGAAGTAACGGGAAGCGCAGACGTCGCGGTATGTATAGAAGGCTATCATAGCTGTGTTTCGGCGCGCGGCATAAAGAAAGAAAACGCCGCGACCTTTACCGCCGAACTGCGCGGCAGGTTCAAAAACGAAGCTAATCTACAGCTGTTTTTAAAGCATTAAGAAAAGGAAGGCGAAAAATGAAAGCTCTTGTTTTGACAAGCGGAGGAATAGATTCAACGACGGCGCTCGGCCTTGCAATAGATAAACACGGCAGGGAAAACGTCATCGCTCTCACGATCTCATACGGACAAAAGCATGACAGGGAGATAAAAGCCGCAACAGAAGTCGCGAAGCATTATGGCATAGAACTCTTATTCCTAGATCTCGGCAGTATATTCGAGCACAGCAATTCTTCTTTGTTGAAGCATTCAAGCGAGGAGATCCCTGAAGAAAGCTATGCAGAACAGATAAAGAAAAGCGGAGGAGTAAAACCTGTAAGCACTTATGTTCCTTTCAGGAACGGCCTTTTCCTTTCTTCCGCTGCGAGCATAGCTTTGAGCAAGTCCTGCAACATCATATACTACGGAGCTCATTCCGACGATGCTGCCGGATACGCCTATCCCGACTGCTCTCCTGCCTTTAATAACGCAATGAACGAGGCGATATACGAAGGAAGCGGCCGCCAACTCCGTATAGAAGCACCGTTCGTGAACATGAAAAAGAAAGATGTTGTAAGGCTCGGACTCTCTTTAGCCGTTCCTTACGAAGTCACATGGTCCTGCTATGAAGGCGGGGATATTCCCTGCGGCAAATGCGCTACATGCATAGATCGCACTGCTGCTTTTGAAGCAAACGGCGTAACGGACCCCGCCATGCCTTGAACGGTAACAAACTTAACTCGTCCTTAAATATGCAAAAAGGAGAATTATGGAAAAATCATCTTTTAAAAGCCTCGGTTCTCAGGCAGTAAAATATCCGTCTGACTACTGTCCCGAAGTGCTCGAACGCTTTGCAAACAAGCATCCCGAAAACGACTATTTCGTAAAATTCAACTGTCCGGAATTCACGAGTCTTTGTCCAATAACCGGACAGCCGGATTTCGCAACCGTCTATATCTCATACGTACCGGATAAGTATCTAGTCGAGAGCAAGGCCTTAAAGCTCTATCTTTTCTCTTTTAGAAATCACGGGGATTTTCACGAGGACTGTATGAATATAATCATGAAAGATTTGATAAAGCTTTTAGAGCCTAAGTATATCGAGGTATGGGGAAAGTTCCTTCCGAGAGGCGGGCTGTCAATAGATCCGTACTGCAATTACGGAAAAGAAGGTACTCGCTGGGAGGAGACCGCTTGGCTTCGACTGTCGCAGCATGACATGGTCCCTGAAAAAGTTGATAACCGATAGGCAATAACGAATCTATTTGTTTGTCTTAAAATAATCCCGTGCGGCTTTTTTCATGTGTTCGATATACTCTTCGGGTATAGGATCGGGCGTTTTTCCGCAGGATTTAATTATACATAGAATACGCGCCGTCATCTCAAGCACTTTCGCAACCTTAAAGGCCATATTCATATCGGGTCCGATACAGACTGCGCCATGAGATTTCAAAAGACAGCTATTCGCTGTTTTTCCGAGTCCCTTTACGCAATTTAAGGCAAGCTCCTCCGTTCCTGGAAGCGCATAGTCACATGTGCGGCAAATATCCCCAAGCACCTGTGCAGCTTCGTCATTAAAAAGAGGAATATCCTCTCCCATGGACGAAATGGCAGTAGAGTAGATGGGATGAGTGTGTATTATTGCATTTATCTCGGGACGGGCTTTATATACGGCAAGGTGCAAGCCCATTTCGATAGTAGGCTTCCTCGTACCCTCCAATATATTACCATCAATATCCGAAACTATAACATCGCTTTCCACAATCTTCGAATAATCCATTGCGCTTGGTGTCAAATACACTTTTCCCGTAAGCGGATTTCTCGCGCTCAGATTCCCCCATGTTTCGACAGTAAGGCCAGAGCCTTCCATTCTTTTGCCCGATTCTACGATCAACGCCTTATAATTCATTTCGCCCTCCGTTTTTTAAGCATCGAATAAAAAAGTGTGCGCATCCACAGCGGAGCGTTATTATACGATAATAAAAGCGCCCGTTCGGACGCTACAAAAAGCCGGAAATCAGACTCGAACTGACGACCCCTTCATTACGAGTGAAGTGCACTACCGACTGTGCTATTCCGGCTTGGTACGGCCAACGCTAAAAGCAGCCTCAAGGCCGAACACTTTTGAGATTATACACTATTTCCTTTACCAGTGCAATGCGTTTTTCATCGAATTACGCCATATCGAATTGCAGCAAATAATACCGAAGCGCCGAGTAAGGCTATAAGCCGGGTTCTGTCTTGTGTGATCATCTATCTGGGACGACAGTCGCCTGCCGCCTCTTGCGATCTACCCGAAAGCACGACGGGCCGCCGTATAGCTTTCTGTCTGATCTTGCTTCGGATGGGGTTTACACTGCCCGATCCCGTTACCGGGACGGCGGTAGTCTCTTACACTACCTTTTCACCCTTACGCTCCGGCCTTAGGCCTTAGCGCGGTTATTTTCTGTTGCACTTTCCCTGGAGTCGCCTCCGCCGGACGTTATCCGGCATCCTGCCC
>CAYXUB010000069.1:0-4593 GCA_964468385.1 uncultured Lachnospiraceae bacterium
CCCCCACCAAAGGTTTTGGAGACCCCTATCATACCATTTGACCAATCCCCTGTGCAGCCTTTTAAGCAGCTTTGAAATAATATCATGAGGGGGTTTTTTTGTCAAATCTAACTGTTTTTAAAGTTTTTAAGTCATAATATATTGAACTGTGAGAAGATTTGTTTTATTATATCAAAGTGATATATTACTAATGAATATTATCAAAAACTAAAATACCTAACACTAATGACAGGGGAAAAGAAGACGACTTCCATGCAGAAAAAGGTTTTTATTATTGGACACAAAAATCCTGACACGGATTCGATATGCTCGGCAATTGCGTTGGCGGACATAAAAAACCGCACAGATCCGAGTCATCATTATATACCGCGAAGGGCAGGACAGATAAACGGAGAAACGAAATATGTTCTTGAAAGATTTAACGCGGTTATTCCGGCATACCTGAATGACGTCGGTACGCAGGTCAAGGACATGGAAATACGAAAAAGCCCACAGGTTTCTAAGTCTTGTTCAATACAAGAGGCTTGGGAAATAATGCGCGATAACTCATTGGTGACCTTGCCTATCCGTACAGACGATGGCAGATTGGAGGGCATTGTTACGATGGGGGACATCGCAAGGACGTATATGGAAAGCTCGCTGAATGTATATATCCTTTCAGATTCAAAGACTTCATATAAATCGGTCGCGAAATCGATAAACGGGACTATTCTTACAGGACAGAAGAATGACTATATTAAAAAAGGAAAGATGCTTATCGGAGCTGCAGATCCGGAGACTATGCGCAGGCATATAGAGAGTGGAGATCTTATCATCATGGCGAGTCTTAAAGAGCATCCAAAGGCGGCTATTGAATGCGGCGCGGGCTGCATCATAATGTGCCTGAATGTTGATATCCCTGAAGATATCCAAAGAATGGCAGAGAACAAAGGCTGCGTACTGATAAAAAGTGATATGGACACATATACTGTATCAAGAAGGATTATACAGAGTATCCCTATTAGTCATATAATGCGCTCGGAAAATCTTATTACTTTTGGTACTGAGGATTATACAGATAGCATTAAGAATATTATGATACAAAATAAACACCGCGCCTTTCCGGTCATAAATAGGAAAGGAAAGTGTATAGGGACGATATCGCGTCGGAATTTTCTTGGAATAACGAAAAAAAAGGTCATTCTTGTTGATCACAATGAGACCGAGCAAGCCGTAGACAATATTCAGTCAGCGGAAATACTTCAGATAGTTGATCATCACCGTTTAGGAGACATACAAACACTTCAGCCTATACTTTTCAGAAATGAGCCTGTCGGATGTACTGCGACGATACTATATCATATATATCAAGAAGAACGGCTTGAGATACCGAAGCAGATAGCAGGTCTTTTGTGCGCGGCTATTATATCCGATACATTGCTGTTTCGCTCTCCGACCTGTACGGTTCAGGATAAGATGGCGGCGGGAGGACTTGCACTGATAGCAGGTATAGATATAGAGAGCTTTGCTTCGGAAATGTTCAAGGCGGGAAGCAACCTCAAAAGCAAGTCTCCCGAGGAGATTTTTTATCAGGATTATAAGAGGTTCACTTCTGAAACACTTATTTTCGGTATAGGGCAGATATCGTCAATGAACGCAGAGGAGCTTGACTCACTAAAGAGCAGGATGCTTGAGTTTATGGAGCATGAGTGCGGTTGCGATGAGGTTACGCAGGTTTATTTCATGCTTACGAATATAATCACCGAAAGTACTGAGTTGCTGTATTGCGGGGCGGGCTGCGAAGAACTGATTCAGGAAGCCTTCAACGTACACCCTGAAAACGGAAGTTGTATCATACCCGGTGTTGTATCAAGGAAAAAGCAGCTTGTACCCGCGTTATTTGATGCGTGTCAAGAATAATAAATCGCCGTACGGCTCCAAAGATTTTATCTTTAGACCGTACGGCGATTTTGTCATTTTGCATATTCTGTAACGCGGCTTTCTCGAATCACGTTTATCTTTATTTGTCCCGGGTAATCCATTTCATTTTCAATACGTTTTGCAATATCCCGTGCAAGGAGAACCATATCGGCCTCACTTATCTGTTCGGGAACTACCATGATCCGCACCTCTCGACCAGCCTGAACAACATAAGATTTTTCGACACCGTTGAAAGAATTTGTTATTTCCTCGAGTTGAGTAAGCCTGTTCGTGTACGTTTCAAGTGTTTCGCGTCTTGCACCGGGTCTTGCGGCTGAGATAGCATCAGCTACTTGCACAATGCAAGCTATGAGTGATTGAGGCTCAACATCGCCGTGGTGTGCTTCAACGGCATTAATAATAATAGGAGACTCTTTGTATTTGCGGCAAAGATCGGCACCTATCTGTATGTGCGAGCCCTCTATTTCATGGTCAATAGATTTCCCGATATCGTGCAGAAGACCGGCTCGTTTTGCCAGACGAACATCAAGACCAATTTCGCCTGCAAGCAGACCGGCTATTTGAGCGACCTCCAATGAATGTTTAAGGGCATTCTGACCATAACTAAAGCGGAATTTCATACGTCCTAATAGACGTATGAGTTCAGGGTGGATACCATGCACACCTATCTGATATGCCGCGGATTCTCCTTCCTCACGAATCATGTCGTCGACTTCTTTTTTAGCCTTTTCGACCGTTTCTTCAATTCGTGCGGGGTGAATCCTGCCGTCAACGATAAGCTTTTCAAGGGCAATCCTCGCGACTTCGCGTCTAACAGGATCAAAGGAAGACAGAACTACAGCCTCAGGTGTATCATCTACGATGAGATCTACGCCTGTAAGAGTCTCTATAGCACGTATATTCCGACCCTCGCGTCCTATTATCCTTCCCTTCATTTCATCGTTCGGAAGCTGTACAACGGAAATTGTGGCTTCCGCTATGTGGTCGACAGCGCATTTTTGGATCGCCGTAACAATGTAATCTTTTGCCTTTTTATCTGCCTCGTCTTTCGCCTTTTTGTCAAGGTCCTTATAGCGCTTGGCAATGTCAATCTTTATTTCGTATTCAACAGCTCTTAATAGACTTTCTTTTGCTTGTTCGGAGGTCATGCCGGAGATGTTTTCCAGCGTTCTAACTTCCTGTTCATGCAACTCATCTACCCGTTTTTCCTTCTTGCGGAGTTCGTTTTCCTTAGCAGTTAGTTCATTTTCGCGTCGTTCCAGATTATCGGACTTTTTATCTAAGGCTTCTTCCTTAGATAAAACTCTCTTTTCATATTTTTGCAGTTCGTTTCTTCTGTCGCGTAACTCTTTTTCCTGTTCGTTTTTCGCTCGCAGGTTTTCCTCTTTTGCTTCAAGGAGCGCTTCGCGTTTTTTAGCTTCCGCTGTCTTTAAAGCGTCATCGATAATGCTTCTTGCTTTATCCTCAGCTTTGCCGATCGCTTCAGCATCACGTGCTGTTTTTTTGGCAACGGCAATTCTGCTTGTTAAAAGTGCTGTAATAACTATTGCGACAGGTATTGCAACGATTGCAATTATAATACTTGCATCCATTACAGGAATACCTCCCTTATTAAATTGTCATTGTACAATTACAATGTTGTAATTCTATACTTTTTTAATATCTTTGTCAAATTTAAGAAGTTTTTATAGCCCAACGAGTTTAACACGAAGATTGCCTGTAAGTTTTTTGAAAAAATTTGCCTTTGTCCGTGTGCCCGTATCAAAGCTTTGTATTTATATAATAAGGAAAAGAATAATGGCTGAGAATTTTCTTGACAAAAAAACAGCTCATCAGTATACTTTAAAAACGTGGTTAGGAGTTGATATGCATATCGATATTTCAAACTTGCTTCAAAGTAGAGGAGCAAAAAAACGATATGAAGTTACACCGGACTGTCGCTTTGTAAAGGTTTATGGGCGTGAGTACGCCGTTCATTTTCCAAAGGCGATGATCGTTGAAGTTGAAAATGTCGGAGATAGAGAGCTTGAAATCGCTTACGCTGCGAAAGTGACGGTTTCCATTCCTTGTGCGCGTTGTCTTGAAGATGTCGATTATCCCATTTCTTTTTCGGGGAAGAGAAAAGCAGATATGAAGCTCGAAGAGATACAACGCGATGAGGCGTTCTTTATTGTTAACGATGAGATACATACCGAACTGCTTGCCGCAGACGAAATATTAATACAATGGCCGATAAGGGTACTTTGCAAAGAGGATTGTAAAGGTCTTTGCAGCAGATGCGGAGCCAATCTCAATACGTCTTTTTGTGATTGTGAAGAAGAAGCCGTTGATGTGAGAATGGCTGCAATCAAGGATATATTTACTCAGTTTAAGGAGGTATAAACGTGTCTATCTGTCCAAAAAACAAATCTTCTAAAGGTAGAAGAGATAAGAGAAGAGCCAATTGGAAAATGTATGTTCCGAATCTTGTAAAATGCAGTAAGTGCGGAGAGTTTACAATGCCGCACAGAGTGTGCAAGGCGTGTGGAACTTATAACAAAAAGCAAATCATCGAAATAGAAAATTGATAAAAGACGGACAGCGCGAAAGGCGCTGTCTTTTTTTAATAGCCAAGTGTATTATTGTTGTTATTTAATTAATTGGCTGTTTTATTTTAAAATAAAATCTTTGTAT
>CAYXUB010000069.1:4603-5044 GCA_964468385.1 uncultured Lachnospiraceae bacterium
AGCGCGAAAGGCGCTGTCTTTTTTATACTATAGGAAATGAAATTTCCTATAGTATAAAAACGCTCCGCTGTGGATACGCACTCGCGCGAAATTAAAAACGTCGGCCTATACCGACGTTTTTATAAAAAGTAGATGAGAGAGAAAAGTGTTATAAATATTAAATTCTTGGTTAGCTATAGCTAACCTTCATGTTTCGCATTATAGTTGTTTTATGCTAACTTTGCAAGTGCTTTTCTAATTTTCGTTATTATAGACATATTTTTGAGTTGTTTTCCCCGATTTTATATATATTATTTTAAAAGCTTTTAGCTTTTCTAGGTCATAGATATTATATTAGGGCTCGGCTTTCTTTACATTCAATCTTTTTTTATGTTAAAATGAGGCACAAAACAGATCTTAATGAGGGTGAAAGGAATATGCGTGAGTTTTTCTTTAAATCCA
>CAYXUB010000070.1:0-4948 GCA_964468385.1 uncultured Lachnospiraceae bacterium
TTCGCAATATAACGAAAGAGCAGTGCCCTCTTTCATGCTTTTGTAAATAGACAGTAGCGGAGCGTTTTATACGATAGGAAATTTCATTTCCTATCGTATAAAAAAGCGTTTCTGTAGTGCCGAATGCCGCTACCGTCGATCGCGACGACATCAAAGCGGCAGGCGACCCCGTCAGAAACGCCTTTTTTTATACGATAATAGTCGGCGGCCAAACATATCCGCCTCTGTTTTGTGCGTGAAACGGCTTCCTCAGGATATCCGCTGGCTAGGTTTTTCCTGTATTTCACTTCTATGAAAACCAAAGTGCCGTCCTTTGAAGCGATGATATCTATCTCCCCGATCTTACATCGGAAATTTCGTTCCAGTATTATATAGCCGGCATCAACGAGTCTTTTTGCAACCATATCCTCGTATTCTGCCCCGCGTTTTCTCCTGTTCAATATCTCCTCTTTTCCGTAAAAGCAGTGTGTATCACACAAATGAGGATATAAAAGTCCTTCTGTGTATCGGGCATGGGCCGAATCGTCGTATCGCCTCTATGTGCGCGGCGGTGCCGTAACCCTTGTTAACCTTGAATCCGTACTGCGGATATTTTTCATCAAGCTCATCCATGATGTGATCCCTCGTCACCTTTGCAACGATGCTTGCCGCGGCGATGGATTGACTTTTCGCGTCTCCTTTGACTATTGGGATCTGAAGCAGATCTATACCCGGTATTGTCAGGGCATCATTTAACAACAAGCCGGGTTTTATATCCAGCTTGGATATGGCTTCTTTTATCGCCTTATAGGTAGCCTGCAGGATATTTATTTCGTCTATGGTATCATTTCCCACTATCCCGACCGAATATGCAAGCGCCTTTTTTTTGATCTCCTCAAAAAGCTCCTCTCGCTTTTTGGGTGAAAGCTTCTTAGAATCATTTATGTATAATATACGGCAATCCTTTGGCAGTATCACAGCCCCCGCTGTAACAGGCCCTGCCAAGGGCCCTCTTCCTGCCTCATCAACCCCGCATATTAAGTCATACTCCTCATATTGCTTTTCATAGACGCACAGTTCTTCCACCCTGAGTCTTTCGGCCTTGAGCTTCTCTTCTGCCGCCTCAATGCGCAAAAGCAATTTTTGCACACCCGCCCTTTCGTCACCGGCGTATCTGTTCTTAAACTCTGCGCGTTCATCTTTGCCACAGGACTTGTATTCGTTTTCTATCTCTTTTATGGATTTTTTATCCCTTTTCATCTTCGCTGCTTATTTCGGGAACGCCTTCAAGCGTTATCCTTCCTAGCTTACCGCTCCTGAAATCATCGAAAATAAGAAGGGCTGCTTTTTCCGTCGAGATCTCGCTTCCCTTCAAAAGGCAGCCCCTTTTTTCACCTATTCGATATAATAACTCAACAGCTTCCCCGCTCTCATCCGTTTCATATCTTTTTTCAATAAAGCCCGGATATGTCTCTTTTAAAAATATGATGAGTTCAAGGCAGAGCTCCTCGGTATTAAGCACCTCGTCCCTGATCGAGCCTATGAACGCAAGCCTTTTTCCCGCTTCTCTGTCATCTATCTTTGCCCAGAGCACCCCGGGAGTATCGAGCATCTGTACGTCGTTTCCGAGCCGTATCCATTGATTCCCCTTCGTAACCCCCGGCTTGTTCCCCGTTTTAGCCGAGGCCTTACCGGCATAGGAATTTATAAAGGTGGATTTGCCGACATTCGGTATGCCGACGACCATAGCCTTTACGGGACGGTTTTTTATCCCTTTTTTTAAATCTCTTTCTATCTTTTCCCTGCAGGCCTCTTTGACCATGGCGGAAATATTTTTTAGCGCGCCCCTCTTCCTGGAATCGAGCGCAAGGCAACTGTATCCTTGGGCTTTAAAGTAACAAAGCCATTTTTTATTTTCTGTCTCATCAGCAAGATCGGCCTTATTCATTAGTACGAGCCTCGCCTTGCCCGCGCCCATTTCCTTTAGATCCGGATTTCTCGTAGATAACGGAGCCCTTGCATCCACAAGCTCTATTATGACATCGACCAGTTTGATGTCCTCTTGCATCTTCCGCTTTGCTTTTGTCATATGCCCCGGATACCAATTTATCTCCATGAGTCCTCCCATAGACAGGATATATACAGGTTTTCTAAGCTATATCCTAAGATATCAGCCCTCTACCAATGCTACGGTATCGCGGCATATGGCGAGCTCTTCATCGGTAGGAATTACGCATACGGGTATTTTGGAGTCATCGCTTGTGATGATCCTGTCACCTCCGCGTTCGCTGTTTCTGTTTTCGCAAAGCTTAATACCGAGGAAGCCGAGATTCTTCACCACGTAAGCCCTGACGTCGGGATCGTTCTCTCCTATTCCGGCAGTAAAGGCTATTGCGTCCACTCCGTTCATTGCGGCAATATATGCGCCTATCGTCTTTAATACCCTGTAGCAGAATACATCAAGCGCGGCTGCGGCATATTTATTTCCGTCTGCGGCAGCGGCCCCAAGATCCCTGAAATCGCTTGAAAGTCCCTTTGAAAGCCCGTAAACACCCGATTTTTTATTAAGGATACTGATGACCTCTTCAAGTGTCAGATTATGCTTATTGGCTAAAAATTCAACTATAGCGGGATCTATACTTCCCGAACGGGTTCCCATAACAAGTCCGTCGAGCGGTGTTAATCCCATGCTCGTATCTACGCATTTTCCGTTGACGACGGCGCTTATCGACGCACCGTTTCCGAGATGGCAGACTATTATCTTAGAGTTTTCCGGATCGAGTCCCAGGAACTTTACCGTCTGCTTCGAAACGTAGCTGTGCGATGTGCCATGGAAGCCGTAACGCCTTACCTTATCATTTTCATAATATTCTATCGGAAGCCCGTACAGGTACGCACGTTCCGGCATGGTCTGATGGAAAGCAGTATCGAAGACGCCGACCATGGGAACACCGGGCATAAGCTCCGCGCAAACACGTATGCCAATGAGGTTCGCCGGATTGTGAAGCGGGGCAAGGTCCGAAACCTCCTCAATGGTTTTTATTACCTCATCTGTGATAAGCGTCGATTTTGCAAACTTTTCACCTCCGTGTACGATCCTATGTCCGACCGCTCCGATTTCCTTAAGATCAGAGATTGCACCCGTCTTATCATTAGTAAGCGCCTCAAGAACATAAGATATCGCTTCCTTGTGGGTAGGCATCGCATGATCATAGCTTTCTTTATCATGTCCCGCTTTTTGATAGACAAGACGGCCGTCAATTCCGATACGCTCGCAAAGGCCCTTTGCAAGCACGTCTTCCGACTGCGAATCGATAAGCTGATATTTAAGGGAAGAGCTTCCACAGTTTATTACAAGTACTTTCATTTTTTATGCTCCTTTCACGCTAATGCGGCGGTAATGATCGCCATAGAATATACCTCTTCGGCGTTGCAGCCTCTGGAAAGATCGTTTATCGGTGCGTTAAGTCCTAAGAGTATCGGGCCAAAGGCATCAAAATTGCCAAGCCTTTGAGCGATCTTATAGCCGATATTTCCAGCGTTTATATCGGGGAATATGAAGGTGTTCGCATATCCCGCGACATCGGAATCGGGACATTTAGTCTTTGCGACGGTTGGGGAAACGGACGCGTCAAACTGAAGTTCCCCTTCTGCCTTTATCTCGGGATGGAGTTTCTTCAATTTGTCCTTTGCATTACGCATTTTGTCTACATCCTCACCTTTTCCCGAACCGAGCGTCGAATAGCTTAAAAACGCCACTTTGGGATCCATTCCGAATACCTCTGCGCATTTCGTCGTTTCATATGCGATCTCTACGAGTTCGTCCTCTGTGGGTTTTATATTTATAGCACAGTCTCCCATGGCCAAAAGCTCGTTTTTACCTGTAGCCGCCTCACGCACGAGTATGAAGCATGATGAAACGATCGTGTTTTCCGGCTTTGTCTTTATGATCTGCAGCGCGGGGCGCACGGTATCGGCCGTAGAATAAGTCGCCCCACCAAGCAACGCGTCGGCAACACCCATCTTTACGAGCATCGTTCCGAAATAGTTGCCTCTCTTTAAGATCGGAATAGCCTGCTCTTTAGTAACACCTTTATTCTTCCTTATCTCGCAGAACAGCTCTACCATCTCATCGAAACGCTCGTATTTTTCAGGGTCTATAATGATCGCTTTGTCTATATTAAATCCGGCGGCTTCGGCTGCTTTTTCAACATCAGCCTTGTTACCGATAAGCACCGGCGTTAAGAAATTACCCGTAAGCAGCCTTGAGGCAGCCTCAAGGATCCGGTGATCCGTTCCCTCTGTAAAAACAATCTTTCGAGGATTGGTCTTGAGTTTGTTGATCATGTCAGTAAAAGCGTACATTTAAATCTCCTTTCAGACGCGCACAATGCGTATTAACTGTGCCTTTCTCTTATACCATACATTGTGATTATAATATCACATATTTATTTTCTCAATGGGTTTTTTAAAGAAAAACAAGTAAGGAGAGTGTATAAAAAATCAGGCCGAAATGTAGGGGATTTTCTCTTTCAGGCCGGTTTTCCGGCTTATGCTATACCGCAAAATCCTGCAAAACGCAAACGCCGCACCAGGGTGGCAAGCCACCCTGGTGCGGCGTTAAATACCGTACTCAGGAAGCTGTGATTTCCAAATACTCGTCCAGAGTTTCGGGGGTCACCTTCCAAGAACCGCTGCCAAACTCATTGTTCTCATCAACCTCAAGTTCGCCGTTGATCAACGCGACAATATTTGAGGCCAGATTGACCCAGCAGGCGGAGGTCCCGCGAATATAGCTTTCGCCGTCCGGAGAGGACGCCAGCTTGGTGCCCAGCCGTTCTGTCCAGTCCACGGAAAAGACGGCAAATTCATCAGGATTGCTGATGTCCTGCTGCAGCGCGATCTCGTCGACAGATGTCGCCATATCAGCCGAACAAGCCAGGACAACCATCACATCAGGAAATTCCAC
>CAYXUB010000071.1:0-4851 GCA_964468385.1 uncultured Lachnospiraceae bacterium
AACATTACCTCGTCCTGTCACGGAGCTTTCAAGATTAAAGTGAGGTATCAGGAAATAGAAACGATTAGCAAAGCAACCTGATAATATAAAAAAGGGAACAAATCAAGTTATCTATTTATAAAGATATACTAAGATAAATATTAAGGAGGAAGAAGCAAATGAAAGTCGGAGTAATCGGAGCTGGTACAATGGGAGCAGGTATTGCCCAGACCTTTGCGCAGAGCAAAGGTTATGAAGTATATCTCTGTGATATCAACGAAGAATTTGCCGCAAACGGAAAGAAAAAGATAGAGGCGGCTTTGGCTAAACGAGTAGCCAAGGGGAAGGTAGAGCAGTCGGAAGCTGATGCGATATTGTCAAAGATAACGACCGGACTTAAAGATATCTGTTCGGACTGTGATCTTATAGTGGAGGCAGCGTTTGAAGATATGGCTGTAAAAAAACAAACCTTTAAGGAACTCCAGGATATATGTAAGCCGGAATGTATTTTCTCGACGAACACCTCCTCATTATCTATAACTGAGATAGATGCCGCTGTCGATCGTCCGATTATCGGAATGCATTTTTTTAATCCTGCTCCGGTGATGAAACTTGTCGAGGTTATATCGGGACTAAACACACCTGAGGAGACTGTAGATAGGATAGTAGCTATATCCAAGGATTTAGGTAAGGTTCCGGTAAAGGTAAATGAAAATGCCGGTTTCATAGTAAACAGGATACTTGTTCCGATGATAAATGAGGCGATAGGAATTTATGCTGATGGAATTTCCAGCGTAGAGGATATAGATACGGCGATGCAGCTTGGAGCTAATCATGCGATGGGACCGCTTGCTACGGGAGACCTCGTAGGTCTTGATGTGTGCCTTGCCATTATGGAGGTCCTATACAATGAGTTCGGGGATCCCAAATATCGTCCGCATCCGCTTCTTCGCAAAATGGTGCGTGGGGGTAAGCTCGGACGCAAGACGGGAGAGGGATTTTATAAGTACAATACGGTGAAATAACCCTGAGCATACTTTTGGTTATATGATAACAGGTGTTTTAAAAATATAATCATTGAGGAGGAATGGACTTTGAATGAAGAAAAAAGAATAGTACTTGCAGGAGCATGTAGAACGGCCATCGGAAGGATGGGAGGGGCTTTGAGCACAGTTCCGGCTGCTGATCTTGGAGCAGCGGTCATAAAAGAAGCACTTAAACGCGCGGCGGTGCCGGCGGATAAGGTAGATCGAGTTTGTATGGGCTCTGTTTTGCAGGGAGGACTGGGACAAAATGTTTCGCGGCAAGCTTCAATTAAAGCCGGAATCCCTAAAGAAGTGCCTGCAGTTACGATAAATTTAGTTTGCGGCTCCGGTTTGGAATGCGTTAATTTAGCGGCAACACTGATAAAGGCAGGCGAAGCTGATATTGTTGTGGCCGGCGGAATGGAAAATATGTCGCTTGCGCCGTATGCGCTGCAGAATGCCCGTTATGGATATAGGATGGGTGATGGGAAAGTTGTCGACCTTATGGTTAAAGATGCATTGACTGATGCGTTTCATGATTATCATATGGGGATCACGGCCGAGAATGTTGCCGAAAAATGGAATATCTCAAGAGAAGAACTGGATGCATTTGCGGTTTCCAGTCAGGAAAAAGCTGCAAAAGCGATGGCTTCCGGTCGCTTTGATGACGAAATAGTAGAAATCGAAATAAAGAAAAAGAAAGAAACGGTAATCTTTAATAAAGATGAAGGGCCGAGACAGGGTGTGACCATGGAGTCCTTGGCAAAGCTTAAGCCGGCATTTAAGGAAGGCGGAGTCGTAACTGCGGGCAATTCTTCAGGGATAAATGACGGAGCGGCTGCCGTAGTCGTTATGAGTGAAGAAAAGGCAAAAGAACTTGGCTGCGATATAATGGCGACTTGGGTTGCCGGGGCTGTTGCGGGCGTAGATCCGGCTATAATGGGAATAGGACCTGTAGCATCTACGAAGCAAGTGCTTCAAAAAGCAGGATTAAAAATAGAAGATATGGATCTTATTGAGGCAAATGAAGCATTTGCCGCGCAATCTCTTGCCGTGGCTCATGATCTGGCTTTTGATATGAACAAAGTAAATGTAAATGGCGGAGCAATCGCGCTTGGACATCCTGTAGGGGCATCGGGCTGCCGTATATTGGTCACGCTTTTACATGAAATGGAAAAGAGAAATGTAAAAAGAGGTCTTGCAACCTTGTGTATTGGCGGAGGCATGGGCTGTTCTACCTTAGTTGAGAGATAATTCATATACGATATAGAACGCTCCTCTGTGGCTGCGCACTCGCGCGAAGGGAAATTATTGACTGAGGGCAATCGCGCTCGGCGCGAGTGTGCGCCGGGCGCACACTTTTTTATTGAATTGCTTTACAAATCAGGCGGCAGATGGTAGAATCAATGCGTTGTCGGGGTATGGCTCAGTTTGGCTAGAGCGCATGACTGGGGGTCATGAGGTCGCAGGTTCAAATCCTGTTACCCCGATAATCCAGTAAGTACAAGGGCTTCTCATATGCCTTGTATTTGCTGGATTTATTACTATTATTACTATTTTTATTGCGAGCTTTCCCAAATTACTACTATTTTGGCAACTAAAAAAGGTGAGACGAAATATGCAGTACTTGGTTTTACGCTCGTATTTGTATCTTGGGCTTTTTCTCTGCATTTCTGTTCGGTTTTATCTTTGCTTGGGGAGGACCCCTTGTGTCGGAGCATTTTTGGGCTCGGCTCTTATGCTTGCTTCTCAGCAAGGGCATGTACTCGAAGGTGTCAGGCTGCTGCTCGTCTATTCCGCTGGGCTTGGCGTAGCTTTTATCATTAGTGCCTTGTTGATAGATTATATTAAATCTGCCTTCAACTGGATTAAGCAACATTATAAGATCATAAAAATCATGTGTGGAGCCTTAACAGCCTTTTATATCAGAGCTATGGCAAAAGATACGAGCGACAAGCCGCAGAGTATATTTTTTAAGAAGAGAGGAAAGATAGTTTAGCATGGGGGATTCATTACAGATAATGTTCACGATGATCGCATATATGGCGGTCGTAATAATAATAGGCTCGATGTTTGCAAAGCGTGCAAACAAAAATTCAGAGGAGTTTTTCTTGGGCGGGCGTTCGCTTGGCCCATGGGTGACGGCGATGAGCGCCGAAGCTTCAGATATGTCGGGCTGGCTGCTTATGGGGCTTCCGGGAGTGGCATATTGGTGTGGAGTTTCGGATGCGGCATGGACAGCGATAGGTCTTGCGGCAGGAACGTATATAAACTGGCTCATAGTTTCAAAAAGGCTTAGGAGATATAGTGAGAGGCTCGGCTCGATAACGCTTCCTGAGTTTTTTTCAAACCGTTTCAAGGAAAGTGGCAAGGTCGTCATGACGATTTCCGCGCTTTTCATACTTATATTCTTTACTGTCTATGCTGCGAGCTGCCTTGTTACATGCGGCAAGCTTTTCTCTACGCTTTTCGGTTTCGACTATGTGCCTATGATGATAGTCGGCGCGGTATTCGTGCTTGCGTACACTCTTATAGGCGGATTTTTAGCGGAGAGCGCATCGGATTTCATGCAGGCCGTCGTAATGATAGTCGCCCTTGTTGTCGTCGTTGTAACAGGCACGATAGCCGCAGGCGGCTTGAGCGCCGTTATCGATAATGCAAGCTCTATCCCCGGCTTTTTGGATTTTTTCGGGATCGCTACGCCGGTGACGGAGAACGGTGTGCAGCAGGTAGTAAACGACGTTCCGCAGTTTGGTGAGGCAGGGACCTATGGTTTCCTTGCAATAATATCTTGCCTGGCTTGGGGCCTAGGATATTTTGGCATGCCACAGGTGCTGCTGCGCTTTATGGCTATACGCAGGGAAAATGAGCTTACAAGGTCGAGACGCATAGCTATCATATGGGTGGTAATTTCACTTGGGGTAGCTGTATTTATTGGTATTTTAGGGCGGACACTTTACCCGGCAGCGCTTGCTACGGAATCGTCAGCCGAAAATGTTTTTATCCTGCTTGCGACAAATCTGCTCCCGCCCGTTATAGCGGGGCTTGTCATGGCGGGCATTTTGGCTGCGACGATAAGCTCCTCGGATTCATATCTGTTAATAGCGGCTTCGGCATTCGCGAAAGACGTATATCAAGGAGTTGTCAGTAAAAAGGCATCTGACAAACAGGTCATGTGGCTTACGAGGATAACGCTGCTTGCGATTACCGGTATTGCTATAATAATAGCCTTAGATGAAAACAGCGTAATATTTACGATCGTTAGTTTCGCTTGGGCGGGATTCGGCGCTACGTTTGGACCGCTCATGCTGATGAGCCTTTTTTGGAAGCGAATAAACAGGGCGGGTGCGATAGCCGGAATGATCGGAGGCGGTTGTATGGTATTCATTTGGAATCTGTTGATAAGACCGCTCGGAGGCATATGGGACATATATGAGCTTTTGCCTGCTTTTATCTTTTCCCTCATATGTATCGTTATTGTTTCGCTTCTTACGCCTGCTCCCTCAAAGGAGATAGAAGAGGAGTTTGAGGAAGTTGTTAAAAAAACATCATAAATAGTGTTTTTAGGCGATGAAATATCTGTGAAAAAGATTGAAAATTAAAATATATAAAGATATAATACATTTATTGTAGATGTTGCCTTATTCAAGGAGCTATACTTGGTGAAACAACATCGTTTTTGGGTGAAGGCCATATTGTTTTGTATGTTTATGGCTTTTATAACCGGATACCGTCGTCGCTGATTTAGGAGGTGAAAAAAATGATCGCATATAAAAAATTGGCTTTATTCGCAGGCGGAGTTTTATTCGGAACCGCAGGAATTAAAATTTTATCGAGTAAGGATGCA
>CAYXUB010000072.1:0-4736 GCA_964468385.1 uncultured Lachnospiraceae bacterium
AAACTTCACGACTGGCCCGTAGGTGAGGGTTACTTCTTGCCCGATTAGGGCAAGAAGGGACCGCTATTTGCGCAAGCGTGCGCTCGGCGCGAGTGTGCGCCGAGCGCACACTTTTTTGTTTCAATTCTTAGGGACATGGACTCCGTTCACGGATACGACGGAGATGATCTCTCCCTCCTCATTCGTTATCTCCACCTCATAGCTGCAGCAGATTCGTCCGTCTTTTATGAGGCGGCTTTTTGCATATACAACGCCTTTAGAAACGCCGCGCAGAAAGCTGATCTGACTTACGTTTGTGACCGTTGCGTAGGGCTTATTGTAGTTCGCCGCTACGGCAAAAGTGAAATCTGCCAGGGTAAAGAGCGCCCCGCCCATAACGGCTCCCATCGCATTCTTATGTCTTTCGTCAGGGGTAAAGCAGCACTTAGCATAACCCTCGCCCACCTCGAGTATTTCTATCCCCGAAGTCTCCATCGCATAGCGGTCGTGTATGAACATGCTCCTTGCCTCATCGACATCATAGCTCTTTTTATCTTCACCTGTCTCATTTATCAAATTTTTTTCTTTCATTTCACTCTACCCTTCTCTTTTGTCCTCCCACATATATGGCCTTATGGGGACACATCTCCTGACAGCAAAAACATCTTATACATTTTTTATAATCATAGACGGGAGGCAAAGCCCGTCCGTTTACAAAGCCTATTGCCTTTCCCTCAACAGGGCATATTTCAGTACAGACCCCGCATTTTACGCAAAGCGATGCGTCGATCTTCGGCTTGCGCTTAAATCTGTTAAGACGAGTAACAAGCCCCATGATACCTCTGGTCGAGTGGGCGTTCCTGACCACGTCAAATGAGGGATTTCCATATTTGCGCACTATCTCCTCAAATGAAACAATGCCCTTATTTGTGACTACATCTATCTCCTCTCCCAGATAAGTTCCAAGCCCCATCTGCCTGCCATAAACATTCGTTGGAACACTTTTCGGAGGCAGATGTATCAAAGCACAGAACAACGCATCCACAGCAACGGGATCGTCGCCCATGATAAGCGTGTTCATCTGCACCGGCTCGCCCGATACCGGCCCGTTCCCCTCCATAGCCGTTATTCCGTCTAATATATAAAATCTCGGCTTTAAGAACATATTGAGGTCAACGAGCATCTTTGCAAAGCTCTCCTGACTAGGATATACCGTATGCCCTTTTGCCTTGTTCAGCCCCTGTATACAGCCATACTGATTCTTTACCGCCCCCGTTATATATTCGAGCGCATGCGTCTTCATCTTCGCAAGGCTTACGATAGCATCTGCTTCTAAGGCGTCTTTGGCAGCGATAAAGCTCTTCGCATGTATGCCCTCTTTATACTCGACACGTTCCGCCGTCTTAAAATCCAGCATCTTTACATTATATTTCTCAAACGGCGCCTCTAAGCCCAGCGCTTCCATTATCTTTGCTGAAGAGCCTATGCCGCAGGAGTCACCGGCACAAAGCCTGCCGTATCCGCTCTCAAAAAAAATCCGTGCCGTCGCAGCAGCAACGGAAGGGTGGGTCGTAACCGCCCTTTGAGGCTCCGCTTCCCTTACGAGATTTAGCTTTAGAAGGATTCTTTCCTCTTTTTTAAAAAAATGCTCAAGCCCTCCGAGCAGCTCGAAACCTTTCTTTATATTTTCGTATACAGCATCTTCGTCATATGTCTCACAATGTAAAAATGCTATCCTGCTTTTCATTTTCTGACTCTCTTGAGAAAAAATATTCCTAAAACGAGGAGTGCCCCGACCTTACGGCCGGGGCTATTATTATGAAAAATACTAATACGAATTACTCGCATTACCTCTTGTTTAATATATTGCAATCATAAACCGTAATTATGAACTTGATGTGAATTTTAAATAAATTTTTAGAATAAACCATTGAACCAATCAACAATTTTACTAAAAACATTACTGAAAAATTCGCCTATGCTGTTTAATATTCCCTGAAGCCCGTCAAGACTCTCGGTAAGGCTGCTTATGCTGTCAAAAAGCTCCTTTGCTTTTTCTACAAGAGCGTTTATATCCAATGTCGAAAGCGTCTTTAAAAGTTCGCGGATCTTTTCGACATTCTCATCCGAAAGCTCCTCTCCGTACTCCGCCGCAACTTCCCTGATCTTTTCATCAATCTCTTCATCACCCATGCTCGCAATTTCCTCGAGCATAGTCTTGAGCTCTGCGATTATCTGCTCGGCGTTTTCCGAGTCGAGAAGGTCTTCGCTCAGTTCAGCCGTAACCGCCAGTTCCTCAGTAGCCGCCTCAATGTTTTCCTCATCTAAGGAACCATCCGTAACGTCGTTATAAGCTTTCATGACGCCTATGAGAGCGGCAGTTCCGGAGATCTTTTCGGGTCCTGCAATATATACCTCGGCGTCCTCTACTCCCGCAGTAAGGAGCGCATTCTTATACATGCCGATCGTACAATAATTTATGTTATAGGTCGTGACCTCTATCCCATGTCCGGAATCCTGCAGCACGATCTTTGAGGAAGACAGCGCCGTATCTCCTATCTTGTCTGAATCGATATACGCATCTAGATATTCATGCTCTTCCTCGTTCGTTACATATATGACATCAATCTCGGCAAGCTCCTCCTCCGTTATCGAGAGCAGCGATAATACCTCGGCTCTTTGCTCTGCCGTAAGATCTGCCCCCAGCGAAACCTTGATGTCCTCTGTCTCGGCAAACACGGAAACAACACATAACTGCATAAGCATAAGCACCGAAAGCACAACAGCAATAATTCTTTTTTTATTCATTGTTACCCTCCATAAAAAATATAACCCCAAAACTTCTTTGTCTTTTTCATATTCTTACTTCTCTCCCCTTAATTGTCAAGAAATTCAAAGATTTTATTTGCAAGCCTGGCAAAATCCTCTAATGTTAGAGTCTCTCCCCGTCTTGCGGAATCTATATCGGCGGTCTGCAAGGCCTCTTCTAAAACTTTTCTATCAAGCCCAAACAGCCCGGAATTATTAAGCGCATTTATAAGCGTCTTCCTTCTCTGCGCAAACGCTGCCTTTATAAGCTCAAACATGAGCCTATCGTCGCTCAGCTCTATCCTGTCCTTTTTAATATCCAGCTTCAGGACAGTGCTAGTCACATCGGGACGAGGGATAAAACAGTTTGCGGAAACATCACATATCTTTTTTACATCACAGTAATACTGTACCGCAAGCGTAAGTGCTCCATACTCCTTCATAGCTGCCTCAGCGACGATCCTTGCGGCAACTTCTTTTTGTAACATAAGCGTCATTGAAGCGATATATCCGTCAAGTTTTAACAGCTCCATTATAACAGGCGTCGTTATATAGTAGGGCAGGTTTGCCACAACCTTTACAGGCCTGCCGTTGCTTTTACTTTCTATCAACTTCTTTATATCGAGCTTTAGCACATCTGCTTGTATAACCTCTGCATTCCCGTACGGAGAAAGTGTATCGGAAAGTATAGGGATAAGCCTTTCGTCTATCTCTACGGCCACGACATTTCCCGCCTCATAGGCCAGATGCTGGGTAAGCGAGCCTATCCCCGGTCCTATTTCCAAAATAAAATCGTCACCGCTTATTTTAGCGGAGGCGATTATTTTTTTGATCACATTGCCGTCAATAAGGAAATTCTGGCCAAATCTCTTTTTTAGCCTTATATCATATTTTTTAAGTATATCCGTAGTCGCTTTAGGCTCATAGATCCACGGTTTAGTCTTTATCACGTCTCTATAGTCTCCGAAATCAGCCCTTCTACATCTTCTATTTCTATCCCGAGCGAAATGGAAAGCTCGGTATACAGCACTTTTTCCGCTTGCTTAAAATATCTCTCATCTGTCAAGGTTATTTTTTTTCCCTGTGCGAGACGTATACGACTTCTGTTGTTTAGATTTTTTATTACGGCTACAAGGGCTTCAGGCTCATTGGTCTGGAATGCACTTTTATATTGTTGATCTCGAATCTTATCGTTGGGTACCCAGACGGCATCTATATCTTTTATCTTACTTATGAAGGCCTGTGCGTCTTCCTTTGTCATTATCGGGCGAAGCCTTGTCCTATCCGCATCTATGCTCACATAGAGCACAGAACGAGTGTCCTCAAGCGGCATAAGCATATAATACTGCTTCTTTTCCTTGCCGGATAAGCTCATATAGACCACGTCTTTGATCTTGCAAATCCCGGTATTCGGTTTTACGACGAAATCGCCGATCTTAAACATGCTCCTTTCACCTCACAGATGTTTCCCTTATCCTTCTACCCTGAACCTTAATATACTTACTTTGGCTTCAACTTAAGCCGACTAATTTTCCTGTTTTTTATAATAACATTTTTTCAAAGAAATTGTAAGGATATTTTTCCGAAAACCGAGGCATGCAGCTTGCGTATCACGTAATGATCGCGTGCTTTTTCTGAACCCCGGACCTAACAAAGCGGCCGGCAAAATGCCGACCGCCGATTATATTTTATATGCTTATCCCTTTCACCTGTCCAAGAAGAAAGCCCAAATTAAAGGACAGGTGGTATGTATATATAGCGACAGAAAACGCAAGAAGCATTATTCCACAGGATAGTCCAGGGCGATTACCTTCTCCATATACGGTCTGGAAAAGGCCAGAAAATCCGCATGGGCCTGGGAGCGAGGATAAGCCTTGCACTCCTGCTCCGTGGTAAAGGTGATAATTTGGATCAGGTCATAGAACTGGACTTCCCCATCCGGGCTCTCT
>CAYXUB010000073.1:0-4727 GCA_964468385.1 uncultured Lachnospiraceae bacterium
AAGAGATGCGCAAAATGCAGGAAAACAGAGCGAAGATAATGGTTTTTCCCGAACTTTGCATCTCTGGGTTTGAATGCAGGGATCTGTTCTGGCAGGATAGGCTTTTAAGGGAAAGCATAGCGGGACTTGAGATGATAGCAAAAGCATCTGCAGCTATAGATGCGCTCATATTCGTTGGACTGCCTATGGAATACAGCGGAAAACTATTCAATTGTGCTGCCGCGATTTCGCACGGGCATGTGCTCGGCATAGTGCCGAAGACCTTCATTCCTAATTATAATGAGTTTTATGAAGCGAGATATTTTTCCTCGGGAGGGGAAGCCTCCGGCACACTCCGTATTCTTGGTGAGGATGTGCCGTTTGGTACGGATATCCTTTTTAGCTGTACTTCCATGCCGCGTTTAAAGGTTGCCGTGGAGATATGCGAGGATCTTTGGACGCCGGCGGCGCCGAGCATTTCTCATGCCCTTGCGGGGGCAACGCTCATCGTTAATCTTTCCGCGAGTGATGAGATGACCGGTAAGGAGGAGTACAGGAGAAGTCTCGTATGTTCACAGTCGGCTCGTCTTATATGCGGATATGTATATTCCAGTGCAGGGGACGGGGAGTCCACGACCGATCTTGTCTTTTCCGGGCACAATCTAATATGTGAAAACGGTATCGTATTAAAAGAGGCTAGGCGTTTTGAGAACGAGACCGTATATTCGGAGATTGATATAGATAGACTTATAAGTGAACGGCGTCGCATGACTACATTTCCGGTGCAGGAGGCGTCCGGATACAGGACGGTCGCCTTTGCTCTCGATATCGAGGAAACGACACTTACGAGACGCTTCGACCCAAAGCCTTTTGTTCCGTCAGACAGGACAAAAAGAGAGCGTCGCTGCGACGAGATATTGAACATACAATCTATGGGACTCAAAAAGAGGCTGGAACATACGAACTGTCAAAATGCGGTGATTGGCATATCGGGCGGGCTCGATTCTACCCTGGCTTTGCTCGTTTGTGCAAGGGCTTTCGACATTGCGGGGATAGACAGGAAGAATATAACGGCGGTTACGATGCCCTGCTTTGGAACTACCGATAAGACATACAACAACGCCTGCACACTCTCAAAAACGCTGGGAGCTACCCTTTGTGAAATAGACATAAAAGAGGCGGTAAGCTTGCATTTTAGGGACATAGGACATGATCCGAACGAGCGCAATGTCACATACGAAAATTCTCAGGCACGTGAGCGTACTCAGATTCTTATGGATATAGCAAACGAGAACGGAGGGCTTGTCATAGGGACGGGAGATCTGTCGGAACTCGCGCTCGGATGGGCGACATATAACGGAGACCATATGTCTATGTATGGCGTAAATTGTTCGGTACCGAAGACGCTCGTACGTCATCTTGTGCGTTATTATGCCGACGTTTGCGGAGATAAAAAGCTTGCCGATATATTGACCGATGTTTTGGCTACGCCGGTCAGCCCGGAGCTGCTGCCGCCTAAGGATGGGGCAATTTCGCAAAAGACCGAGGAGATAGTCGGGCCGTATGAGCTGCATGATTTCTTTTTGTACTATATGCTCCGCGTAGGTTATGAGCCCGATAAGATATATCGCATAGCAAAGCTGGCTTTTGACGGCGAATATGACGATGAAACGATATTGAAATGGCTGAAGACTTTTTACGCTAGATTTTTCTCTCAGCAGTTCAAGCGCTCCTGCCTGCCGGACGGACCGAAGGTCGGATCAGTTGCTGTGTCGCCGCGAGGAGATCTTCGCATGCCGAGTGACGCCTGCCCCGACGAGTGGCTGCGGATATAAAAACCAAAAATCTAAAATAAATAAAGCTAAATATCTTTATTGACACCTTTGTCATTTCATGGTATGTTTTGACAGAAAGTAGAGGGAGTAATCTAAATACATTATCAACAAACCCAGCGAGACTTCGCTTGGTAATGTAGCCTTATAGGTGATGAGACTTTACACAAAATATCGCAGGTTTATCCTGACGTTTTTGTGGGAAGTCTTATTTTTTTTACGATAGAAAATCTTATTTCCTATCATAAAAAACGCTCCGCTGGGGCGGCACTTTTTTATGTTGAGTTGGAGAGCAGAATGAGAGAGTGGTATAAGCTAAAAAAAGAAGAAACATTAAAGCTCCTTGAAACGCGCAATAAAGGCTTAAGCAAGGACGAGGCAGAGGCAAGGCTGAAGCGTTACGGGAAAAACATGATAGAGGAGGGCAAGAAGAAAAATGCATATCAGGTTTTCTTAAGCCAGTTTGCCGACCTGCTCGTTGTAATCCTTTTGGTGGCGGCCGTTATATCGATTTTTACGGGGGAGGTCGAGAGTACGATTGTCATCATAGCGGTACTCATATTGAACGCCGTGCTCGGGACGGTACAGCACGTAAAGGCTGAAAAATCGCTGGAGGCGCTCAACGCTCTTTCGTCTCCGACGGCTAAGGTCATAAGGGAAGGGCAAATGCTCGAGATAGATTCGCGCGAGCTTGTGCCGGGGGATATACTGCTCCTTGAGGCGGGAGATATGGTCGTCGCGGACGGTCGTATCTTAGAAAACTTCTCTTTGCAGATAAATGAAAGTTCGCTTACCGGTGAGTCGACGAGCGTGGATAAAAAGGATATAGAGATAGAAGAAGATACGGCGCTTGCGGATCGTATCAATATGGTCTATTCCGGGAGCTTTGTGACATATGGCAGGGCTTATGCGGTAGTCGCTGGCACGGGAATGGATACCGAGATAGGCAAGATAGCCGAACTCATGAACAAGACGAAGGAGAGAAAGACTCCGCTTCAGATATCGCTCGACGAGTTGAGCAAGAAGCTGGCGATAGGCACGATCCTTATATGTATCGTTGTCTTCATCTTAAGTGTACTTCGGCAGATGGCGTTTATGGACGCCTTGCTTTTTGCTGTCGCTTTGGCCGTTGCAGCTATCCCTGAGGCGCTGGGTTCTATAGTCACTATCGTTCAGGCGATGGGAACGCAGAGAATGGCCGAACAGAATGCGATAATCAAGGACCTTGCCGCCGTCGAATCGCTCGGCTGCGTATCGGTCATCTGCTCCGACAAGACAGGTACCCTTACGCAAAACAAGATGACGGTTCAGGATATATATGTAAACGAAAAGGTGATAAGTGCCGCAGAGCTGGATGTAAAAAGCCGCAATCACAGATATCTGCTATATGATGCGGTGCTCGCGAACGATGCGTCCATAGTCGATGGTAAAGGAATAGGGGATCCGACGGAATGTGCGCTTCTTGAAATGTACAGACAAATAGACGAGCTCAATCAGGGCGAAGAGCTGCTGTTCAGTGAAGAGGAGCTGCGGGACGCGGTCGCAAGGACGGAGGAACTGCCCTTCGATTCCGACAGGAAGCTGATGAGCACAAAAAATCTTATACGTGGTATCCCGACCATATTTACGAAAGGCGCGCTTGACGTGTTGCTCGCGCGCTGTGATAACATTTTGATAAACGACGGGGTGCGTCCGATAACGAAAGAGGACAAAAGGAAGATTCTTGCAGTAAACGAGAGCTTTTCCGAGCAGGGGCTCAGGGTTTTGGCATTCGCATACAAGGAATCGGATGAAAAACTGACGTTCGAAACGGAATACGGCTACACCTTTATAGGCCTAGTTTCGGAGATGGATCCTCCCCGAGAGGAATCCGTGCAGGCGGTCGCCGACGCGAAGAGTGCGGGTATACGCACGGTAATGATAACCGGCGACCATAAGGTGACGGCAACCGCGATAGCGAGGAAGATAGGCTTATTCGAAGAGGGGGACATAGCCGTTACGGGTCAGGAGCTCGACGCCATGAGCGACGAGCAGCTCGATGAGATAATAGAAAAAATTTCGGTCTATGCCCGTGTTTCGCCCGAAAATAAGATCCGTATAGTGGATGCATGGCAGCGCAAGGGAAGGGTCGTTTCCATGACCGGTGACGGTGTAAACGATGCGCCCGCGCTTAAAAAAGCCGATATAGGCGTCGCTATGGGCATAACGGGCACCGAGGCTGCAAAGGAAGCCGCTTCCATGATACTTTCCGACGACAATTTCGCGACAATCATTAAAGCGGTCGCAAACGGCAGAATGGTATTTACAAACATAAAAAATGCGGTGCTCTATCTTTTATCCGGGAACCTTTCCGCGATAATTGTCGTTATATTTGCGGCGCTTGCGGGACTTGCCGTGCCCTTTCAGGCGGTCCAGCTTTTGTTTATAAACCTCGTTACGGATTCGCTTCCTGCCCTTGCCATAGGGGTCGAGCCGGGAGAATATGACGTGATGCAGAAAAAGCCGAGGGATCCCAAACAGGAGATAATGGATAAGGACTTTATAAAACAGGCGAGCATACAGGGCGCACTTATCGCGGTCTGCGTCATAGGCGCCTTTGGTATAGGCCTGACGGTCGATGCGTCTGCAGCTTCGACTATGGCTTTTTCGACGCTAACACTGGCGCGTCTGCTGCATGGGTTTAACTGCCGCAGTGAGCATAGTCTTGTCAAGATAGGTTTCAATAAAAACCCCTCAAGCTTAAAGGCCTTTTTGCTTGGTCTTGTGCTCGTTATATGTGTGCTGTTTGTGCCTGTAGTCATGGAAATGTTTTCTGTAAGCGTTCTTACGCTTGACAAATACCTGTGGATAGCCTTGTTTGCCATTATTCCGACCGCGATAATACAGGGAGCAAGGACGATAAAAGGGCGTTAAGGT
>CAYXUB010000074.1:0-4718 GCA_964468385.1 uncultured Lachnospiraceae bacterium
CATCACCTTGTACGATACGAGCGAGCAGAAAGTCAAGCTCGCCGGAGAGGTAAAGAATTTCGAGCCGGAGAAGGTCTGTGACAAAAAAGAATTGCGCCGCATGGATCGCTTTACTCAGTTCGCCATTGTCGCGGCGAATGAGGCTATGCTCGACTGCGGCGTGGATCTCGACTCCGTAGACAGGACGAGGTTCGGCGTGCTTGTCGCAAGCGGCATAGGCGGGCTTAACGCGATACAAAACGAAGACAACAGGGGAAGAGCAAAGGGCTACGACAAGGTAATGCCCTATTTCATACCTATGTGCATTTCCAATATAGCTGCGGGACAGATAGCGATACGCTACGGGCTTCACGGCATGTGTTCCTGTGTCGTTACGGCCTGCGCTGCCGGGACAAATGCGATAGGCGATTCCTATAGGCATATCAAGGACGGTTATGCCGATATGATGCTCTGCGGCGGAGCGGAGGCCTGTATTACTAACCTCGGCATGGGAGGCTTTACCTCCATGCAGGCGCTCACTACCAACGATGATGTGAGCCGCGCGTCGATACCATTTGACAAGGAAAGGAGCGGCTTCGTAATGGCGGAAGGCTCCGGTATGATGGTGCTTGAGGAATACGAACACGCGAAGGCTCGTGGCGCAAAAATATATTGTGAGCTGTCCGGCTACGGCGTGAACTGCGATGCTTTTCACATTACGGCTCCTAAAGAGGACGGAAGCGTGGCGGCAGACTGCATGAAGATGGCGCTCGATGACGCGGGTATAACTCCCGACAAGATAGACTATATAAACGCTCACGGGACCTCGACCGATTTGAATGACAAAACGGAGACCTTGGCGATAAAGAAAGCCTTCGGGGCTCATGCGAAAAAGCTTAGCGTCAGCTCTACAAAGTCCATGACCGGACATATGATAGCCGCGACGGGTGCGGTAGAGGGAATAATCTGCGCCTTAAGCATAAAAAATGATTTTGTACCGGCTACGATAAACTACCGTGTGCCCGATGAGGACTGTGATTTGGATATCGTTCCAAATAAGGGCAGGAATACAAGAGTAGATTACGCGCTTTCCAACTCCCTTGGTTTTGGCGGGCATAACGCCTGCATAGTTATGAACAAGATCTGAGCAAGGAGAAATGATATGCAGCTTGATATAAAGCAGATACAGGAGATATTGCCGCACAGGTATCCGTTCCTACTTATAGACAAGGTGACCGAGTTAAACCCCGGTCACAGCGCGACCGCGATCAAATGTGTATCGGCGAACGAGCCTTTTTTCCAAGGACATTTTCCGGGCTTTCCGGTAATGCCCGGAGTGCTCATACTCGAAGCGCTCGCTCAGACGGGGGCGGTCTCTATGCTCAGCCTTGAAGAAAACAGGGGAAAAATTGCTCTTTTTGCAGGACTCAATAACGTAAAATTCAAAAGGCAGGTGCTTCCGGGCGATGTTCTGGAGCTGAGCTGCAAGATAATAAAGAGCTATGGAAAAATGGGAGTAGGCGAAGCCATTGCTAAAGTCGACGGACAGCTTGCCGTAAAGGCTGAGCTCACCTTTGCGATAGCTGACAAATAAAAGCAGGGGATAAAAGGCCTTTATTTGGGAGCAGAAAAGCGGAGCTGTATAATGATTACTGATGTTTTAAAAAGAGTGTTAGGCAAATTCAAGATGTATTCTTACCATGAGATGTTTAAGATCTGGAAGGGCAGAGAGACGAGCCTTACTACCGTCGAGACCTTCTGCATGGAGATCATCTACAATATGAATAGGCCTTCTATAAGCGAATTTGCGGAGTTCGCAAGCCTTTCCTCTGCTAATGCCGCGGAAAAAATAAACAACTTGATGAACAAGGGTTATTTAAAAAAGATACGTTCCGAAGAAGACAGACGGAAGTATTATCTTGAACCCACGCAAAAATATCTTGACTATTATGGCATTTATACGGAATATATAGACAGGGTCATGAAGCGTGCCGAAGAATCCTTCGACAAGGACGAGATCGACGTCTTTTACAGGATGTTGAACAGGATAGACAGCGAACTGATGAAAGCCCCCGATCTTATGGAGACCTGAACGGGGATCCGCGTTTCAAGAACTCTAAGCTAAAAGCACATGCTGTTTTTATTTATCAAATGGAAAATGAGAGGTAAGACTTTATGAAAACAGACAACAAGACGATTGCCATAAATGCAACTAAGGCAAGAATGTTGGCGGTTCAAATGGTTCACAGTGCGGCCTCAGGGCATCCGGGCGGTTCACTTTCCTGTATGGATGTTTTGACGACATTGTACTTTGATGAAATGAACATAGATCCGGAAAATCCAAAGGCTCCGGAACGCGACAGGTTTGTAATGTCTAAGGGCCATTGTTCTCCCGCAATGTACGCGGTGCTTGCGCTTAGGGGCTTCTTCCCCGTGGAGAGGCTTTCGGAGTTCAGGAAAATAGAGTCCAACATGTCCGGACACGTCGTAATGGATATTCCGGGCGTGGATATGTCTACCGGCTCTTTAGGCCAGGGCGTTTCGGTTGCGGTTGGAATGGCTCTTGCCGGCAAGCACGGCAAAAAGGATTACCGCGTATATTCTATATTAGGAGACGGGGAACTCGCCGAAGGAGAGGTCTGGGAGGCCATGCTTTCCGCAAATAAGTATAAGCTGGATAATTTCTGTGCCATAGTTGACGTCAATGGATTACAGATAGACGGAAGTACAAAGGATGTAATGCCAACCGAACCTCTTGACAAGAAGTTTGAGGCTTTCGGAGCAAATGTCATAGTCATAGACGGACACGATATCGACCAGATCAAAGAGGCTTTTAAAAAGGCACGTGAATGTGAGGGGAGATATACGGTTATCCTTGCTAAGACTATAAAGGGTAAGGGCGTTTCTTTTATGGAAAATCAGTCCGGATGGCATGGGAAGGCCCCTAATGATGAGCAGGCAATGCAGGCCGAAGCCGAGCTGAAGGCACAACTGAAAGAATTGGAGGGTTGAGAACATGGGAGAAAAGATTGCTACAAGAGAAGCTTACGGGAGAACACTTGCTGAACTTGGAGCGAAATATCCGGACTTGATCGTTTTCGATGCTGACCTTTCTGGGGCCACGATGTCTAAATATTTCATGGAAAAATATCCTGATAGATTTTTTGACATGGGCATAGCGGAAGTCAATATGCAAAACGTGGCCGCGGGAACGGCACTTTGCGGATATAAACCTTTTACAAATACTTTCGCGATGTTCGCGGCCGGAAGGAGCTGGGAACAGATTAGGAACTCTATCTGCTATCCGCGTTTGAATGTCAAGGTAATAGGCTCGCACGGCGGTCTTTCGGTAGGAGAGGACGGCGCGACGCATCAGTGCATCGAGGATTTCGCCCTTATGCGTGTGATACCCGGAATGCTCGTACTTTGCCCTTGCGACGGAAATGAGATGAAAGCCGCAGTTGAAGCGCTCATAGATTATGAAGGCCCGGCATATATGAGACTTGGAAGGCTCGCTGTAGAGACGGTTACCGATTCGGTAGAGGGTTATAAGTTCGAGCTTGGAAAAGGCTGTGTTCTGAGGGACGGCGCTGATGTTTCGATAATTGCCGTCGGGATGATGGTTCAGGAGTCTCTTAAAGCTGCGGACATACTGGCCGAAAAAGGCATATCCGCCCGGGTCATAGATATGCATACCATTAAACCCTTAGATGAGGAGCTGGTAGCGAAGGCGGCAAGGGAAACAGGAGCCATAGTGACCTCTGAGGAACATAACATAATAGGCGGACTTGGAGAAGCGGTTGCTTCATTCTGCGCCGGCAACTGTCTTGTGCCTGTTATAAGGCATGGTGTTGAAGATAAATTCGGACACAGCGGGAAAGCGCTCAGCGTACTCGAAAAGTATGGGCTTTCAGCAGAAAAGATAGCGGAAAAGGCCGAAAAGGCGATATCTATGAAGAAGTAAGCCATATGCTTCGGCCATAATTCAGCTATTTCAGCTATGAGTAAGCGTAAGAATTAGATATTGACATCAATTTAAAAAAGTGATAATCTCACTTAGAACAAAAGAATATCTCAAACCGTTGAAGCGGAGATAACGTTGGTGATGCTCATACAGAGAGCCCGGGGAGCTGAGAGCCGGGTTGAAAACAAGCCTTCAAATGGACCGCGGAGGGCGCAGTCAAAGGCGAAAGCCGAGTATTCTGCGACGTAGGGCATACGTCAGTTGCCGGAGATATGATGGTATCTCGCAAAGTGTGTGGACTCCACAAATCAAGGTGGCACCGCGGATAAAGTTTATTCGTCCTTGGTAATCGTAAGATTACCGAGGACTTTTCTTTTGCCTGAAAAAAGCCGTGGGCAAAGCACAAAGATTCGAGACGCCAAAAAAAGATTGATTTTTATAAGGAGGCGCGTATGAGGATAAGACCGGAAAAAGAAGAGATAAGAAAATTGGCAGAGGAGAAGAAGTACAAGTTTGTACCTTTAAGCTGTGAGCTGCTTTCCGACAGCTTCACTCCGATAGAGCTGGTACGGATCCTGAAAAACGTATCTACCCACTGCTTTTTGCTTGAATCCGCTACGGAGCACAATACATGGGGACGCTACACCTTCTTAGGCTACGATCCGAAGCTGGAAATAACCTGCATGAACGGGATAATGAAGATAGGGGATATTAAGATAAAGACAGAGGATCCCGCTTCTTATATACGCGGCATATTGTCGGAGTACACGAGTCC
>CAYXUB010000075.1:0-4561 GCA_964468385.1 uncultured Lachnospiraceae bacterium
TATCGGTTTGGCATCTTATATAGACACTATATGCAGTTGACTAGCAGAGCACTGGAATATTGCTATGATTCATCGCGATTAACTGGAAATTGAATCATATCCACAATGATTGAGTCGCAAAGCCAGTACGCAGCCCAAACTGTCTTTACTGGTAGGTAGTCAAGGGGTGTCAGCAAGAAGGCCCACTACAATGACAGTGGCTTCTACAAAGAAGAAGCAGACGAGGCCGAGGAGGAAAAGGAAGAAGCAGACGAAACCGAAACCGCCGAGAGCGAGGCTGACACTACCTCCTCCCCGCAAACCGGTGATAACAGCAGCATCACCCTTTGGATTGCCCTTATGCTGGCGGCGGTGGCAGGCTTGATCGGCACTATCCTTTACAGCCGCAAGAGAAAATACAACAGATAAAACACAACTTTCGCGCATTCAAAGTTCCCTCCTGTCAGATACATAGTATCCGATAGGAGGGATTCTTTATGGAACGGAAAGCGGGCAAGGTCTGATATAACTTTGCAAGCGCTTCGAATGTGTTGCTGAATTGAAAAATACTTGAATTGGACAGGCCTTTTTAGTAAGATAAGATAAATGATTTTTAGTGCGGAGGTTTTTTTGTATGCAAGTTTATACATCTGACAGGATAAGAAATGTCGTTTTGCTTGGGCACGGCGGGGTCGGAAAGACGACTCTCGCAGAAGCGATGGCATATCTTTCGGGAATCACAAACAGGCTCGGGAGTGTTGATGATGGAAATACCCTGAGCGATTATGATAAAGAAGAGATAAAAAGAAAATTTTCGATATCGACAGCCCTTATACCTGTAGAATGGAACAAGGTAAAGATAAACGTGCTCGATACGCCCGGATTTTTCGATTTTATCGGGGAGGCTGAAGAAGCCGCGGCGGCAGCCGACGCGGCCGTTATCGTAGTTTCCGGCAAAGCGGGGGTTCAGGTCGGTACGGAAAAGGCATGGGAGCTCTGCGACAGATATAATCTTCCGCGCATTATATTTGTTACTGATATGGATATTGACAATGTCAGCTACCGTCAGGTTATCGAGCAGCTTCAGGAGCGCTACGGCAAGAAGATAGCGCCGGTCTATATGCCGATACGTGAAAATGAAAAATTCGTGGGCTATGTCAATATAATAAAAAATAAGGGACGTCGCTATATTGAAAAGGATAAAAAAGAGGAATGCGAGATCCCTGAGTATCTTGAAGAATACCGCGATACCTATCGCGATGCCCTTATGGAATCCGTTGCTGAAACGAGCGAGGAGTTTATGGACAGATATTTCAGTGGCGAGGAATTTTCGCAGGCCGAGATATATGCTTCCCTTGCTACAAATGTGGCGGACGGAAGCCTTGTTCCGGTCGGCATGGGTTCTCCAATAAATCTTCAGGGAGTTACGAATCTGATGGACGATATCGTTTCGTTCTTCCCGAATCCGACTCAGCTTAAAAAGACGGGGCTTGATAAGACAAGCGGCGAAGCCTTCGACGCTGATTATGATTTCCATAAAGCGAAGAGCGCTATCGTTTTCAAGACTATCGTGGATCCTTTCCTTGGGAAGTATTCTATGATAAAGGTATGCTCCGGTGTCATTAAAAACACAGACGTGATTTACAACGTAAATCAGGATACGGAAGAAAAACTCAATAAGCTCTATGTGCTTCAGGGCTCCAAGGCTATAGAAGTGCCTGAGCTTATGGCAGGCGATATAGGCGCGATAGCGAAGCTGAATAGCGTCAGGACGGGAGATACGCTCGCGACTAAGGCAACTCCTGTTATGTATACTCCGATAGCCATTTCCAAGCCCTATACCTGCAAAGCGTATAAGGCGAAGAACAAGGGCGATATAGACAAGATTTCGCAAGGGCTTGCAAGAATGGCGCAGGAGGATCAGACTTTAAAGGTCGTAAACGACACAGCGAACAGGCAGACTTTGCTCTATGGTATCGGAGACCAGCAGCTCGACGTAGTCGCAAGCAAGCTGCGCGACCGCTATAAAGTAGAGATAGAGCTCGTTAAGCCAAGAGTAGCTTTCCGCGAGACGATACGCAAAAAATCCGATGTGGATTCGAAATACAAAAAGCAGTCCGGCGGACACGGTCAGTACGGACATGTCAAAATGCGCTTCGAGCCTTCGGGCGATATGGAAAAGCCGTTTATCTTTGAAGAAGAAGTAGTAGGCGGAGCCGTTCCGAAAAACTACTTCCCCGCGGTCGAAAAAGGACTTGCGGATTCGGTAACGTCCGGACCGCTTGCGGGCTATCCGGTCGTAGGAGTGAAGGTCGTTCTTTACGATGGCTCATACCACCCTGTAGACTCTTCTGAGATGGCTTTCAAGACGGCGACGACCATGGGCTTTAAAAAAGGCTTTATGGAGGCAGGACCTGTTCTGTTAGAGCCTATCGTTACCATGAAGGTGACGGTTCCGAACGACTATACGGGCGACGTCATGGGCGACTTGAATAAGAGGAGAGGCCGCGTGCTCGGCATGAATCCCGCAGGAAACGGAAAGACTGTCGTTGAGGCCGAGGTTCCAGAGCTTGAGATATACGGTTATGCGACGAATCTTCGCTCGATGACGGGTGGCGGCGGTATCTATGAATATGAATTCTGCAGATACGAACAGGCGCCTGCGGACATACAGGAAAAACAGATAGCCGAAAAAGCAGCTACGGAAGAAGAGGATTGATAGAAATGGAACAAAGGACCTTATCGATGTTGGTCGATAATACCGCGGGAGTGCTCCAGCGTGTAGCAGGGCTTTTCAGCCGCAGGGACTACAATATCGACAGCCTTACGGTCGGAGAGACGGCGGATCCGAAATATTCGAGAATGACGGTGGTTGCAAGAGGCGATGACCAGGTCATCGAGCAGATTGCCAAGCAGGTCGAGAAGCTGGAGGATGTCATAAAGGTTAAGGTGCTCGATCCCGCGAAAAGCGTTCAGCGTGAACTCATAATGATAAAGGTGAGATGCGACGCGGAGCAGAGACAGGCGATAGTTTCTCTTATCACTATCTTCAGAGCGAAGATAATAGATGTGGGAAAGGAATCTCTTATCATTGAGGCCACGGGAGCGGTAGGAAAGCTTGAAGCGCTCATAGATCTTTTAAGCGGTTTCGAGATCCTTGAGATCGCGAGGACGGGGCTCACCGGGCTTTCAAGAGGCGCGGACGATGTAACGTACCTTGACTAAAAACATAAATGCGTAAAAAGCTCAGATCTCCATATAAACGGAGGTCTGAGTTCTTGCAGAAGCAGTATATCTGCTTTGCAGCCTGATTTTTAAAAATAGTATTAATTTTTTATCAAATGGAGGAATATCATGTCAGCGAAAATCTTTTATCAGGAAGACTGTAATCTTTCTATGCTTGAGGGAAAGAAGATAGCAATCATCGGATACGGAAGCCAAGGACACGCCCATGCGCTTAACCTTAAAGACTCCGGCTGCGATGTTATTATCGGGCTTTATGAGGGAAGTAAATCTAAGGCCAAGGCTGAAGCGCAGGGACTTAAGGTGTGCAATACCGCGGAAGCGGCAAAGCAGGCCGATATAATCATGATTCTTATTAACGATGAGAAAATGGCAGCTATGTATAAGAAGGATATCGCTCCCAACTTAGAGGCGGGAAATATGTTGATGTTTGCTCATGGATTTAATATCCATTTTCAGCAGATAGTTCCTCCGGCGGACGTAGACGTCTGCATGGTAGCTCCTAAGGGCCCGGGACATACGGTCAGGAGCGAATATCTGGAAGGAAAGGGAGTTCCTTGTCTCGTTGCGGTACATCAAGATGCGACCGGCAAGGCGCTCGACATCGCGCTCGCGTACGCGCTTGGTATCGGCGGCGCAAGAGCGGGAGTGCTCGAGACGACGTTTAAGACCGAGACCGAGACCGACCTCTTCGGCGAGCAGGCGGTGCTTTGCGGCGGCGTTTCCGCGCTCATGCAGGCGGGATTCGAGACGCTTGTGGAAGCGGGGTACGATCCGAGGAACGCTTACTTCGAGTGCATACATGAGATGAAACTCATCGTCGACCTCATCTATCAGTCGGGCTTCAAGGGAATGAGATATTCGATCTCGAACACCGCGGAATACGGAGACTATATAACAGGCCCGAAGATCATAACCGAAGAGACGAAAAAAGCGATGAAGAAGATCCTTTCGGATATACAGGACGGAACTTTTGCAAAGGAGTTCTTGCTCGACATGTCTTCCGCAGGCGGACAGGCTCACTTCGGAGCGATGCGCAGGAAAGCACTTGAACATCCCGCCGAGGTAGTCGGAGAAGATATCCGCAAGCTCTATAGCTGGAGTGATGAAGATAAGCTTATAAACAACTAAGGCGAAACAATCTCCCCTGCCAGCGCGCAGACGGCGGCGCTGCGGGGTGAGGCGAGATATATCTCTACCTTCGAGGTGCCCATTCTGCCGAGGAAGTTTCGGTTGTTTGTGGCGACGACCCTTTCCCCGTCGGTAAGTATTCCCCCGGTTCGGCCGCAGCAAAGGCCGCAGCCGGGGTGTGTTATTATGGCGCCCGCTTTCATAAGTA
>CAYXUB010000076.1:0-4550 GCA_964468385.1 uncultured Lachnospiraceae bacterium
ACAGTATGCCACTCATTTCCTTTTCCTTATTACTCGTTTTATTCTAACAAATCGCGTTTCCGCTCTCAACTCAACAACGCTATTTTAGATTCTTTTTATAACTTCTTCCTCATCAAGACGTATCAATTCTGCAGGCGCGAATATATCGGCTATTCCTTGCCTGTTTATCAAACAGACAGAGCAAGTATAAGCGCCCTCATTCCAAGTAGTTATATTCCTGCCTGCCTCTTCCAAAAGTGTATTCACCTCTGAAGCTTTGCATACAAATCCGCTCCCCTTTGCCTTCAGATAGGCCTCCTTAGCAGTCCATATTTCAAAAAATCTCTCGCTTTTCCCGTCCTCTGTTTTTTTAACATAGGCGATCTCTTCATCACAAAAGAGCCTTTTCATGACCTTAAAAGGCGCCTTTCTGCCGTCCTTGCCGGCATATTCCAAATCCACGCCTATGCCGCCTATATCGCTTAGCCCTAAAAGAACCGCTCCTTGCGTATGTGAAAAATTAAAATCGACAACGGTCCCTTCAAGATTTTTCAATATGGGTTTGCCATTTTTTTCAAGCTCGAACTCAAAAGACGAAGCCGAAATCTTTAGCGCCTTGGAAAGAGCAAAACGCAAAAGCAACGCCGAATAAAGAGAAAGCCGTCTGCCCTCGCCACGGACCTTTCTCCTTATCTTTTCGGCGCGTTCCTTGGAGATCAGATTTAATAGCTCCTCATCAGCCTTACTCCAAGATCTTTTCTTTAATCTTAAAAAATAAACCTTAAGCATATATTTCAAAATATACTCTATTAAATAAAAAAAGCAAGCATTTGAATCATATATAGAAAACCGAGCAATCGCTCCGCCTTGCTCCCCAGCGCACACTCGCGCAAATAGCGGTCCCTTCTTGCCCTAATCGGGCAAGAAGTATCCCTCGCCTGCGGCTCAGTCAATAATTTCCCTTCGCGCGAGTGCACATCCACAGCGGAGCGTTTTTGATACGATAGGAAATGAAATTTCCTATCGTATCAAAAAAGGACGCTATCTTTCGATAACGTCCTTTTTAGATGCTTTTTCTTAGTGGTCATCCGGCTTTCTCGAGCTGCAGGCAGAGCATGAACCGCAGTTGCCACCGCAGGAGCTGCGCCCTTCCTTCTTGTCTTTTATCAGCTTGCGTACTATCAAGACTACCACAAGAACAAGGACAGCTATTATTATTATATTGCCCAGATTTTCCATTAACCATTCGATCATTATTTATTGCCTTTTACTGCACCGTATTTAAGTGTCGTAGCCTCCTTATAAGGACGCACTAGCAAGTAGATAAGAACTATGAGTGCGATAATCGCAACGATGAAGCCCAGTGCATTGCCTGTTCCGATAAACATCGTTCCAAACTGGTATACGATGAATGAAATAACATATGCGAATCCGCACTGATAACCTATCGCAACCCAGAACCACTTTATATTGTTCATCTCACGCTTGATAGCTCCCATTGCCGCGAAGCAAGGCGCGCAAAGCAGGTTGAAGATAAGGAAGGACATTCCCGATATAGCGGTAAACGCCGTTGCGATATTTGCGTAAACCGACTCTCCGGCGTAAAGTATACCAAGCGTTCCAACGATATTCTCCTTTGCCACAAGCCCCGTGATAGCGGCGACGGTGGCCTGCCAGTTGCCCCAACCGAGCGGTGCAAAGATGATGCATATAGCATTTCCGATAGTAGCTAAGATACTGTAGTTTATCTCTTCTTCCGCAAGCATCCTGAACGTTCCGTCCACGAAACCGAAATAGGTCGTAAACCATACGAATATCGTCGAAAGGAGGATTATAGTTCCGGCCTTCTTAATGAATGACCAGCCACGCTCCCACATGCTGCGGAGCACCGTTCCGACCGTAGGCAAGTGGTAAGCAGGAAGCTCCATTACGAAGGGGGCAGGATCTCCCGCGAACATCTTTGTCTTTTTAAGTATTATACCCGAAGTGATGATGGCTGCTATTCCTATGAAGTATGCAAGGGTAGCAACCCAGGCAGCGCCTCCGAAGATCGCGCCCGCTATCATAGAGATGAAAGGTATCTTCGCGCCACAAGGGATAAATGTCGTCGTAATAATGGTCATACGCCTGTCACGTTCATTCTCTATCGTCCTCGAGGCCATGATCCCGGGAATTCCGCATCCCGTTCCGATAAGGATCGGGATGAACGATTTTCCGGAAAGACCGAACTTGCGGAATATCCTGTCCATGACGAAGGCGATACGAGCCATATATCCGCAGGACTCAAGGAATGCAAGGAGTATGAAGAGTACGAGTATCTGCGGAACAAATCCGAGAACCGCGCCGACGCCGGCTACAATACCGTCAAGTATAAGTCCGCTTACTACCTCGTTAGCATTTGCGGCTGTAAGCCCTTCTTCTACAAGTACCGGTATACCGGGAACCCATATGCCGTACTCCGCGGGGTCGGGATCCTCTGCTCCATACTCAGCAAATATTTCAACCGCCGCTTCGAGATCTTCAGTCGTATAAGTAACGTCTTCAGTCGCAAGGGTTTCTTCATCTTCAAGAGTGAAATCAGCCGTAAGAGTGCTATCCGCTTCGATTATAGCAGCGGCATAGGTCTCTACCTCCGAAAGCGCAAGCTCAGGGTCATAATCCTCGCTTTCGGAATCAATATATTCCGTAATATCATTGCCGTCATAAGCAAGATCGGCATAGGCGCTGATAACATTGAGTGAATCTGCATATTCCTCAGCGGCTTCATCATAAACGCTTCTTCCTATTCCGAATAAGAACCAGCCGTCTCCGAATAATCCGTCGTTGGCCCAATCGGTAGCCCATGACCCGACCGTTCCGACCGAAATATAGTATACGAGGAACATCACGAGCGCAAATATCGGAAGTCCGAGTATACGGTTCGTGACTATCCTATCTATCTTATCAGAAGTAGTCAGCTTGCCGGCGCTCTTCTTATCATATACTTTGTCGATTATCTTCGAGATGTATACGTATCTCTCATTTGTTATGATAAACTCAGAGTCATCGTCCATCTCTTTTTCAACCGACTTTATATCATTTTCGATATGATCACGCACCTCGCTCGAAAGCTTCAGTTCTTCGAGCACCTTATCGTCGCGCTCAAACAGCTTGATCCCATACCATCTCTGAAGCTCTTCGGGCTTGTCGTGTACGGCACGTTCTTCTATATGAGCAAGGGCATGCTCCACCTCGGGAGCAAAAGTATGCTGCGGAATCGTCTTTCCGCTCTTTGCGGCATCTATAGCCGCCTTTGCGGCGTCCATAACGCCGGTCCCCTTAAGTGCCGAAATAGGAACCACCTTGCAGCCGAGCTCTGCGGCAAGGGCCTCTGTGTTTATCTTGTCACCGTTCTTATCCACGATGTCCATCATATTTATCGCGATAACAACCGGTATTCCAAGCTCCGTGAGCTGGGTCGTAAGATAGAGGTTTCTCTCGAGGTTCGTTCCGTCTACGATATTTAATATCGCATCGGGTCTTTCGCCTAAAAGGTAGTTACGCGCAACAACCTCCTCAAGCGTATACGGCGAAAGAGAATAAATACCCGGAAGGTCGGTAATAGTAACATCGCTGTACTTTTTAAGCTTTCCTTCTTTTTTCTCTACCGTAACACCGGGCCAGTTTCCTACAAATTGATTCGCACCCGTAAGTGCATTGAACAGAGTTGTTTTTCCACTGTTGGGATTTCCCGCAAGTGCAATCCTAATACTCATAATATGTCTCCCCGCTTTTCTTAATCTTCGATAATGATATTTTCTGCATCGCCTTTACGCAACGACAATTCATAGCCTCTTAACGTAACCTCAACGGGATCTCCTAAAGGAGCGACTTTACGGACGTATATCTGCGTTCCCTTCGTTATGCCCATATCCATTATTCTTCGCTTCAAGGCGCCTTCACCGTTTATCTTTTTGACGGTAACGGTATCGCCTATCTTAGCCTCTCTTAATGTTGCCATTTTTTTCCTCCATTTTCTTATCCTCTAAAACCTCGTATCCGAAATATTTCGAAATACAAAACCGTCTTTTTCCCTTTCAAGAATGAAAACTCCGGCTTTGGTTTTATATCATGATCTTTTGCGCCATCTCTTTATTTATAGCGACTCTGGCTTCCTTTACTTTAACAATGAGATTCCCGTCTATTTCAGAAATGATCATAACCTTTCCTCCGGGAACGAAACCTAAATTTTCAAGATGCTTTTTTACCTCGGGCTTGCCCGAAATCCTTAAAATAGTGTTTTCTTCCTCTGGTTTAGCTAATAATAACGGTATCATTTTTCTGCCTTTTTATAAAAATTCCTATGGGTTACTTATAACTAACCCCTCATCAAAAATAAAAGTTAGTTTTTCCTAACTGATAATAATATATTTCCCCATTTCTGCTTTGTCAAGGCTTTGTCAAGGTTTTTTCGGAAAAACCAATCATGCGGGTTGACAACAAATACTTCTTATTGTATATTTATCGGGCATGGTCGATTGGTCAAGCGGTTAAGACGCCGCCCTCTCACGGCGGAAACAGGGGTTCGATTC
>CAYXUB010000077.1:0-4522 GCA_964468385.1 uncultured Lachnospiraceae bacterium
TGCGACACGGCGGCTATGCTTGAAAGGGCTTCTCCCCTAAAACCAAGCGAAGATATCGAATAAAGTTCCTCTATGGATCTAAGCTTGCTCGTGGCATGACGCAAAAAAGCCGTTCTGACCTCCTCTTTTGGAATGCCGCAGCCGTTATCAGTCACTCTCAAAAAATCTATACCGCCGTTTTTGATCTCAACGGTTATTGCCCCGGCTTTCGCGTCTATCGCATTTTCGATAAGCTCCTTTGCTACCGACGCAGGCCTTTCGACGACCTCCCCCGCGGCTATGCGGTCTATGGTATTTTTATCTAAAACCTCTATCCTGCTCATGTTTTACCTTCATTTAGCGGATCCGCCTTATCTTAACCTGCCCTGAAGCTCATAGAGGAAATTCAAGGCTTCCATGGGCGTTGTCAGTGAAAGATCCAGCTTTAGTATCTCGTTCTTCAGATCCTGCTCATCCTTGGCGTCAAAAAGAGAAAGCTGCATGAAACGCTCCTCATTTTCCTGCCCCGAGGACTTCGCTATATCCTTTACCTTTGCGGTGATGTCTGCATCGGCAAGCTTTCCGACAAGCTCCTTCGCGCGCTCGATAACGCTGTCCGGAACCCCGGCTAATTTCGCCACCTGTATACCGTAGCTCTTATCCGCGCCCCCTTTTACTATCTTACGAAGGAATATAATGCCGTCTCCCTTTTCCTTGACCGCGATGCAGAAATTCTGTACTCCGTCGAGCTTGCCTTCAAGCTCGGTCAGCTCATGATAATGCGTCGCGAAAAGCGTCTTGGCCCCCAAGCGTTTTTTATCTGCTATATGCTCTATCACGGCCCAAGCGATTGCAAGTCCGTCAAAGGTGCTGGTCCCCCGTCCGATCTCATCTAGTATTAAAAGGCTCTTTGACGTTGCGTTCCTGAGTATGTTCGCAACCTCGGTCATCTCGACCATAAAGGTACTTTGGCCACTCGCCAAATCGTCAGAGGCCCCGACGCGGGTGAATATCCTGTCACAGACACCTATATCCGCATATCCTGCCGGGACGAAAGAGCCGAGCTGAGCCATCAAGGTTATGAGGGCGTTCTGCCTCATATAAGTGGATTTGCCCGCCATATTCGGGCCTGTAATGACGGCAAGCCTGTTATCTTCATTGTCGAGCATGGTATCGTTTGGGATAAATAGCTCGTTTCCCATCATCAGCTCTACGACCGGATGGCGTCCCTCGCGTATCACTATGCGTCCCTCATTATTCAAGGCCGGGCGGACATATCTATTACGTTCCGCAACATAGGAAAGCGACGCAAAGACATCGAGCCGAGCTATCGCATACGCCGTCTTCTGCACCCTGCCTATGCTCTTTGCAGCCTCGGCTCTTATCTCACAGAAAAGCTCGTACTCGTAAGAGGTCAACTTGTCCTGCGCGCCCAAGATAAGATCCTCAAGCTCTTTTAGCTCATCGGTCGTATATCTTTCGGCATTCGTAAGCGTCTGCTTTCTTACATATCTATCAGGCACCAAATGCTTAAACGAGTTTGTGACCTCGATATAATAGCCGAAGACGCGGTTATATTTAATCTTGAGGGTTTTTATTCCTGTCTGCTCCCTTTCTCGAGCCTCAAGCTCAAGGAGCCATTTTTTTCCGTTCTGCCCCGCCGACCTGTACTCATCGACCTTTTCACTATAGCCCTCTTTTATTATGCCCCCGTCGTGCATGGTTAAGGGAGGCTCGTCACAGATTGAGTTTTCTATAAGCTCAAATATATCGGAACAAGGATCCATTTCGTCCTGTATTTCTTTTAGGGCTGCACTGCCAAAATCATTTAAAAGCGAACGTATAAAGGGCAAGGGGTAAAGCGAGTTTTTAAAGGCGACCAGCTCCCTCGGACCTGCGGATCTGTTCGCGATCCTGCTTATAAGCCGCTCAAGGTCATAGACAGAATTAAGATACTCCCTTATCTCCTCCCTGTCCATGGGAGCAGTTATAAGCTCCTCGACGCTGTCTAGCCGCTTTTCAATCTCTTCAATGTCTATAAGGGGCTGCTCGATATAACCGCGCAAAAGCCTTGCTCCCATCGCGGTTTTCGTCTTATCCAGTACCCAAAGAAGAGATCCTCTCTTTTGCTTTTCACGCATTGTTTCCGTAAGCTCAAGGTTCCGCAGGGTAAAGCTGTCCAATAGCATATAGCTTTCGGAGACATAGGGCCTTATTTCGTTCATCTGGGCAAGACTGCCCTTTTGCGTCTCATAGAGATAGGCGAACATCGCTCCCGCGGCTATGGTCCCGAGAGGGAAGTCGGATAGACCGAGCCCTTTTATGCTTTCGCTGTCAAACTGCTTTTTTATGATCTCATGGCAGTCATGCTCGTCGAAATAATGCTCGGGCAGCTCGTTTACGATAGGAGATGTTTCACTCCTTTTCTCCCACGAGCTGAATACACTCATGTGGCTGAAGGAATCACAGACTATCTCAGCCGGCGAAAACTTATTCAGCTCGTCCATAAGCCTTTGCCTGTTTTTCAGATCGCTTACTAAGCAGCGCCCCGTCGAAATGTCGGCGGTCGCAAGTCCGTATTTATCTCCCGACTGCACCACGCAGCAGATGTAGTTATTCCTGCTTTCGTCCAAGTTTTCGCTGTCTGTTATCGTACCCGGTGTGACTATCTTGACTACCTCGCGCCTGACGATGCCTTTAGCGTTCTTAGAATCCTCAACCTGCTCGCATATCGCGACCATATAGCCCTTGTCTATAAGCCTTTTTATATAATTGTCTGCGGCATGATAAGGCACCCCGCACATGGGTGCCCTTTCCTCAAGACCGCAGTCCCTTCCTGTCAGTGTAAGCTCAAGCTCCTTTGAGGCCAGCTTCGCGTCCTCATAAAACATTTCATAAAAGTCGCCGAGCCTGTAAAAAAGTATGACATTCGGATACTTTTCCTTGGTCTCAAGATAGTGTTTCATCATTGGTGAAAGCGCCAATTTATATTTCCTCCTGCCTCAGAGCCGTTCCGCCATATAATAAAAGCCCTTGCACTCAGTCAGTTTAACTTCTGTAACCTTCCCGATCAGAGACTTATCTCCCGGGAAATGCACCGTAAGATTGTTCGCCAGCCTTCCCGTAAGGAGACTTTCGTCGCGTTCGTTGACGCTTTCGGCCAAAACTCCCATAACCCGTCCCTCAAAACGCGAGCAGCGCTCCCTCGCCCTTTTTTGGACGAGTGCGAGCAGCCTCTCAAACCTCTCCTTAACTATATCCTCAGGTATCTGATCCGGCATATCCGCGGCGGGAGTTCCGCTTCTTTTTGAATATATAAAGGTAAAGGCACTGTCAAAACCGACCTTGTCCACTACATACATTGTTTCACGAAAGTCCTCTTCGCTCTCGCCCGGAAAGCCGACTATTATATCGGTCGTAAGCGATATATCAGGCATCTTAGCTCTTATCCTGTCTACGAGAGCCAGATAGCCCTCCTTATCATATCTGCGGTTCATAAGCTTTAGCACCCTGCTGCTGCCGGATTGCAGCGGCAGATGCAGATGCGGACATATCTTCTCTTCCTCTGACATAAGCTCTATGAGCTCAGCCGATAAGTCCTTAGGGTGAGATGTCATAAATCGTATGCGTTCTATCTTTTCAATCTTTGATACTTCTCGCAAAAGAGCAGCGAAACTTAAAGGCTTTTCGAGCGTCTTTCCGTAGGAGTTGACGTTTTGTCCGAGCAGCATTATCTCCTTTACTCCATCCTCGGCAAGCGCGCGAACCTCAGACAATATCTCTTCCGGCTTTCTGCTCCTCTCCCTTCCTCTTACATAGGGCACTATGCAATAGCTGCAAAAATTGTCGCAGCCATACATGATATTTACTCCCGACTTAAAGAAATAGCTCCTGTCCGCGGGCAGGCTCTCCACTATCTCATCGCTCTTATTTATAACATCGACAACGGGAGTATCAAAGACCAGCCTTTTATATATCAGCTCCGCCAGCTTATAAATATTAAAAGTCCCGAATATGAGATCCACGAAGCCGAAGCGCTTCTTGACCTCAGCCACGGCCTGCTCCTCCTGCATCATGCAGCCACAAAGGCCTACTAGCATATCGGGATTTTTCTTTTTTAATGTTTTTACCGCCCCGAGCCTGCCATAGACCCGAACATTCGCGTTTTCCCTTACCGTGCATGTATTATACAGAACGATATCCGCTTCCTCGGAATCGCTCTTTTTAAGCCCTGTCGCCTCGAGTGTTCCCCTCAGCTTTTCGGAATCCCGTTCATTCATCTGACAGCCGAAGGTAACGCAGCAAAAACTGAGCTCGCGCCCCAGCTCCTCGCGTCTTTTATCAAATACTTCCTTCAGTCTATCTATGAAATAACGCTGACGCTCCGGCTCCGTTTGCGGAGCCCTCTCAAAAATTTCCGAATATTCCTTTTTTTCTTTTCCATCCATCATGATGGGAATTATAGCATACCAAGCTTTTTTTCCCAAGCCCTTAACAAAAGTCCTTTTACATGTTATTGTCACTTTTTCTTTACTGTAAAGCT
>CAYXUB010000078.1:0-4482 GCA_964468385.1 uncultured Lachnospiraceae bacterium
CGCGATGGCGTTCCCAACGGAGTCGCGCATGGTCTCAAACTCTATCTCCTTCCAGCCCGCTATGCTCTTTTCTATAAGCACCTGCGTTATCGGAGATAAATCGAGCCCCGTCCTTGCTATAACCGCAAGCTCCTTTTCGTCCTTTGCTATGCCGCCGCCGCTTCCTCCGAGCGTAAAAGCGGGACGGACTATGACAGGATAACCTATGCGCTTCGCTTCTTCGATCGCGTCTTCGACCGTTGTAGCTATCTCGGAAGGCACTACGGGCTGCCCTATGCGCTTCATGGTATCCCTGAAGAGTTCCCTGTCCTCCGCCTTGTCTATCGCGTCGACGTCAGAGCCTAAGAGCCTCGTGTTGTACTTCTCAAGCACTCCCGATCTGCTCAGCTGCATAGCTATTGTAAGACCGGTCTGGCCTCCAAGTCCCGCGAGTATGCCGTCGGGACGTTCTTTTTCTATTATTCTTTCCACCGTTTCGGCATTTAGAGGCTCAAGATATATCTCGTCAGCCATAGCCTTATCTGTCATTATCGTCGCGGGATTTGAGTTCACGAGTACGACGTTTATCCCCTCGCTTTTAAGGACGCGGCAGGCCTGCGCTCCGGCATAGTCGAACTCCGCCGCCTGCCCTATCACTATAGGGCCTGAACCGATAACTAAAACTTTGCGGATGTTTTTATCCTTAGGCATTCGACTTTCCTCCCATCATCTCAATAAATCTCTCAAACAAAAATCCCGTATCCTTCGGCCCTCCGCAGGCCTCGGGATGGAACTGCACCGTATAGCAGTTTTTCCCCGGATATTCCATTCCCTCGCAGCTCCCGTCATTGGCGTTGTAGAAAATCTCCCTTCCAACGCCATCGAGGCTTTCGGCTATGACGGCATAGCCGTGGTTCTGGCTTGTGATATAAGTCCTCTCTCCGTAAGTCTCTTTTACAGGCTGGTTGGCTCCCCTGTGACCATATTTTAATTTCACAGTCTTTCCGCCCATGGCGAGCGCGGTGAGCTGGTGGCCTAAGCATATGCCGAATATGGGCAGCTTTCCGATGAGCTTTTTTATCTGCTCTATGCTGTAGACATTGTCCATCGGATCTCCAGGGCCGTTCGAGAGCATGACCCCATCTGGAGAATCCGCGAGTATCACTTCGGCAGGGGTATCGAATGGTACTACGCTCAGCTCACAGCCCAGGCTCTGCAGCGACCTTACTATATTCCTTTTCGCCCCGTAATCTATAAGCGTCACCCTGTACAGGGTCTTTCCCTTTGCGGGATATACCTGCTTTGCTTTTTCGCTTACCTCTTCGACGGCTCCCGATACCCTGTATTCACCGACGGCACGCCTTACGGTCTCTAAGTTTTCCTTAGATATATCGGAGCATATGGCGGCGTTCATAACGCCTTCTTCCCTTATTATCCTCGTGAGCGCCCTCGTATCTATATCGCAGATCCCGGGGATATCGTTTTCCTCAAGGAAACGCCCAAGATTGTATTCGCATCTGAAATTAGATGGCTCCGTACACAGCTCACGGACTATATATCCGCGCAGCGCGCACCGCCCTTCAAAATCTTCCCGGGCTATCCCATAATTTCCTATCAGCGGAAAGGTCTGTATTATGATCTGGCCTGCATAGCTCGGATCTGTAAGCGTTTCGGTATAGCCGACCATACCCGTCGTAAACACGAGTTCGCCAATAGAATCTCTGCTCGCGCCTATCCTCCGCCCCTCAAATATCTCCCCGTTGCTCAATACAAGATACGCTTTTCTCACATCTTCCTCCCAAACAAGATATATAAATTAAAAACTCAACCTTTATTAAATTATAACAAAAATCAACACATTTTCTTAAAACACAAAACACATTTCACTCACAGTTTCACCCTATCATACTCTTTGAAAAAATCAAAGATATTCAAGGAGGACATCTGATATGAAAAAAAGATTAGTTACAATTTTACTTAGTGTATCACTTGCTGCCACATTACTTGTTGGCTGCAGCAGCGATGACAGCAGTTCTTCTTCAAGCAGCAGCTCCGAAACAACTTCCGAAAGCTCATCAGAAGAGTCAAGCGAAACTTCCGAAGAAAGCGCTACCGAAGAGTCAAGCGAAACTTCTGAAGAATCCAGCGAAAGTTAACTTCTATTTTGAGAGTGTATCTTCTATCAACGAAACAGCGAAGCCGAAGGCTTCGCTGCTTTGTTTTATCCTTTTATAAGAAGCGACCTTCCCGTCATCTCTTTCGGCTGCTCCATGCCCATAAGGTCTATCAAGGTAGGAACGATATCGCAAAGTTTTCCTCCTTCGTCGAGTTTATATGAAGGATCTGCGTTTACAAGTATGAAAGGAACGGGATTTGTGGTATGAGCCGTAAAAGGCATTCCTGTCTCCTCATCAACCATCAGTTCTGCGTTTCCGTGGTCCGCGCATATGAACATGACATCGTCGTTCCTTTTAACGGCCTCAACCGCGCGCTTTACGCAAGCGTCGACGGTCTCGATAGCAGCAATCGCAGCCTCTTCGACCCCTGTATGCCCTACCATATCGGGATTTGCAAAATTGATTATGATAATGTCAAACTTTCTTGAATCTATGGCCTCTACGAGCTTGTCACAGACCTCGTTTGCGCTCATCTCCGGTTTTAAGTCATAAGTCGCTACCTTGGGAGATGGCACTAATATCCTCTCCTCTCCCTCATTCGGCTCTTCCACACCGCCGTTAAAGAAAAATGTGACATGAGCATATTTTTCCGTTTCGGCTATCCTTGCCTGCGTCAATCCATGCGAAGCAAGATATTCCCCGAAGGTATTCTTTATCTCTTCTTTTTTAAAAGCAACGTATTTGCAGGTAATAGTATCGTCGTAATCGGTAAAGCACACGTATACCAGCTTTTTCTTAGGGCCTCTGTTAAAGCTTTTAAAAGAAGCGTCACAAAAGGCTCTGGTTATTTCTCTTGCGCGGTCGGGCCGGAAGTTATAGAAGATAACCGAATCATTCTCATTTATTGTGGCAACCGGCTCTGCATTCTTATACATTACCGTCGGAAGCATGAATTCATCGGTCACTCCCTCATCATAAGATTTCTGTACCGCGGCGGCGGGATCTTCGCCGCCGTTCACTCCTTCCGCCAAAGTAAGGGCGCGATATGCCTTTTCGACCCTATCCCAACGATTATCCCTATCCATTGCATAATACCGACCGCTTATAACGCCAATCTCACCCACGCCGAGCTCCCGCATTTTAGCCTGAAGCTCCTCTACATAATGCTTGCCGGATTCGGGCGGAGTATCCCTCCCGTCTAAAAAGCAATGTACATAGACTTTTTTCAGGTTGTTCCTCTTGGCGAGTTCCAATAAGCCATAAAGATGAGTGTTATGACTGTGTATCCCTCCGTCGGAAAGCAGGCCGTAAAGGTGAAGCGCAGAATCATTCATTTTTACATTGTCTATCGCAAGCAATAGTTCGGGATTCGTGAAAAAATCGCCGTCTTCTATTGATTTAGTGATGCGCGTAAGCTCCTGATAGACTATCCTTCCAGCGCCTATGTTGAGATGTCCGACCTCGGAATTTCCCATCTGCCCGTCCGGAAGCCCTACGGCAAGACCGCTGGCATAGCCCTTTACAAAAGGACAAGTCTTCATAAGCTCGTCAATAGTCGGCGTATTTGCCTCGGCTATGGCGTTATGTCCGGTATTTTCCCTTAAACCGAAACCATCCATTATCAACAGTACAGTAGTCTTTTTTCCCATTATTGAATACCCTTTTTATTTTGATTACTTCACAAAATACTCTTACCGCACCCCCGACATCTATCTTTTATGCTTATGCAGGAATTAGGAAGAGAAACCTTCATCTAAATCTACCTTCCTAAATATATCTTTACGGTTTAAAAAACTCAAGGAAAAAATAGTTTGCGTTAAAAAAGTCGTACAGACCTACAATTTGACAGAGTAAAAGCCCCTGTGATTTGGAATAAATCACCGAGGCTTTACGTTTTATTCTCGCCGTATTCACTGACAGCCGGTTACAATAGGTTATTCAAATTAAATAGAAGATAAAAAAAGACCTGCTTTTCAGAACTCTGGTAGAATGAGGACACCGGACACAATCCATATTTTAAGACCACCGGCTATGCCGGTGGTCTTGACTCAATCATGAACCGTATCCATGGGCTTTAAGATTTTCCGGTTGATACGCACCAAGAAAAGGAGGCAACAGATAGCGGAAGCCACCTCCGAGATGGGGAAGGCCCACCACACCAAGTCCACGTTTCCACTGAGGGAGAGCAGGTACGCCACCGGCAGCAATACAATGATCTGACGGACAAAGGAGATGAACATGCTGTAAATACCGTTGCCCAGGGCCTGGAACACCGCGGAGCTGATAACGCAGAAACCGGCAAAGAGAAAATGGAGGCTCGTGATCTTCAGGGCCGTGACACCGATGGCGAGCATATTCTCATTGGCGTCAAACAGCAATAGTATTT
>CAYXUB010000079.1:0-4392 GCA_964468385.1 uncultured Lachnospiraceae bacterium
TTCTCCGGCTCGAAATTCTTTACCTCTCCGGCGAGCTTGACTTTCTGCTCGCTCTTATCGTACAAGGTGATGGGGCCAATCCCGCATTTTTCGTTCGTGATGGACTCCCACATCTCTTCAATGCTGTTTCCGACCGGTGTTACCGCGCCGATCCCCGTTACGACTACTCTTCTCAAAGTCCTATCCCTCCGTCTACACAAAGCACTTGTCCCGTAATATAGCGGCCACCGTCACCGGCCAAGAAAGCCACAGCCTCAGCGATGTCCTCGGGCTCGCCCATATGTTTAAGCGGTATATGCTCTACGATATTATCCAATACCTCTTTAGACAGATCATATGTCATCTTCGTCCTGATCATGCCGGGCGCTATGGCGTTTACGTTTATATTCCTCGACGCCATTTCCTTTGCGAGAGTCTTCGTCATAGCTATGACTCCGGCCTTGCTCGCGGAATAATTGATCTGCCCGGCATTTCCGTATACGCCCGAATAGCTGCTTATGTTTATTATCCTGCCGCCGCGCTTTCTCATCATCAGCTTTGAAACCTCTCTAAGCATATAAAAGGTACCGTTCAGGTTCGCCTGTATGACGGCGTCAAAATCCTCGTCCTTCATCACTATCGTGAGCGCATCGCGGGTTATGCCGGCGTTATTTACGAGGATATCGATGTAGCCTCCCGTCTTTTTTGAAAGATCTTTTACTAAATCCGCGCACTGCTTAGAGCTTGTCACATCCGCTTTATAGTCGTAGACGGTCGCTCCCGCTTCCTCACAGAGCCTTTTAGTTTCGGCTGCTCCTGCCGTATCCGAACTGTAGGTAAATGCTATATCTGCTCCATCCTTAGAAAGCCTTAGGCATATCGCCCTGCCTATCCCTCTGCTTCCTCCCGTTATCAGCGCAACTTTCTTTCTTTCCAATTTCAGTTCTCCTGTTCCAAAAGCTTTTTCAAATCCTCAGCCGTTTGTATCGTGGATATCTTTATCTTCGCTCCCGCTTTCCTTGCCGTCTTCCTGCAAAGTCCTGAAAGCACATTTCCGGGCCCTATTTCTATAAATTCGTCGGCTCCAATCTCTATCAGGCTTCTGATGTCGTCCTCAAAGCGCACGCTCTTCTGGACCTGAAGCTCAAGGAGCTCTTTTATGTCTTCGTCCTGTTCCAAAAGCTTCCCTGTCACGTTCATCGCCACGGGTATCGAAGGCGGCGCGAAGTCCATTTGTGCAAATTTTTCTTTAAGCCTGTCACCCGCGCTCTTTAAAAGACTTGTATGGAAGGGACTCGTCGTATTCAGCCTTGCGCATTTTGCCTTATGGTTCTCCTGCATATAGGCTTCAACGGCTCTCACCGCAGCTTCTTCGCCGCAGATGACATACTGCCCGGGACAGTTATAGTTTGCCACCGTGACAAAGCCCTCAGAAGCATGGCTCTTACAGGCTTCTTCCACCGGCTCCCTTTCCGTCCCGAGTATCGCGCTCATGGAATATTTCATCCCTTTTACGGCCTCGTCCATAACACGTCCCCTAAACGCCACGAGATCTATATAAGTCTTTGTATCCCAGACGCCTGCCGCATAGAGCGCCCCGTATTCTCCAAGGCTTAAACCGCAGGCGGCTTCCGGCACTATCCCCGCTTCGGCAAGCACCGCGCTTACCCCGGCGGCAAAGGCCGCATAGCAAGGCTGGGTATATGCGGTTTCATTCAGCATATCCTCGGGGCCTTCGTGCATCAGTTTTATATGGTCAAAAGGCAGCTTTATCGAATCGAGAGTTTCCCTATATTCCGGAAACCCGGCGTACAAGTCCTTCCCCATGCCGACGAACTGACTGCCCTGTCCGGCGTATAGAAATGCTCTCATCCTATCTCCTTTGCTTCGACGTATAAGCTCTTTACCGTCTCAAGATATTCGTTATATATGTCTTCCATTATCTTGGCAACCGGCCTTATCTCCTTGATCTGACCCGATACCTGTCCGGCCATGAGCGAGCCTTCCTTAGTGTTCCCGTCTAACACGGCCTTTCTGAGCGAGCCGAGCGTAAACTGCTCCAGCTCCATAATGCTTGCTCCCTTTTTCTCATGTTTTACATATTCGCGCGACATGGCGTTTTTGATTATGCGCACCGGCGTTCCGGCTATGCGTCCGGTCACTACCGTATCGTTGTCCTTCGCCTTTATAATCGCGTCCTTGTAGTTTTGATGTATAGGACATTCCTCGGAGGCTAAAAATACCGTTCCCATCTGAACTCCGCAGGCTCCAAGGGCGAAAGCCGCCGCAAGCTGTTTTCCGCTCGCTATTCCCCCCGCCGCTATGACGGGTATGTCTATTCCCTCGAGCATCTGCGGCACAACTGCCATCGTCGTCATCTCGCCTATATGGCCGCCGCTTTCACAGCCCTCAGCGATTATCATATCCGCGCCGAGATCCTGCAGCCTTTTGGCCATCATAACGCTCGATGTCACAGGTATTACTTTTATTCCGGCCTTTTTCCAGCTCTCCATATATTTAGAGGGCATGCCCGCGCCCGTCGTTATAAATTTTACCCCTTCTTCAACGACAACAACGGCAAGGTCATCGATCTGCGGATGCATGAGCATCAGGTTTACGCCAAAGGGCTTATCCGTTGAAGCACGGCACTGCCTGATGTTCTCGCGCAGTGTATCAGCATCCATCCCACCGGCGGCAATGATACCAAGCCCGCCCGCGTTTGATACAGCCGACGCGAGCTGCGCCGTCGCTATGTTAGCCATGCCTCCTTGTATAAAAGGATATTTTATCCCGAGCAGTTTGTTGAGTTTGTCCATTTTACCCTCCTGTTCATACGGTCATCAAAATGCCGTTCCACGATAATCCCGCTCCGAACGAGGCCAAGATCAGCTTCATTCCCGGACGTATGAGAGCTTTCTCATACATATCCGAAAGCGCGATGGCAACGCTCCCTGCGGAAGTGTTGGCGTATTCCTCTAAGTCCATGAAAAATTTATGCCCGTCTTCGGGAAACTTTTTCTTTACATGATTAATTATCCTCGCGTTTGCCTGATGACAGACGACCATATCGATATCATTCATCGTCAATCCCGTTGCATCAAGCAGCGTGTTGATCGCTTTTTTTAAAGCAGTGGTAGCAAATACAAAGACGGCCCCTCCGTTCATATGCAAAAAACCGTCGGGCTCGTTCTCTCCTCCGCAGTATACGGCCTCTCCTTCAAGCGTTTTGTTCTCTCCTAAAAGGCTGTCGTAGCTGCCTTCGTTCCTTTTCTTTATCCTGCAATAGAGGTCGGTCAGATTGCCCTCGCTGCCCGAAACCTCCTTGAACATGCTTTCCTTAGAATCGTCGAAACAGACAAGGGCAGCACCTGCCCCATCGCCGAAAAGCACGCTCGTAGAGCGATCGTCGAAGTTCAGTACCCTCGACATACATTCTGCTCCGACCACGAGCACATAGCCACGGCTGTCCGTATTCAAAAGCTCGTACGCACTCTGCATAGCGTATATAAAGCCTGTACAAGCCGCGCTTAAATCAAAAGCCTTTATATCGTTTTTTAGACCAAGCTCCTTTTGCAGTATGCAGGACACAGAGGGGAATACGAAATCCGAGGTCATGGTCGCGACCAAGACCGCCTTGATCTTATCCTTTGAAAAAGCGGAGTCGTTCTCAGCAGCTTTTTTTATGGCAGCCTCCGCCGCCCGCCTTGCCAATATGTGCACCGCTTCCTCTTCACGCGCGATGCGTCTCGTCTTTATGCCCGTGCGCGTATATATCCACTCGTCGTTTGTATCTATTATCTTGCCAAGGTCATCGTTTGAAACGACGTTGCGGGGCAAAGCATGCCCCGTTCCTATTATCTTCAGTCCGGCCATCTAATCTCCCGTCCCATGCTTATTCCGTCTGAGACGGAGTTTCTTCTGTCTCTTTTTCAAGCTCTACCGGCTTATACAGCCTGTCTATATTTCTAAATTTCCTATAGCGTCTCGCAACGAGCTCGTCCGGCGTAAAGCATTTGAGCTTCATCATCGAGGAATATAGGAGCCTGTCTAAGTTTTTATACAGGTTTTTCTCGGGCACTATCTTATCTATCAGCTTATAATCATAAAGCTCCTGAGCCGTAAGCTTCATGATCTCCGCGGCCTCGGAGGCTCTTGAAGCGTCCTTCCACAAGATAGAAGCGAAGCCTTCGGGGGAAAGTATGCTGTATACCGCGTTTTCAAGCATATATACCCGATCCGAAACCGCGATAGCAAGCGCGCCTCCGCTGCTGCCTTCTCCCGTTACGACCGCTATCGTCGGTGTCCTTAACCCGCTCATGAGTGCAAGACTTTCGGCTATGGCGTTCGCCTGTCCGTTGCCCTCCGCCTCCATGCCGGGGTAAGCCCCAGGAGTGTCTATGAAGCTTATGACGG
>CAYXUB010000080.1:0-4384 GCA_964468385.1 uncultured Lachnospiraceae bacterium
AGAAGGACAGCTTTTAGAAACCTTGACAAATGTAACAAAATGATAATGTCTGATACGCTCAAGCATCTTGAAGAATCAAAAAGACCCATAGACGAGGTTACGCGAAAGGCCTATGGATATTATCACGAAAAAATAAAAAACAGGAGACCAGAATGAGCGAAGCAAAAAAAATAGCCACTATTGTCATAGACGCGCTTGAAGAAAAAAAGGCACTCGATCTGAGCATTATAGATATAAAGGAGGTCTCCGCTTTTGCGGATTATTTCGTTATCGCGAGCGGGAACAACAAAAATCAGATCCAAGCGATGGTTGACGAGATAGAAGAGAGGCTTTCAAAGCAGGGTTGCAGGCCTAAGCACATCGAAGGTTATAATAGCGCAAACTGGGTACTTATGGACTATTACGATGTGATCGTGCATATATTCGATACAGAAAGCAGAGCTTTTTATAATATTGAACGCATATGGAAGGACGGAAAAGCGGTGAGCCGAAATGAGCTCACCGCCGGATAAACAAGAGTTTTTCAGAAGAAGCGCATGCTTCCTATAACTTTTCCGAGTATAGTTAGCTTATCCTTTACTATTATCGGGTCCATGTAATCGTTCTGCGGCTGAAGGCGGAAATGATCGCCTTCGTCGTAGAACGTTTTTACTGTAGCCGAATCGTCTAAAAGCGCTACGACTATATCGCCGTTCGCCGCGTCGTTCCTCTGTTCTACGAGTACGAAGTCGCGGTCGAGTATGCCGACATTTTCCATGCTGTTTCCCCTTACGCGAAGGAAGAAAGTCTGGCGGTTTGGAAGCCTTTCGGCAGGAACGGGATAGTAGGACTCTATCATTTCGTCAGCCAGTATAGGAGTGCCCGCCGCAACAGTGCCGATAATAGGTACCATAACGAGCTCACTCTGCAAAGCAGCCATATATGGAGGCTCTTCTTCGGCTTCAGGCTTTCGATCGCCTTCAAAGGCTTTATCCAATAATTTTATCGATCGTGAATTATGGCTGTCTTTCGAGATGTATCCCCGATTTTCAAGCGCTTCAAGATACGCATGTACAGAAGAGGTGGACTTGAGCCCTACCGCATTGCATATTTCTCTTATGCTTGGGGGATAGCCGTTTTCAACAACGCATTGCTTTAAATATTCCAGTATTGCCGATTGCTTTGCTGTAAGTTCAGCTTTATCACTCATATTTACTCCCTTTATGACAATAGAAGTTTGTACATGTTTTGTATATTTTATAACACAAATAACATAAAAGCAAACAAATTTTCGATTGCGATGATATAGCTGCTGCTTAGTATCAGACTCCCAAAAAGACTTGACATGTGTGAAAAATACTGCATAATGTATACAGTGCTTGACAAAGCCACAATATATTGTTCGGAGTTGTTTTTCCAGGAGTAAACAGATGATAAATGAAATAGCATGGAGGGGATTTGCAGGCGGTGATTGGCAAAATGAAATCAATACTGCGGATTTCATAAAAAGAAATTATACGGCTTACGACGGAGATTCAAGCTTTCTGCAAGGGCCTACGGCAAGGACGAATAAGGTAATGGGCAGGGTGAAAGAGCTGCTTATCGAGGAGTCTAAAAAAGGCGGGGTTCTCAATGTAGACACAGAAAACGTCATGAGCATACTTTCTCATGCTCCCGGTTATGTTTTTGATAAAGAAACGGACATTATAGTCGGACTTCAAACGGATGAGCCGCTCAAAAGAGGCGTTTCTCCTTTTGCCGGTATAAGAAACTCTATACAGGCATGTGAGGCATACGGATATAAGCTTTCCCGTAAGGTTAAAGACGAATTTAAGTATAGAACGACGCATAACTCAGGCGTATTTCGTGTCTATACCGACGCGATGAAAAAAGCCCGTCACGCGGGTATACTCACCGGGCTTCCCGATGCCTATGCACGCGGCAGGATAATAGGAGATTACAGGCGTGTCGCTCTTTACGGCATGGATAGGATTATCGAGGAAAAGAAAAAAGACAAGAAAAGACTGAGTGAAAAAGATTTTCTCGATGCCGAAACCATACATCTCTTAGAAGACGTAGCTAAGCAGCTCGAGTTTATGCGGCAGCTTAAAATGCTTGCGGAAAGCTATGGTTACGATATTTCGAAACCCGCGGCCAATGCCATCGAGGCCGTTCAATGGTTATACTTCGGCTACCTTGGCGCGGTAAAGGAGCAAAACGGCGCGGCAAATTCCATAGGAAGGATAGCCGAGTTCCTTGATATATATTTCGAAAGAGATTTGAGAGACGGCATCCTTGACGAGATCAAGGCTCAGGAGATAATAGATGATTTCGTTATCAAATTAAGGCTTGTTCGTCACCTTCGCACACCTGAATATAACGAACTTTTCGCCGGAGATCCGGTATGGGTAACGCTTGCGCTTGCCGGAGTTACTACAGAAGGCAGACATATGGTATCCAAGACAAGCTATAGGATACTTCAGACACTGTACAATCTCGGCTCTTCGGCTGAGCCGAATATAACTGTGCTCTGGTCGGAAAAGCTGCCACGGTCTTTCAAGGATTTCTGCGCAAAAGTGAGCATAGACACGGATTCCATACAATACGAAAACGATGACGTTATGAGAAAGAGCTTTGGAGACGACTATGCCATAGCCTGCTGTGTTTCTGCAATGAAGATGGGCAAGCAGATGCAGTATTTCGGGGCAAGGTGCAACCTGGCCAAGGTGCTGCTGCTTGCGCTCAACGGCGGAAGAGATGAGATCTGGGGAGAGCAGATAGCCCCGGAGGGTGAGATATTTGCGGAAGAGAAGCTTGACTTTGAAAAGACGCTTTCCGTATATAAGAAGTATCTGTCTTGGCTGGCAAGGTTATATGCGAGCACTCTCAATGTCATTCATTATATGCATGATAAATATGCTTATGAGAGGCTTATGATGTCTTTGCATGATACCGATGTTGAAAGGCTTATGGCATTTGGTGTGTCCGGCTTTTCCGTTGCCACCGATTCGCTTTCCGCAATTAGATACGCTTCGGTGACACCCGTCAAGGACGACAGGGGCATCATAACAGACTTCGATATAAAAGGGGATTTTCCGAAGTTCGGCAATGACGACGATAGGGTCGATCTTATTGGCAAGGAGCTCATGGAATATTTCTATCAAGAACTGTGCAAGACACCCCTGTATAGAAACGCGAAGCATACACTTTCGATCCTGACGATAACATCGAATGTAACCTACGGTAAGAAAACGGGCGCTACCCCCGACGGAAGAAAGGCAGGAGAACCCTTTGCTCCCGGTGCGAATCCTATGCACGGCAGGGATTGCGAAGGGGCCTTGGCTTCACTCAATTCGGTCGCAAAGCTTGACTATTGCTGCTGTCAGGACGGTATATCCAACACGTTTTCAATAACTCCTGAGGCCTTAGGGCGTGATGATAATGTCCGTATTACAAATCTTGTAAATATGCTCGACGGTTATTTTTCGCAGGATGCACATCATCTTAATGTTAATGTGCTCAATAGGGATAAGCTCGTCGCGGCCATGAACGACCCGACACTATATCCCTCATTGACCATAAGGGTTTCCGGCTATGCCGTGAATTTCAACAAGCTGACGCGAGACAAGCAAGAAGAGGTGATCTCGAGAACCTTCCATGGAAAGATATAAGACGGCTCCTATACATTCTTTTGAATCAATGGCTGCAGTGGACGGGGAGGGCATCAGATATGCTGTTTTTTTTGCCGGCTGCCCTCTTCGCTGTGTGTATTGTCATAATCCGGACACATGGCCGGAGCAAGGAAGCGTTCTGACAAGCCACGAAATATTTGAAAAGATCAAACGCTTTAAGCCGTATTTCAAAAACGGTGGGGGCGTTACTTTTTCCGGTGGCGAGCCCTTGTTAAATTCCGAATTTATCAATGAGCTTCAGCCTATGCTTAAAGAAGAAGGTATAGGATACTGTATCGACACTTCGGGAAGCGTTCCTCTTACGGAAGATGTCGCGAGAGCAATAGACGGAGCAGACATGGTTATGCTTGACCTGAAGTTTTATGATGCCGAGCGATACAATATCTTTACCTCAGGAGATATTGAGCTGCCCTTGGAGATAGGAGACTATTGCACAAAAAACAATAAGCGTCTTTGGCTTCGCACGGTCATTGTTCCGGGGCTGAACGATAGCGAGGAAGATATTTGCGAATATGCCAAGCTGTCGAAGCGTTTTAAGTTTGAAAGATATGAACTTTTAGCCTTCCATACGATGGGCTTTTTTAAATATGAAAGGGCGGGCATAGAAAATCCTTTAAAAAATACGGCAGCCCTTGCTCCGGAAAAGCTCAAAAAAAGAAAAAAAACCTTAGATGCTATGTTATAATCTTTATTATTGTTTTGAACACGCTCCC
>CAYXUB010000081.1:0-4295 GCA_964468385.1 uncultured Lachnospiraceae bacterium
CATATTACCTTTCGCCGTATATTGTAATAAACTAAACTAAAAAACTCAATATCAGATTTGAAAAAAATAATCAACTTTAATTCTTTAAAATTAGAACTTTTTAATAGTTAATAATGCCATTCAGACTCATATAAGGTCATCGAGGCTGAATCCGAATCCACCTATATATTCGGGAATATCGACAAGGCCACTACCCACCTCATCTGCAGTGTGCGCGTCTGAACCGGCCGCAAGCTTTTTGCCTCCCAACTCCTTATATCTTTTAAGGATACAGGGATATGGATGAAAGTATTTAAGCCCTTTCCGCACACTTGCCGTGTTTATCTCAAGAGCGGCATCTTTTTTTATTATCTCTTTTAGTATGTCGTCTATCAGCTCCTCATAGAGTTCGTAGCGGTAATATTTATCTTTTTCATAGCCGTACCTGACCGCAAAATCAAAATGCCCGAAAGTATCAAAGCCTCTGCAAGCCCTTATGCTGTCAAGAGTGTTTTGAAAAAAAAGCCTGAAATACGACTCATCATCCATGTCGAAGATATCCCTGTAATACGGGTCTTTTTCATCCATGAGATGTGTAGAACCAATGACATATTCAAAGGGATATGCTGCAAGCAAGGCATCTATCTTATCGCCTATATCAGCTTTTAGTCCAAGCTCTACTCCGATATGCACGTTTATCGTCCCAGCATATTTCTTCTTGAGCTTTGTCAATTCTTCAAAGTATTTATCTACATCAAAAAGGAACAGTCCGCCCGGGAAATCTATATCGTAGTGATCGGTGATATATACATCTTCAATGCCGAGCCTAAGCGCGGCGTTTATGACATTCTCCGGCTCTTCATTTGAATCCTCTGAAAATCGCGTGTGCAAATGCCTGTCAGCTAGCACTTATGATACCTCCTATAGCAACATATCCATCTTTATAAAGCACCTGCGACTGTCCCGGCGCCGGCGCTCGCACCGGCTCATCGTAATAGCAACTTATCTCGTCTATTCCACTACGTCTCGCAATACAGGGAGTTCCGGCATGCCCGTATCTTATCTTTCCAATAAATCGCTCCTCTTTTCCATACGGAAGATCAGCCAAGCCCATAAAACTGAGCGCATTCATTTTTACCCTATCCGTAAACATGTCCTTGTCTTCCGCTACTACCACTACGTTTTTTTCGGCGTCAATCGCTTTCACGAATACCCGCCGTCCCATAGGAAGCCCGAGCCCGCGCCGCTGTCCTATCGTATAATGATACAATCCTTTATGAGCCCCGAGCACCTCTCCATTCTCCGTGACGAAGCTGCCCTTTGGCATAGATACTCCACTATATTCTTTTATAAAAGAAACATGGTCTCCCGAGGGTATAAAACATATCTCCTGGCTATCCGCCTTCTCGGCTACAGGCAGTTCAAGTTTTTTTGCTATCTCACGTATCTGCGGTTTAGTATATCCTCCGAGTGGCATTAACGTGTGTGAAAGCTGCCCCTGCGTCAGCTTGTAAAGGACATAACTTTGGTCTTTTTTCCCGGAAGCCGAACTACTTATTGCGAATCGTCCGGACTCTAATTTTTCTACCTTAGCATAATGTCCCGTCGCTATAAAGTCCGCGCCGATTCCTTTTGCAACAGAAAGAAGCGCCTCCCATTTTACATATCTGTTGCAGGAGACACATGGGTTAGGCGTCCTTGCGTGCAGATATTCGTCCACGAAGCAATCTACAACTTTTTCCTTGAAAACGCCGCTGTAATCGACGGAATAATGCTTTATCCCGAGTATATTTGCAACACGCGCCGCATCCTCGTCCTCGCTTTCGCCGCCCCAGACCCTCATAGTCGCTCCGGCTACTTCATAGCCCTCTTTCTTTAACAGATAGGCGGCAACGGAAGAATCTACTCCTCCGGACATTCCGACGACAACCTTCTTTGCCGCCATCAATAATCCTCTTCTTCCTCTTCTTCACCTATATCACTTTTCGGTTTTTCAAGCCCGTCAATTTTGATATTATGCTTCTGCGCGTAATCCCAAAGCGCGGCGTGGATAGCCTCCTCTGCCAAAAGAGAACAGTGTACTTTTACGGGGGGAAGCCCGTCCAACGCCTCCATAACGGCCTTATTTGTTACCTCAAGCGCTTCCTGAACAGTCTTTCCCTTTACGAGCTCCGTCGCCATGCTGCTCGTTGCAACCGCTGCTCCGCAGCCAAAGGTCTTAAATTTGCAATCCTTTATAACCCCATTATCATCTATATCAAGGTACATCCTCATTATATCGCCGCATTTTGCGTTGCCGACCGTCCCAACTCCGCTGGCGTTTTCTATCTCTCCGACATTTCTCGGATGTTGAAAATGATCCATTACTTTTTCACTATACATTTTCTTTTCTCCTTATGTGTGCTTAAACCTTTTGATCCCGGCATCATTTATATTGAGTATCTATTATCGAAGCTTTTTTCCCAGATGTGAAATCTTCATATAGAGGACTCATCTTACGCATTTGTTCAACCGTCTCTTTTACTGCCTCAACGGTATAATCAATGTCCTCAAGCGTCGTTTCTTTTCCGAGCGTAAGCCTTAAAGAACCATGCGCAATATCATGTACGAGCCCTATCGCAAGCAGTACATGCGAGGGGTCGAGCGAGCCTGAAGTACAAGCCGAACCGCTTGAGGCACATATGCCTTTTTGATCGAGAATCAAAAGGAGTGATTCCCCCTCTACGAACTCGAAACTGAAATTCACATTATTTGCAAGTCTTTTAGTCGGATGCCCGTTCAACTTTGCCTGAGGTATTTCTTTGGAAATACGTTCTATCATATGGTCACGCAGTTCCTGTTCTTTTTTTGAGCGCTCTTCCATCATTTCATTTGCCATTTCAGCGGCTTTTCCGAATCCGACGATCCCCGGCACATTTTCAGTCCCCGCTCTTCTCTTTCTCTCCTGCGCCCCGCCATGGATAAAGGATCTGATCTTAACGCCCTTTCTTATATAAAGGCAGCCTACTCCTTTAGGCCCATATATCTTATGGGCGCTCGCGCTAAGCATATCTATATTGAGCTCGTCTACATTTATCGGAACCTGTCCAAAAGCCTGAACCGCATCTGTATGAAAAAGGATCTTATGTTCTTTGGCAATCTTACCAATTTCTTTTATCGGTTCAAGAGTTCCTATTTCATTATTCGCAAACATCACGGAGATAAGAATCGTATTCGGTTTGATTGCCGCTTTAAGTTCTTCAATATCCACGATGCCGTCCTTATCTACGTCCAGATAGGTCACCTCTGCTCCGCATTTTTCCAAATACTTACAGGTATGCAATACGGCATGATGCTCGATCTTTGTCGTGATTATATGATTTCCCTTGCCTTTGAAATATTCAAACGTAGCCTTGAGCGCCCAGTTGTCCGCTTCGCTCCCGCCCGCAGTAAAATATATTTCCTCAGTTTTTGCCCCTATGACCTCGGCTATCCGGCTTCTTGCCTTATCGACAGCTTTCCTGCTCTTCCCGGCCAGATCATATATGCTCGAAGGATTTCCATAAAGTTCCGAAAAAAACGGCAGCATTTCCTGTACTACTTCTGGCGCTGTCTTCGTCGTTGATGCATTATCTAAATAAATCATTTTTCTTTTCCCTTTTCTATTTATTTAAATTCCTGCCTTCTGCTCGCATTTATATTTCGCATCATTGCAGTTTATGTCCTTCATTTTTCTGCTCTCGTCTATGAGCTCTCCAAGCGTGATGGAATCCACGGCATTTTGAATCGCTTCGTTCATACGCTTCCACACAAGTTTAGTAACACAACTGTCGGCAGCGTCACAACCTCCGCTTTGCCTGATCGCCCCACAATCCACAGGCTTTAGATCGCCTTCAAGAGCACGGAGCACTTCGCCAACCGATATTTGAGCGGCATCTCTTGCCAGCTGATACCCGCCGCCTGCCCCTCTGATTGAATTGATAAGTCCGGCTTGCTTAAGAGGGCGCATCAGCTGCTCGAGATATGTCTCCGAAATTCCTTGGCGCTGCGATATACTCTGTATAGAAATAGTCTCCGTACCATCTTCGCTATTGACCGCCATGTCTATAATGGCACGCAATCCATATCTTCCTTTAGTGGATAGCTTCATTATTTCCTCCTTAATCCGACTGTTTTACTCGGATTTCGACCGTATATTACACCCTCCAGCAAAATATGTCAACAATAATTCATTAAAAAAAGCAATCGCAAGAGCTTTAACGCTAAGCGATTGCTTCATCTCTGCCTTGTTCCGGAATCGAACCAGAGACACGAGGATTTTCAGTCCTCTGCTCTAC
>CAYXUB010000082.1:0-2397 GCA_964468385.1 uncultured Lachnospiraceae bacterium
CAGCTGCGGCGAGGGGGCTTCCGGCCCCCTTAACCCTCGGAGAGCCCCGACGTTTGTGGAAGCTTTGCTTCCGCAAATGGTACAAGTTATACTTAATCCGGATTAAGTGATTGACTGGCCGGCCCTTCCGCGCTATCATTGAGGCGGGAGGTGACAAAATGAGTGGCAAAGGGACACGGGCGTCTATCCATAACGGGCGGGCGGGAAAGAGCGGGGTTTTCTCCGCAAAGCACAATGACCGGCAGTTTGACACATCGACCACAGACCATATCGACCCGGCTTTGACGGATCAGAACAGGAACATCCGTTTCGGCGGCGACTACGGGGCTGCCACCAATGAGGAGCACGAGCTGGCGTTCTATCAGGATCACTTCGCCAAAAGCCTGGAGCGGAAAAACGCCGGTTACAAAGCCAAGGGCAAGCCTGGCCAGATCAAAACCATGGAACAATACTACAGATCGGTCAGGAGCTGCCCGGAGGAGACCCTCTACACGGTCGGCAAGGACATAGACCCGCAGCTTCTCTGGGAAATTTATCTGGATCATCAGGAATGGAAAGCCCAACAGTTTCCCCAGTGTCGGACCCTGGACGCAGCGCTCCATGTTGACGAGCCGGACGCCATGCCTCATATCCATGAGCGGTCTGTTTGGATCGGGCACGACGCAAAGGGCATGGAGGTGGTCGGGCAGGCGAAAGCCCTGTCTGAGATGGGCGTTCTGCCTCCGGAGCCCGGCAAAAAGTATGGCAAGTACAATAACGCCAAGCAGACATATTCCCGCTTATGCCGGGAGCATTTCATCAATGCGTGCCAGGAACATGGCCTGAGAATCATAGTTGAGCCGCTGCCGCCCGATAAGGTCGGCCTGGAATTGACGGAATATAAAATCCAACATTCCCAGGAGCGTCTTGAGGAAGCCAACAGGCAAGTCTCTGAGGCCGATAGAGAGCTTAAAACGCTCCAAGAGGACAAATATACCTTGGAGGGGGAGAAAAACGCTTTAAAAGGCGAAATAGAGGCTCTGAAGGGGGAAAAGGAGACGCTTACCACCGAGGAGGTTAAGGCGCTCAATGGGGATAAGACCCTTTTTGGCGGCTTAAAAGGCGTGACCTATAAGGAGTTTGAGGCTTTGAAACGGACCGCCACTGCCGTGGATCGCATGACGGCCGAGCGTGATAAGGCATTGGCCAGGGCTGAGCGGGCTGAGCAGAAGGCGGACGCCGCCTATCAGGACGCCAGTCGTCAACTCCAGAAAAAAATCCAGGAAGTGGAAGCGGACAGGCCCAGCACAAAGATGCGGATGGATAATCTCCAACTCCAGGCGGAAAACAAGCGTTTGAAAGCTAAGCTGGCCAGCCTTCAGGGCACAATTAGCCATTTATTGCAAATTATCGAGGAAAAGCTGCCTGGGATATACGAGATCATCATGCAGCGCAAGCATTTAGACCGGCAGGAGCCGGATCGGAATTAGCAGAAACCAAAGTCAAGAGAGTTGGAACGCTGATACTTACACCGTTCTGACTCACAGAAAAGTTCGAACAAAAAAGCCAGTATTTTCAAAAGTCCGCATAAATACTGGCTTTTTTCGTCTGTATGGCTGTCCTGACACTTTATTTATCTCGATAATGCGTTCCGCATTGTATGATTTCTATGCTGTCGCCGTCGATTCTGAACACAATCCTGTTTTTCACGTCAATCCGAACACTCCAATAGCCCGCAAGGCTTCCGCTAAGTGGCTCCGGTTTTCCTGTGCATTGATACCCGTTCCGGTCAATGTCGGTCAGAAGCTTATTGATCCTCTTTAGGGTTTTCTTATCCTGTGTCTGCCAGTAAAGATATTCTTCCTACGCTTCATCCTGCCACAGCTTCCTCATTCCCCCACCTCTATCAGCTCATGCTCTTTCAAGGTGCTTTTCCCAGAACGTATATCCGCCACACGTCTCTCCAGCTCCGTTATATTCTCCTTACTGTAAAAAGGGTCTGCAGACAGTTCAAACGGGATACGATTTTCCCTTACAACTGCCTTTAGGAAAATATTGATTGCAGTAGACATACTCATGCCTATATCATCAAGCGTTCTTTCCGCACTGCGTTTTACATCGTCATCTACCCGCAAACTAATCTGTGCCATAGATACCACTCCTTTCTCTTTTATTGTATAGCATTTATATTACTTATGCAAGTATTTTAATATACTTTTGCTTTTTTTGAGTCACTCTATAAAAATCCTACACCGTTCTGGGTAATAGAAAAGTCCGCAGGAAAAGTTGGAGGAAAAAAGCTAGTCTCACCGTCCGTTGGCCGGGCCGACCCACCGCCCCATGGGACCCGTCGCTCCCGGCCTGCGCCTGCGGCGCACCACTACAATCAGCCGCCTCCGGCGGGACAACAAAGAAAAG
>CAYXUB010000082.1:2408-4229 GCA_964468385.1 uncultured Lachnospiraceae bacterium
CCTGGAAATTTTTCGAATATCCAGGGCTTTTCGCCTAAATAGGCCAAGGTTACAAATACCGCTTGATAATGTCCGGGTTTTCAAGTGCGGTTTCAAGAATACGGCTAAGCACAGAAGTATAACCTTTTCCAAGGGACTTTGCTTTTTTTACTGCCTGTGGAGATAACCGCAGTGTAACAGTCTGTTTTTGCCGATCTGCCTTTCTCTCACTGGAAATCCTCTTAAACTCCGACAATTCCGCCTCAGAAAACTCTGGACATTCATCATCTGCACTGATCGGAAGGGTGGCGGCCCTCTGAAGCATTGCGATCTGCGCAGATGTAGGCTCTTTTGTCACATCAATATTCTTCCGCATTGTAATACGCCTCCTTTTCCCTTTTTGTGGCTAGCCTTGCTGATATAATCCGTACCGCTTCTTCTCTTTCGGTATACACAACCAGAACAACTATGGCCACGCCTCTAATTTGACCTATTGTGATATACCGATCCTCATTTACGGAATGGGCTATGTCATATCTCTCTATACGGTCAGGATCGCCGAATACAAGAGCTGCTGTGCTGAAATCCAGGCCATCTATGTTGACCCTTTCCTTCTCATCATCCCATTCAAACAACATTCTACTTACCTCCCACTGCTTATATGATATAAAAATGTAAGACAAAAAACAATACTTTTTGTCTTACATTTACAAGAATAACAAAAGGCCCCGGATATCCGCAATTTTCGGGGCCTCGTTTCTTGGACGCCTATCATTTTTCCTACTCATCATAGCATATCCCATCCGGCGCTTTAAGTATCCTCCGGGTTGCCCAGCTGCAACGGCGAAAATGATATAAAAAGTTAATATTAATTGATTAATATTAATTGATATGATATAATATAATATAGCTATAAGATTATTGGGAAAGGATGACAGGTATGGCAAATTTTGCGGTAGCAGCATCGGCGGAAACTATCGAACGAGCGAATCGAGTCATGGAAGTGTACGCTCAGGAGGGGGATAAAAAAGAGGACATTCTTGTCCGGATTCTGGCTGTAGCAGAGGCAGAAGCAACAAAAGGGACGCATCCGGAGCTTGCGGGAGACCTGAAGGCAATAGACGAAACAATAGCGACCCTGATTCGGCAGATCAATGGTGTTGTTGCCGGCCAGGATAGTCAGATCAACGATCTGAAGGGCCGTATAAATACCGCCATAGAAGAAAAAAACGGGGCGTTAGGGGAAGCAGCCAAGATGATTGAAGAAGCGCATTCAATACAGGCTGCTGCTGAGATCACAGTGCAGGAGCTTAAAAAAACAGTCGATACAATCAAGGAGCAGGCACAAAAGGAGGTTGACCAGGCAAAGCATGAAGCGGAGCAGGCGCTCCGGGAACGGGATGATGCCCGGACAATAGCCGCAGAAAAATCAGCCAATAACGACCTGCTTTCCCGCCGGGTGGCCGAGTTAGAGGCAGAAGTGAAGAATTACAAGAACCTGCAGGAGGAAGTGAAGGGGCTGCAAGAAGAAATCCGAAAAAAAGAATCCCAGCTAAAAGATGCCGATCATGCCCTGAAGATGGCCGAATCGCAGGCTGTCATCGAAAAAGAGAGAGCAGTCATGGATAAAGAGAGGGAGATGCTGGAGCGAATCGGAGAGACGAATAAAGAGAATGCCCGGCTCCAAGCTCAGATCGAGCAGCTGCAGCCGGCGAAAAGACCGGCCAGAAAAACAGCAACCCAAAAAGAATAATATATAAAAGCTGTTGTACCCTGGGAGGCACTCCAGGACACAACAGCTTTTATATCAGCAAATACCGTTTTCAACACTTACCATTGTAT
>CAYXUB010000083.1:0-4127 GCA_964468385.1 uncultured Lachnospiraceae bacterium
ACATGCCGTCGGTGTCGCCTTCTATAAGAGACTTGCCGTTGGCAACCATATTAAATCTTCCGACTTTGATATTATCGTTGTACAGCTCCCTGGCCTTTTCCTCCGTAAGCCCCATGCAGGCAATCTCGGGGCTTAGGTAGATGCAGGAGGGGATGGAGTCGTAGTTCATTTCCTCCTCCTCGCCGCATATGTTTTTAACGGCCGTCATGCCTTCGTGCGATGCGGTATGCGCCAGCATTACCTTGCCGTTCACATCTCCTATCGCGAAAATATTGGGGATATTCGTCTGCAAATGGCTGTCGGTCTTTATGGCTCTGCCCTCAAATTCTATTCCGATTTCCTTCGCGTTGAGACCTTCGGTATTCGGTATCCGCCCGACGGCCACGAGGACGGTATCGGCCTCGATCTCGCATTGTTCGCCGTCTTTTTCGAAGCAGACCGTATTGTCCCTTATCTTGCTGACCTTGGCGCCCAAGCTGAACTTGATCCCATCCCTTGCCATTCTCTTTTGCGCCAGTTTGGAAATCTCAACATCCACCATCGGCAGGATATGGTCGGTAAGCTCTATGACGGAAACCTTGCTTCCGAGTTTGTTGAATAGGAAAGCAAATTCTATCCCGATAACCCCGCCGCCGATAACGGCTATGCTTTCCGGGACGCGCTCGATATCCAGAGCTTCGTTGCTTGTTATAATATTGTTCTCACCCTCTACGGCTATAAACGGCGGGATGAAAACGCTTGAACCGGTGGCGATAATGATGTTTTCGGCCGTAAGATTTTTGCCGTCCACGGTCAGCGTATGAGCGTCGGCAAACGAGGCCCGTCCATTCACGACGGTTACCTTATTCGCGCGAAGCAAGCCTTTTACACCGTTTACAAGTGTTTTTACGATGTTTTTTTTCCTTGCCTGAAGCTTGCCCATATTTAGCTTGAGCGCATTCGCATCCACTCCGTCTACGGCAAACTGGCCTGCATGCTTTACCTTCTCAAAGACCTCGGCCGACTGTATCAGCACCTTTGTCGGGATGCAGCCAACATTGAGACAGGTGCCCCCGAAACTGCCGTCTTCGATGATGCAGGTCTTCTTTCCCAGCTGCGCCGCTTTGATGGCCGTCTCGTAGCCGCCGGGACCCGCTCCGATTACTATTATTTCGTAGTCGTACTCTTTAGAGCCGGGTTTTGGCATATTGGTGACTTCCGACATAATGTCTCCCCTTTCGTTTTTGCTTAGATCAATATCTGCAGCGGGTTCTCCAGCAGTTCCTTCATATATTCAACAAACTGCGAAGCGAGGAGCCCGTCGATAAGCCTGTGATCCACCGAAAGCTGAATGTTCATCATAGGCCGTATTGCTATGGTATCCACACCGTTTTCGTCGGTAATGACTACGGGCGTCTTCCTGACGGAGCTGACCGAAAGGATAGCCGATTCGGGAGTGTTTATTATCGCCGTGAAATTCCCTATCCCGAACATCCCAAGGTTGGAAATACTGAATGTCCCTTCACTATATTCATCCGGGGCAAGCCTGCCTTCCTTCGCTCTTGCGACAAGATCCCTGCTTATCGCGGAGACTTCCGTCAGAGACTTGTTCTGGATGTTTTTAATCACGGGAACCACAAGGCCGTTGCTGCCCGCCACGGCGATGCCTATGTTTATGGACTCATATGTGATTATATTGCCGTCCTGAAGGGAAGAGTTTATCCCGGGATATTTCTTGAGCGCCTTGCACGCGGCCATTGCCAGCAAATCGGAAACGGCAATCTTTATATCGTTGTTTTCGTTGAGTTTCTTGCGGAATGCCGTCAGCTCTGTGGTGTCCACCGCGTCCGTAAAATAGAGGTGCGGCGCCGTGAACATGGAGCTGCTGAGCCTGTCGCCGATGATTTTGCGTACGCCCTTATATGGCGCAACCGATGCGACGATCATGTTTTCGCTTCTTCCAAGCTCGGCGGCCGGCTTATAGGCGGCCGCCGCGGCCTCTACATCTGCCTTCATTATTTTTCCTGAGGAGCCGCTTCCTTTGACAGCCGAAAGATCGACGCCCTTTTGCTCCGCGATCTTTCGAGCCAGCGGCGAAGCCTTTATATCTTTAGCGGTTATTCCGCCCTGATAGCCCGTGCCCTTGATGTCCGCGAGCGATGAAACATCTAATTGTTCATCTTTTATAAGTTTTTTGGCTTTGGGGGTGAATTTAAGATCCTTGATATCTGCCGGCTCTGCGGCTGTTGGCTTAGAGATCTTATCATCAGATGCAGATACGGCTTTTGGCGCTTCGGGCGCGGATCCCTTATTGAAATCTTTGAGCGCCGCGTCCGGATCTTCACCCGCCTCGCCGATAACGGCTATGGGTGTGAACACCTCGGCGCTCTCGCCCTCGTCTATCATTATTTTTAACAATGTCCCGTCGGAGGTGGATTCAATGGGCATCACCGTTTTGTCGGTATTGATTTCGAAAATAACCTCGCCTTTGGATACTTTATCGCCGACTTTCTTGTGCCACGCAACAAGCTCCCCCTCGTCCATATTAAAACCAAGCTTAGGCATTATAATTACTTCTGCCATATCTTATATCTCCTTATCGATCACTCTTGCTTGCATCTACGCGCTGCCGACCATCTCGCGAATTTTCGCCATTATGGCCTTTTCGTCGGGGATAATGGGAAATTCGAGAGCCGGGCTGAACGGAAGCGGCACATTGCCTGTTCCAAGCCTTTGCACGGGATATTCCAAATCATAGAAAATGTCTGGCATTATGCGGGTTGCAATCTCTCCGCTTATGCCGAAGTGGATATGTCCTTCGTCAACTATGAGAAGCTTCCCTGTTTTTTTAACGGAGCGTATTATCGTTTCCGTATCGAGGGGAACGATGGTCCTAAGGTCGATAAGCTCGGGGCGGATCCCGTCTTTCTCAAGATTCCGAATCGCCTTTAAGGCCTTAACCGTCATCATCGAGTTTGCCACTACCGTTACATCGGAGCCTTCCTGCACGATGCGCGCCTTTCCGAACGGTATGCAGACATCCTCGCCTACTTCGGGTACATCGTCGAATTTTGTCGTATAGAGCATTTTATGCTCAAAGAACATAACGGGGTTGTCGTCCCTTATCGCGGTTTTAAGAAGGCCTTTGCATTCGCCCGCGGTAGAGGGAAGCACGACCTTTACTCCCGGGATATGGCACGCCCACGCGTGAAGCGACTGCGAATGCTGAGCCGCCGAGGAACGGCCGCCGCCAAGCGGAGTGCGCACCACCATGGGAAGCCTGCACTGGCCTCCCGACATATATGTTATCTTTGCCATCTGGTTGAAAAGCTGGTCGGCGCAGACCATGATAAAATCCCCGAACATAAGTTCCACGATGGGCCTCATTCCCGTAATCGCCGCGCCTACTCCCATGCCGGTGAACCCCTGCTCGGAAATGGGAGTGTCTTTCACCCTGAGATCGCCGTATTTATCCATAAGCCCTTCGGTACATTTAAAGTTGCCGCCTATGATACCGACGTCCTCCCCCATAATAAACACCCTGTCGTCTCTAGCCATTTCCTCGTCCAGAGCTTCACGGATAGCGTCACGAACCATAAGTTCTCTCATATTTTAACAACCTCCAATCTTTTTCCTAAGCAGTTAATCAACGAATAAATCCATGAAAGCTTCTTCCTGGTCGGGATAGGGACTCTCTTCCGCGAATTTACAGGCCCTCTTTATTTCGTCGTCTACGGCTTCCCGGATACTCATTATCTCATTTTTGGCCAGCAATCCTCGTTTTTCCAGTTGCCCGAGCGGTTCCCGCTCTTTCCAATCGGCCAGCTCGGCCGCATCGCGGTATTCTCCCGGGTCGCCCACATGGTGTCCCTGCCAGCGATAGGTAAGACATTCAATGAGGGTCGGGCCCTCGCCCTTGCGCGCCCTTTCCGCCGCCTCTTTGACGGCGTCGCAAACCGCGACAGCGTCGTTTCCGTCGACCCTCACCCCTGGGATGCCGTAAGCAAGCGCCCTTTTGGATAAATCGTGCTCCTTGGTTACCTTGCGGATATCAACCGAAATACCGAAATAATTGTTCTCGATAATGTATATACATGGCAGATCCCAAGCGGCGGCCATGTTTATGGATTCGTGGAAGGTTCCTTCGT
>CAYXUB010000084.1:0-4094 GCA_964468385.1 uncultured Lachnospiraceae bacterium
TCTGATCGATGAAAAAGATCCCATAGCGGGTCCGAACCTTTTCGGAGGCGACACGCTGTTTCGGGAGGCGGAGCATTACAGGTGGGGAGATCACGACCGCCCGGCGGATATAGTAAACGCGCCTTGGCCTACGGTTCCCAACAGACATCCGTTCAACTCGGTAAGCCATGAAGAAAATCCGAGGGGCATCGGGCTTATCGACATGGTTTACGCACTTAAGGAAAAACGTCCGCAGCGGGCTTCGGGGGACATGGCGCTTCACTCGCTCGAGATAATGGAAGGAATCATAAGATCCGCTCATGAGCATGTGTTCGTCGAGACGCAGACGCGATTCGAACGCCCCGCTCCGCTGCCTCTTGATTTCCCGAAAGGTTAAGGTGGTTCGATGAAAACGCTTGGTATCGAATTAGGTTCTACGACGATCAAATCAGTACTTATCAGTGAAGGTTATGAAGTTTTGGCTACGGGTGAGTTCGACTGGGAAAACACCCTCGAGAACGGAATCTGGACATACAGCCTGGACGATGTGTGGAAGGGTCTTAGGGTATGCTGCGATAATCTGTTCGCGAACTACGAACAACAATACGGAAGGGAGCTTGAAGGCATAGACGCGATCGGGATCAGCGCGATGATGCACGGCTATCTTGCCTTTGACGAAAACGACAAGCTCCTTGTGCCGTTCAGAACCTGGAGGAACACTATTACGGGAGAAGCGGCGAAGGAACTGACAGAGGCCTTCAAATTCAACATACCGCAAAGGTGGAGCGTCGCGCATCTTTATAACGCCATGCTAAAAGGCGAAGAGCATGTGCCGGATATAAACTTTATGACAACCTTATCGGGTTACGTCCATTGGCGCCTCACCGGGGAAAAAGTGGTCGGAGTCGGGGACGCCTCGGGGATGTTCCCCATCGACGACGCGACTAAAGACTACGACGAGGGCATGATACGTCTCTTTGAAGAGCTTGCGGGGCAAAAGGGCTATGAAACAAGGATAAGAGAAGTGATGCCGCGCGTACTTTTGGCGGGAGATAATGCCGGAAGCCTTACCGAAGATGGGGCGAGGCTTTTGGATCCGAGAGGAAGGATCAAAGCCGGTACGCCATTCTGTCCCCCCGAAGGTGACGCGGGGTCGGGAATGGTCGCCACCAACAGCGTGAAGAAACGAACCGGAAACGTATCGGCGGGCACCAGCATTTTCGGTATGATCGTGCTGGACGAACCGCTCGCAAATTACTACCCCGAGCTCGATATCTGCACGACTCCCGACGGCAGCCAGACGGCGATGGTGCACTGCAATAACTGCACCACCGATATAAACGCTTGGATGAATATCTTCTCGGAGGCGCTTAACGCCTTCGGCGCGGGCGTGCGCTGGGGTGAATTGTTCGAAAAGCTCTTTAAAGAATCTCTCAAAGGAGACGCCGACTGCGGCGGCCTGCTTCCATACAATTATTATTCAGGAGAGCATATAACGGGGCTTTCAAACGGCGTCCCGATGTTTATCCATACGCCGGAAAGCGGCTTTACGCTTGCCAATTTTATAAAGAGCCTGATATACTCAAGTTTCGCGACGCTGAAGTACGGCATGGATATCATAACCCAAAAAGAACACTTACCGGTGGACGGTATAATCGGGCACGGCGGCATATTTAAAACCGAGGAAGTGGCTCAGAGATATCTCGCCGCGGCTTTAAACGCGCCCATCACGGTCATGAAAACCGCAGGGAGCGGCGGCCCGTGGGGGATGGCGATCCTTGCGATGTATATGATGCTGAAAGAAGAAGCGGGGAGCCTTGGCGACTTTCTGGATAACCAGGTATTTGTCGACGAAGATAAGGTGACCATAGCTCCCGAGGACGGCGAAGCGGAAGGCTTCGAAGCGTTTATGGAGAGGTATAAGAAAGGGCTGGAGATCGAGAGAAAGGCGGCGGAGGTTTTTAGGGAATAGGATAGTGAAGCTAAAAAGGGCAAAGTAAATAAGCAGCCTTGTCCTTTTTGAATTGGAGAGTTCAAGATACAAGTGTGACTATGAAAATATTGTTGTAAAACTACTACGCTGCATGATGTTCGGCATTCTAGAAATGAAACATTAATAAAGGGATGTTGATATTGATATGTTCATGAATCCTGAAGAGAAGAAACGCGGCTGAGGCGATGCAGGAGTGTGATAGTTTTGAAACGATTAGTTCATAAGCCATTATTTTTGTTATAGAAATCGACAGGCAGCGTTTTTCCACATAACAGCTATCAGTGAGCTAATACAATATGGAGGTTTTGAATTGGAATTGGATAAAAAGATTAAAAAAATTGTTATTGCTTCGCCATCGGATACTATGGAAGAAAGAAAGCGGGCTGATAGCGTCGTTGAGGAATTAAACGTGTCCCTTAGAGATTTGATACAATTTGAAGTAATAAAGTGGGAAACTCATGTTACTCCAAGAATGGGGAGGCCACAAGAAGTTATTAATGGTCAGCTGCGCATAGACAAGTGTGATGTGTTTATAGGAATTCTTTGGACGAGATTTGGGAGTCGGACTGGCGGTAAAAGCATGGAGGGGACGCACTACGAATCAGGTACAGAGGAAGAATTTAATATTGCGTATGAGTCATGGAAGAGTAGTAAAAAACCTGAAATGATGATTTTTAAGTCAACAAGAAAGATTTCTTCTAGTGATATTCAATCTGAACAACTTAAAAAGGTGGAAGAATTCATTGGGGAATTTTCGCATGATAAAAGCCATCCTGGATTATACAAGGAGTATCACTCTTTAACAAAATTTCAAGAACTACTGAGGATAGCACTTACAGAGTATGCAATTTCGACAAGTTTCGATATTGGCAGTGGTAGAGAGTATTTCCTGAAAAATTTGAAGAAGATGGGTAATCCTGAACTTGATATTGCTAATGAAAATAAGAGAGTAGTAGATGATTTTATAGATACCATTGGTGATAGACTGCTTGATAGTATAGAAAAGCAAACGTACATAGACAATTTTCACCGAGTTATAGTTTTAGAAATTGATGGAGAAAATTTAAAAGTATCCATAACAAATACTATAAAGTATTTAAATGTTAAGGAGGGTATTAATTATTATTCAGCAAATCCAAGGTTTGAAAGCATGGAGCATGCACAAACCTATAAACATGAAGAATTTGCTATCAACAGGCAAGATTATTTAGACAAGATAGTTTCTGAGATTAAGTGCACGAGTGAAAAGCGGCAATTCCCATACCTTATAAAGAATCAAATGCCATTAATATACGAGAAAGATCTTGTAGTAGTCCATAAAACAACGCATACGGTGCCAATTAAGCAGTTTTTTCATGCTTATCAACTGGTTTTTCCTTGCCGAAACTTTTTAGTTAATATTATGATTAAAAACAATCAAAACAATAGATTTAGATTAGTGACAGGAACTTTTACCTCGTTTAATGTACACCAATATGAAAAGTACGAACCAGAATATCGTAAAGATGATGTCAACACAATCACAATAGGAAAATGGGCGTTGCCAGGCTCAGGGTACTCAATTGCTTTACAAGATACTCTATAAGAAAATGTAAGGTGCGGAGCGGAGTGTAAAAAGAGAAGTACTGTTAACAACACTTCGTTGTGGTTGTGATATGCAGAACTAAGAAAAATAAGTCTGAGCGTAGCGCGGCAATTGCTTGAGCGTCACCGGTTCCTGTTTGCATCGGTCAATCATATGTCAATGGAACATTTATAGTACCCTCGTGTGACAGGATAATTGTCAGCAGATGACATATTTACGGCATTTAGTTGCATAAGAGCCGGAAACGACCGGATTATATCTAGAAGTCAAGTGAATCCATTATTGCTGACTTTCAGCAAAAATGGATTTTTTCAGTTGCAGGCTCACGGGAAGGATCGGGAGCCTGCGTTGTGTGAGTTAATGTTTTTCGGCGCATATTGTAAGCGCTTACATCCAGCGCATGTAAAATTTGGTCAAAATCTTGCAAAAATTTTTGTTAAATTCGGAAAACCAATGTAAAATGGGTGTAAAATGCGCGAATTCTATTGTTTTTACCTCGAATTTATAGTATAAAACATAGAGGAGATGAGTTTTAAA
>CAYXUB010000085.1:0-4000 GCA_964468385.1 uncultured Lachnospiraceae bacterium
CTCCGCTGCTGCCTTCTCCCGTTACGACCGCTATCGTCGGCGTCCTTAAACCGCTCATGAGTGCAAGGCTTTCGGCTATGGCGTTCGCCTGTCCGTTGCTCTCCGCCTCCATGCCGGGGTAAGCCCCAGGAGTGTCTATGAAGCTTATGACGGGTCTTTCAAAGCGCTCTGCCTGTCTCATAAGGCGCATGGCTTTTCTGTAGCCCTCGGGCGAGGTCATACCGAAATTGTATTTTATGTTTTCGTTCGTGTTACGTCCTTTCCTGTGCCCAATAACGGTTACCGGAAAGCCGTGAAACAAAGCTATGCCGCCCAATATAGACGGATCTTCCCTGTAGAGCCTGTCCCCTTTCAGCTCGATAAAATCGTCGAACAGCTCCTTTATGTAATCGGTTATGAGCGGCCTGCCCTTGCTTCTCGCTATATTTACTTTTTCAAAAGCCGACACATTAGTTTCTGCCATTATGGATTCCCTTTCATTTACGACGTTTCGGGCGGTAAATGCAGCTTCATTATCTTATAAAGTGTATCCCTTAACTTACGGCGTTCGCATATCATATCTATCATGCCATGTTCTAAAAGAAACTCCGATTTCTGGAAACCCTCAGGCAGAGTCCTACCTATCGTTTGCTCAATGACCCTTGGTCCCGCGAAGCAAATAAGTGCCTCCGGCTCCGCGATGATTATATCTCCGAGCATGGCAAAGCTCGCGCTCACACCGCCCGTAGTCGGATTTGTAAGGCAGGATATGAACAGCCCCCCTGACTTTTTGAATTTTTCTATCGCCGCCGCCGTCTTTGCCATCTGCATAAGGGAAAAAAGCCCCTCCTGCATCCTGGCGCCTCCGCTCGCGGCAAAAATCACCAGCGGTATATGCTTGCGTCCGGCATACTCGGTAAGAGCGCTTATCTTTTCGCCTACAACGGTTCCCATACTGCCCATTAGAAAGGCACTGTTCATTACCGCGAGAGCAAATGTCACGTCCTTTATGGCAGCCAAACCCGTGATAACAGCCTCTGCCTCTCCTGTCTGCTCTCTAAGGCCTTCCAGCTTTTCCGCATATCCCGGAAATTCAAGCGGATCCGACGTTGTGAAACGTGGCTGATATTCCCTGAACCTCTTTTTATCACAGAGCGTCTCTATGCGCGCCCTTGGCGGCATCTTAAAGTAGTAGCCGCAGTAGCTGCATATATAGTTCTTCTTTCTGAGAAGCTCCGGATTGGCTTCGTTGCGGCATTTAGGGCATACATAGCCATTATCGTTCGGGATATTCTTTCTTATCCCTACAAGCCTCTTATATTTATTTTTGTTTTCGGCAAACAGCTCCTGTAAACTCATTGACCTTTGTTAACCTCGGTAAGCTCTGAAACGAGCTCCCCTTCTATTTCCTTCCAATAAGACGTGTCGTATCCGCCCCTGATAAATTCGTTCTGGTATGTGAGAAGATACATAAGATGCGCGTTTGTCTCTATACCGTCTATGATTATCTCCTCCAATATCCTTCTAAGCCTACGCAAGGCCTCTCTTCTGTTGTTCCCGGAAACGATCAGCTTGGCTATCATAGGATCGTAGTAGGGACTTATCTCGCAGCCCTCGAACAGCGCGCTTTCGACTCTTACTCCAAAGCCCGCCGGTAGGTGCAGGGCATTTACACGTCCGGTCGTAAGCGCGTTTATCCTGCATTCTATGACATGGACATTAATTGAAATATCTTCCTGCTTATAAGACAGCTTCCTGCCAAGGGCAATAAGTATCTGCTCCTTTATCAAATCCACACCTGTCGCACATTCCGTTACCGGATGCTCGACCTGTATTCTCGTATTCATCTCGATAAAGTAGAATTTGCCGGTCTTGTCCAAGACAAACTCCACCGTCCCCGCGCTGAAATAATTTACGGCCTTGGCGGCTCGAACGGCCGCGTTTCTTATAGCGGAACGGACGTCTTCATCGATAAATACCGCCGGCGATTCTTCTAACAACTTTTGGTTGTTTTTTTGAAGGGAACAGTCACGTTCGCCTAAGTGTATGACATTTCCGTGTTTGTCGGCGAGTATCTGTACCTCGATATGCCTCGGGTCCGTGATGAGCTTTTCAAGATATAGGTCACCGTTACCAAAGGCGGCCTCTGCCTCCGCCTTCGCCGCATCAAAGCTCTTCTTCATTTCCTCGGCCTTGTACACACGGCGCATGCCTTTCCCGCCGCCTCCTGCCGAGGCCTTTATAAGAACGGGATATCCGACCTCTTCCGCACAACGTGCCGCTTCCTCCGCCGAGCCTATACAACCGTCGGAGCCGGGAACCACCGGAACATCATGGCTTTTCATTATCTCCCTTGCCGTCTGCTTATCTCCCATTTTAGAGATGAGCTCCGATGAGGGACCTATAAAAACAATGCCGTTTTCTTCGCATTTTTTTGCGAACTCGGCATTTTCTGACAAAAAACCATATCCGGGGTGTATAGCGTCACAGCCTGTCTTAATGGCCGTCTCGATCAAAACGTCCTGATTCAGATAGCTGTCCTTGGCCTTGGCGGGGCCGATGCAGACAGACTCCTGAGCGAGCATAACGGGAAGAGAGTTCCTATCTTCAGTAGAATAAACGGCTAGCGACCTTATGTTCATCTCGCGGTTGCACCTGATTATCCTTAAAGCGATCTCACCCCTGTTCGCTATCAGAATTTTTTTGAACATCGCTTAATCTCCAATACAAACAAGTGCCTGATCGTACTCAACGAGGGTCTCGTCCTCTATATAGATATCAGTCACGGTCCCGTCGCAGGGCGCAGTTATCTCGTTCATCATCTTCATAGCCTCGATGATACCGATAACATCTCCCTTTTTGACCGTCTGTCCTATCTTTATAAACGGATCCGCTCCGGGTGCGGGCGCTCTATAGAAGGTGCCGACAAAGGGCGCTTTTACAAGCTCTCCCGAAACCGACGGCTCCTGCGCCTCTGCTTCGCTCTTTTCTCTTGGCGTGGAAGGCATATCCGGAACAGCTGAAGAAACAGGAGAGCCGCCCTTTTTAAGGGATATCTTGCCCTCCTTGGTCTCTATAACGACTTCTGTCGCTTTTGACTTTTCAAATCTGTCCCAGATACTGAACACTTCGCTTAACTGCATTCTTATTTCTCCAGATTTTCATCCACGTAGTTTACAACGTCTTTAACGTATACCATGTCGGCAAGCTTTTCTTCGGGGATCGTGACTCCGAAATTTTCTTCAACAGACATGGCAAGCTCCATGGCGTCGAGAGAATCGATATTAAGATCTTCCTTCATGTTCGTATCCATCGTAACCTCGTCCTCTCCGCAGCTGATGATATCAACAATAAGTTCTCTGATCTTCTCAAAACACATTGTCCCGTCTCCTTTTTAAAAAAATTTAGCTAAATTTATTTAACTAATTGTCGATCGCACGAATTGTATCACCGATAATTTTTGATGTCAATATGCTAATTCTAAACATATAATGGACGATATGTTAATAGCCGCTAAGGCTAGGACAGCATAAACAAAAGCTGCGATGGCTTTCGCGGCTCATTCCTTTACCCGGTCATGCAGCGGCCCGGCGGTTTTTTCGCACGCCCCAGAAAATCGCACAAACCCCCATGACAAGGAGCAGAGCAGCGGCCAGCAGATAAGCCAACTCGTTGGCAATCGAATCGTTCCCAAAAAGTGGAATCACCGCATTCAGAAGATATGGACAGATAAACTGTGACAGATTTTGAGCGCACATCGTGATCGACAGCGCCATGGCCGCTGAGTAGGCATCAACGGAATTAGCCGTGTTGACAACGGCGATAGGCACGCTGATAGACATGGCCAGACCGTAAAGAAAGCTGCCGAAGAAGATCATAGCCATATTCCCGGCTAATCCGATCACGAGATAGGATATCCCCATGCAAATCAGTCCGACGGAAAGCGTCAGATTTTTTGCCTTACCAGCCAGTTTCCCAAAAAGAAGCCCCATGATAAAACCGCCGACACATGCAATAGCGA
>CAYXUB010000086.1:0-3974 GCA_964468385.1 uncultured Lachnospiraceae bacterium
ATATGAGCAGATGCTTAGGGTGGAAGGCACCGAGGCCATCGGCTATGTTGAGATCGCAAAGATTGACGTCTATATGCCTATTTTTCTAGGCACAAGCAGCGAAGTGCTCTATACGGGAGCCGGTCACTTGGAAGGGAGCAGCCTTCCCATAGGGGGCGAGAGCACCCACAGTGTGATCTCCGGGCACAGCGGGCTGCCTTCGGCCAAGATCTTCTCCGAGCTTGACCAGCTTGAGGAGGGCGACACCTTTGTGCTGACCGTGCTGGGGCAGAAACTCACCTATGAGGTGGATAATATAGAAATCGTCGAGCCTTCGGAGATAGATGCGCTTGAGATCGTTGAGGGTGAGGACTACTGCACCCTTATGACATGTTTTCCATACGGGGTCAACACCCACAGGCTTTTGGTCAGGGGACACAGGGTGGAAAATGCGACTGTTTCCACCGAGGTTGTCGACGAATCGTACCATGAGCAGGTAATAATGGCCGTGGCGGGCGCGTCCGTGCTGTTTATTATAGTTTGGGTGCTAAGGAGAAAGAGTGTTAAAAGCAGGAAAGTAAAAGAGAGACTGCGTAGGAATATAATAACCGATAGAGACAAGACAAATCTTACTAGGAGGAGGAAGGATGAGAAGGATAAACAAGGCGACGACTAGGGTTCGCGCTTGCGGAAGGCGCAAGGGTTTATTGGCTTTGCTCTTGGTGCTCTTGGTGATATGCTCCGCTATGCCGGTTTATGCCACGTCGGAAGATTTGGATATCGAGGAGGCAGGCGCGTCCGGCTCGGTGTCCGTCGACGAGAGCCGGACGGGCACGATTTACGGAGAGATGCTCTATGAGGGCGCCGCTGTCAGCGGCGGAACTTTGAGCGTCTACAAGGTCGCCGACCTGACGCGGGCGGCAAGTGAGGATCCTTCTGACGAAGCCGGTTCTTCCGAGGAGGAAAGTTCGAGCGGTGATTATGGTTTTGTCCTGACCGCCGAGTTTTCTGAAAGCGGGATAGAGCTTGACGACATAAGCAACAGCGTCCTTGCCCAGTCCTTGGCTGAGTATGCCTTATCGCAGGAACTGGCCGGAACGGAAGTGATAATAGGAGAGGACGGGAGTTGGAGCATTTCGGAACTTGAGCTGGGTCTGTATCTGGTGATGCAGACCGAGGCTGCGGAAGGGTACGAGGCGATATCACCCTTCTTGGTGAGCCTGCCATACTACGATGCTACCACAAGGGAACTTTTCTACGAGGTAGACGCGCAGCCCAAGATGGAGACTTTGGTTCCGATAGTTGAGGTAGAGGATCCCGAGCCAGAAACCCCCACAGTCACCGAAACCCCTACGACAAAGCTTCCGCAGACGGGGCAGCTGAACTGGCCGGTACCGGTGATGGCGCTTTTGGGCGTGGTTCTCCTTATAATAGGGCATCGCCTTTCCCGTAAAAAAGACAAATTTAAGTTCGAAGAGTCGGTAGTATGAAGCGCAGGATTGGGTTAATCTTCAAGGCGGCGGGCATAATTCTTGTCTGTGCCGCCCTTGCGCTGTTTGGCTGGAATCAGTGGGATAGCTACCGCGCCGGACAGGCCTCAAGCGAGGTTCTTGCGCAGCTGGAGGAGGTTCTTGAGGCGTCCTCCGGGGAGACCACGGGGGATGCTGACGGTTCGTCTGCGGGCGAAGGAGGGGCGGATGGCGACAGTGAGATTGCGGGGCTGTATATAGACGGATATTCGTATATCGGATATATATACCTGCCCACCCTCGAGCTTAAGCTTCCGGTCATGAGCAGCTGGAGTTATGAGCAGCTTGTCATATCGCCTTGCCGGTACACCGGCTCCGTAGCTACGGACGATCTGGTTATCGCGGCTCATAATTATGACCAACACTTCGGGAACATAAAGTACCTGACGGAGGGCGCCCCGGTCTATTTCACGGATTGGGAAGGTGAGACTACTTCGTACGAGGTAAGCCTGGTCGAGACGCTTTCGCCCTACGCGATCGAGGAGATGACAGACAGCGGCTATGCGCTGACCCTCTTTACCTGTACCTACGGAGGGCAGAGCAGGGTCACAGTGCGCTGTGAGAGGGCGAGTCTATTGAGTTAGTATCATATTGTTATAAATGTTTACGGATTGCGAAGCACGTGGTGTGGGCAATCCGTCGTCATATTTGTCGGGCGACTCATCCTGTTGTAGGATTAGCGGGAGTGCGGTATGGAAGAATTTAAGCTTAAGCATCTTAGCATCGCTACCTGGGTAATTATTGCCGTAAATGTAATAGTGTTTATAATGGTAGAGGCGACTGGCTCATCCGAGGATGTCTATCATATGATAGACTGGGGGGCTTCCTTTACGCCTTATGTACAGGCGGGGGAATACTACCGCCTGTTCACCTCTATGTTCCTGCACTTCGGGTTCAGGCACTTGATGGTCAACATGTTCGTGCTTCTGATCACGGGCGACCGTATGGAATCCTACCTCGGTCGGGTCAAATATCTTATACTATATCTGGGCGGAGGAATGTGCGGAGGCATTCTGTCTTTTTTCGTTGAAGTGCAGAGTAATGAAGCGGTCGTTTCCGCCGGTGCCTCCGGGGCGGTTTTCGCGGTGCTGGGGGGAATGTTGGTGGCGGCGTTTTTGAACAGGGGGACGCTGCAAGGGGTCGGCTTCCATAAAATGAGCGTGAAAAGGTTCATATTTGTCGTTGTCTTGATGCTCTTAAACGGCTTCGCGACAAGCGGAGTGGATGGCTTCGCGCATCTGGGAGGATTTGCCGCAGGAGCCGTCCTTGTATTGATATTTACTTCTTTCAAAAGAGGAGAGTCCGAGCAGAGCGAACAAAGCTATATCGGACGGCAGATCAGGGGCATGGACGGAAGGATATACTGCCCGTACTGCCGCAATGAAGTGAATATGGGAATGAGGTTCTGCGGCCGGTGCGGGAAGCAGCTGCAGCGCTGATACAGTTAGGTCTCGAATTCTCCTCTTTTTGCGCCAAGGCTTCCAATTCCGGCGTAAAGCCTCCGGCACCACTGGCTTCAAAGTTATACTTTCAAGTATAAAAAATGTGATAAACAGTATTCATCGAAAAACATAGACAAAACCACATGTCATTTACGACCGGTGGTTTTGTCATTATGTCAGATTTTTTCTTATCCACAACAGAAGTCTAAATTGCAACGTAAATTGCAAGACTTTGCGGAGTAACGCAAAGTTGAAGTTTTATGGCTGTTTTGGTATATTAGTTTGCAAACAAAGATGTTGCGCCCAAAAGAAGGAGCAGTAAAGATGAGTGATAGAAAGTACGAACATCAATTACTGGACAGAGTACCCGAAAGCAAATTGTTCTATATACGAGGAATTTTAGAGGGAGCATCGATTCCCGAAATTGAAGAAGTCGAACCGGACGAGTGGGATTTAGCCATGCTCGAAGAAGCGAGAAGGGTAAACGACGGCACAACAATTACTTTTGAAGAGTTGTTGAGAGAAGAGGGTTTGACTTATGGAGATTTACAGGATTAATATTGAAAAAGCAGCCCGAAAATTTTTAGATAAACAGCCCAAATTCCAATGCTTACGTTTATATAAAGCAATTTATAAACTACCGGATGGCGATGTAAGGAAGTTAAAGGGAAAAGATAAGTTTCGTTTACGTGTCGGAAATTATCGCGTACTGTATATGATAGATGATAGGAAAAGGATTATAACTATCGAAAATATAGATAATCGTGGAGACATATATAAAAAATTAGTTTAAGAAAACGAGGAATCCATATGAAACAGACAATTGATTTTGATATCAGCAAAGCGGAAAGTTATTTTAAGGACGTAGATATCGCCAAGCTTGAGGCGCGGACGCTTAGGGCGAATGAAGTGCTGGTGAGCAGGACGGGAGAGGGAAACGGCTTCTTGGGCTGGATAGATCTTCCCGTGAACTACGACAGGCGGGAGTTTCGCGCGATAAAGGAGGCGGCCGCCAAGATCAGAT
>CAYXUB010000087.1:0-1245 GCA_964468385.1 uncultured Lachnospiraceae bacterium
CCGACCGCTCCCGCGCACGGGCTTACGCTTTTGAGCATAGAATATCCGGAATGGATCGAGCCGTAGGCGAGAATTTATGTTGAAAAATTTTTCGGCTACATTATAATAAGTGCTATAAAAAGTATTTTAAATTGATAGGTTTAAGTGATGGAAGAGAAGTAATTAAAAAGGTATTAATAACTCATTTAAGTGTTGAAGGCGGAAGGCGATATGAAATTCTGGAGCACACCGGACGTAAAGAAATTCAATAAGGAGAGAATAAGAAAAGAGATTCAAAAGCATGACATATGTACGAAGGCGATGATTTCGAGAATCACTGAGCTAAGTCTTGTCACATGCAATAGCCTGTTGAATGAAATGTTAATGGAACATGAAATAGTGGAGGCGGCTCAAAAGGAGCTGATAATGGGGCGGCCGGCGGCGCATTTCTGCTATAACAAGGATTATCTCCATGTCTTAGGGCTATGGGTTTCCGATGAGAAAGGTATCAATGTAATAGACTGTGTTACGGCTGACGCCATGGGGAATATGCTTAACCATGTGAGAGAAAATCCCGAGGAGATAAACTATGGCGCCATAGAAGCCATAATTAAAAATCAGATAGAGGCTGACTCGTTCATACGCCGTATCTCTATAGGCATCCCGGGCGTCAACATGCACGGAGTAGTTGAAAGTTGCGACGTGAGCACTCTCGTAGGCGTTCCGCTTGAGACGGAGCTGCAAAAGGAATTCGAGATAGATGTTGAAGTACGCAACGACATGGATTATTTTACATACGGCGTATATCACACTAAGTACACGGGCGACTCAAATTTAGCGGTAGTGTATTTTCCCAAGGACAATTCGGGGACTGTCGGAAGCGGGTTCGTCATAAACGGGCGGGTTCTGCGCGGGTTTTCGAAATATTCCGGCTCGCTTCCATGTGTTTTGGAAGGGTTCGGGATATCTCGTGACGAACAGGTTAGAATAATAAACAGCGAGAATGAGCTTGTTTCTTACATACAAAAGCTCGTCATTATAATTGCGGCTACTATAGACCCGGAGGAAATACATTTGCTCGGTATAGACTTGAGCAAAGAACAAATGGATGAGATATATGGATTCGTGGAAAATATCATGACGGCGCAGCATATGCCTAAGTTGATATTGGATAAAGATGCGGAGAACCAGTACAGAACGGGTCTCATACGCGTCGGGATAAACCGTATGATGTTCCCGCTGTCGGAGCCGGTATAAACGAACAAT
>CAYXUB010000087.1:1345-3948 GCA_964468385.1 uncultured Lachnospiraceae bacterium
AAAAAAATATTCAAATCAAAAATGCGTATGTGAACAATCTGAAAAACATAAGTATCGATATACAGCACAATAAGATTACGGTGTTTGCAGGAGTATCAGGGTCGGGTAAAACATCGTTGGTATTCGATACTATAGCTTGTGAGGCGATGCGTCAATTATACGACGCATTTCCTCTGTATATAAGAAACAGGATGCCATATTATCCAAGGGCTAAGGCGGACGAAATAATAAATCTTACAGCCACGGTCGTTGTGGACCAAAAGGTGGGTCGCGGAGACGATAGATCAACGGTTGGAACGATGACGGAGATAAGCCCCCTTATAAGACTTTTGTTTTCGCGCTTTGCGTCTGGCGGGGCAAGGACGTCTAAATTCTTTTCGTTCAACGATCCTGAAGGAATGTGCCCTAACTGCATGGGGATAGGCAGGACGGTAGAATTCAATATGGCGAAGATCTTGGATAAGAATAAGTCGTTAAACGAGGGGGCTATAGACTTTCCGGGGTTTTCTACAAACAGTTATCAGTGGCAGATGTATGCGAATTCAGGAGTGCTGGATCCCGATATGCCTCTGAAAGAATATTCCGAAGACGAATGGGAATTCTTCATGCACGGAAGGGATCGAATAGTGGACATACGAAACAACACGGGGCATGTGTGGGATTCTTCTTATAAGCTCACGTATGAAGGATTCGCGGACAGGTTGGACAGGCTATATTTGAAAAAGGCGCGAAAAAAAGGGGAGAGCGGCGAGAGTAATCTCAGCGCATATACAAATGAGGCGTTATGTTCAGAATGTGGCGGAAAACGTCTTAACAGCGCCGCTCTGTCGTACAGATACCACGGTAAAAACATTTGGGATATAGGTGAAATGGAAGCGGAGGCTCTACTGGACTTCCTTAAATCAGTAGAGGCATCTGGAGAAAAAGAGCTGCTCAAAAATATAATCTTACGGCTCGAGTGTGTTAACGATATCGGCCTCGGGTATTTGAATTTAAACAGGCCGAGCGGCACGCTTTCGGCAGGAGAAGCGCAGCGTCTCAAAATAGTGCGTCATTTGGGCAGCGCGCTCACGGGAGTTACGTATATTTTCGACGAGCCAAGCATGGGTCTGCACCCCCGAGATGTCTCCAGACTGAATAAGATAATGGTTCGATTAAAAGAGCGGGGGAACACCGTACTTATAGTAGAGCATCACGAAGAGATGATGAAGATGGCAGATGAGATAATCGAGCTGGGACCGTCGGCAGGTGAGAAGGGAGGAGAGGTAATATTTAGAGGAACTTACGATGAATTAAAAAAAACGGATACGCCTACGGGGCGCTGGCTGCGCGGAGGATACGGGCTTAATGCCTGCAAACGCAGCAGGACAGCGGAGGGATATATAAAAATAGAGCATTGCAGGAAAAACAACCTAAAGGATATATCGGTCAGCGTCCCCAAAAACGCCTTGACGGTGATTACGGGCGTGTCGGGAGCCGGAAAGACTACCCTTGCGATAGAAGAGATATGCGCTCGCTTTAAAAACGCGACGGCAATTACTCAGTCGCCGATAGGGACTAATTTACGATCGAACCCCGCAAGCTATGTTGGCATCATGGACGATATAAGAAAGCTCTTCGCAGCGGCAAACAAGACAAGGCCGAGCCTGTACAGTTTTAATTCAAAGGGGGCATGTCCCGTATGTGGAGGAAAGGGAATTACAACAACGGAAATGGCGTATATGGATCCGGTGACTGTGGTGTGTGAGGCTTGCAGGGGGACACGCTACAATAAAGAAGCTCTTTCGGGAAGGTTCAACGGAAAAACGATAGTCGATGTTCTGGATATGACCGTTGACGAGGCATTGGAGTTTTTTGGAACCGCCAGGATCCACTCCAAGCTGAGAACGCTTCAGGATGTTGGACTCGGGTATTTGAGACTGGGGCAGCCGACCAGTGTGCTTTCGGGTGGTGAGTGCCAGAGGTTAAAGCTGTCCGCTCATATTAGCGATAAAAACGGTATCTTTGTCCTAGACGAGCCGACGAGCGGTCTGCATGGAAAAGATGTCGCGCTTTTGAATGGGCTGATAAAGAAACTTACGAATAACGGGAACACAGTCATAGTGGCGGAGCATCATGCAGACATAATATTGGCCGCAGACCATTTAATAGAGCTGGGTCCGGAAGGTGGCAGTCGCGGCGGAAACGTCATGTTCGAGGGGAGTCCGAGCCGATCAAGGAATTTAACTGTCGGCGGAGCAAGAAGGGATTTGATTCATGAGTAGAGAGTATTCTTATTTTTCACATACTGAATGCGAATATTATCCGTGCCACAAAGGAGCGAATCCCGATAACTTCAACTGCCTTTTCTGTTACTGTCCTCTTTATGCGCTCGGTAAGCGTTGCGGAGGGCGATTCAAGATCTTATCCAATGGATATAAGGACTGCAGCGAATGCCTGTTTCCGCACCTGAAAGAAAACTATGATGAGATTGTCAGCCGATATGACGAAATCCGCGAACTGATGTAAATGCCTGGCGAGACGGGCGCAAGCCGGCCTCCTTTTTGCAGCACGACCGGGACTTCACACGAGAGTCCGATAACAGATAAAATGTAGAAATTAGA
>CAYXUB010000088.1:0-625 GCA_964468385.1 uncultured Lachnospiraceae bacterium
TCATCAATTTCTTGCGGATAGCTGTAGAATCGTTACCATCGCTCAAAACGCTGTCGGGCATTACGACAGCAACCCGCCCTCCTGTCTTCACGATAGACATGATGTGCTGCAAAAAATTTAACTGATTGTCGGAAGTCTTTATAAATTCCGTCCGTACGACAGACACTTCGCCGCTGCCTTGCGGTCTTGTCCCGAACGGGGGATTGGCGAGAATGACATCAAACATTCTGTCCGATGTATCGAGGAGAGAGTCCTGGCATACGATAGGACTGCCTTTTGTGCCTATATCATGCAAATATAGGTTCATAGACGCAAGCGTAACGACAAGCGGCGTATTATCTGCACCGAAGAGAGCTTTGTTACGCAGGAAATCTATCTTTGATATTTCGTTGCTCTGCTCTTTCATGTGTTCGTATGCCGCGAGCAAGAAACCGCCCGTACCACACGCTGGGTCGGCAACGGTTTCCATTATCTTTGGATCGATGACATCAACAATCGCTTTTATCAAAGCGCGGGGTGTGAAATACTGACCAGCTCCACTTTTTTTATCTTTACCGTTTTTTTCGAGAATGGATTCATAAATAGCGCCTTTTACATCGCCTTCAAGCATATACCAATTCTCTCC
>CAYXUB010000088.1:635-1541 GCA_964468385.1 uncultured Lachnospiraceae bacterium
TCTCTCCAGACACCATATCGATTACCTTTTTCAGGTGAACGGGAGTCTGGATCTTATTCGCCGCTTTCGTAAAAATCGTGCCGATAAGTCCAGGTTCGCCGGAAAGTTTTTCGAGCGTCGCTTCGTACTGCTTGACAAGATCCGTGCCGCTTAATGCCGTAAGGTCTTTCCATTTATAACCCTCTGGGATAGAACTCGTCAAGCCATATTCTTCACGCTCATCATCCATCTTCAAGAAAAGAATATAGGTAAGCTGCGTGATATAATCGGTAAACCCGACGCCTGCTGCCGCCAGAACATTTGCTATGTCGCTTACTTTTTTTACAAGGGCTTGTTCGCTTTTTATTTGCTTTTCATTTGCCATATTATGCCGCCTTTAAGATAAAGTTAGAGAGAGTTTGCATTTCTTGATTAAGAGCCTTTGCGCCAAATAAAGCCACTCCTTGTTTCCACAAATCAGGGTAGTACTCGTTTAATTCGGTAAAGGTGAGGGCTCCTTCGCTCACAACAAAGTCGGCAATCGCACGCATTACCGTTTTTTGCACGTCAGACAACTGCCTTTGCGCCTGTCCGCAATACAGGTTAAACCGCTGCACATATCCGGAAAACAGACTTGTAAGTCTTGCCGTTTTTCGGTAGGCGAACCTCACAATTTGGATAAGGTGCGTCAATGCTCTAATATTATGCTTCATATCAAACTCATCAACACGACCGTTTTCATCGAGGAGTTTATAATTTCTCCAAATATTGTACGGCGTATAGGAGTGGTTTTCGGAAAGCAGCTTATCCCTCAAATCGACGAGCATGGAATGCGTTATAGCGGTATCTTCCGAATTATAAATGATACGCAGCGCCTCTATCCTGTCCTTATTTTCGTTCAGATACTTTTCGAAAGCTTCCTTGAAA
>CAYXUB010000088.1:1551-3219 GCA_964468385.1 uncultured Lachnospiraceae bacterium
TGAAAAATCAGAGTATAGCACTTCGTCCTGATCGTCGATTATCGTAATATAGCCCCGCTGCATTTCAAGTAAATATTTCTTTGCCGAAACATTATCTATCAAGCATTCAATCAGCGACATTCTTTCCGTATTATCATGGGATGCGTCTATAAATTCGGGCAAACCTTTTTGCAATGCCTTTTCAATGTTGTTGGCAAGTGTACGCGGAGCAAAACTAAATTCTTCAATTAACTTACTCAGATGATGTCCGTGAAGTGCATTATTTTCATATCTGCGATGTATCGAAGCGCAATAATCGCGAAGCAATCTGAGATTTTCATCACTCACGTCGCCATGCGTCAGGCGTTCTAAAAGATGTTCCAAACTCAAAGTCCTTTCCTGTCCGATAGCTCTCTGAGGGATATCTTTTTTTTGTTTTTTAACACCGACGGCATCAACTATGTAATAGCATTCTTTCGTTTGGGCGTTCGGAGTAACCTCTTTCAACTTGTCGTCGCTGATACACCTGCAAGCCCGCCCCTTCATCTGCGTGTAAAGCACATCGGAATTGATATCACGCATAAAAAATACCACTTCCAAAGGTTTAATATCGGTACCGGTAGCTACAAGCGTCACGGTAACGGCAATCCGGAAATCTTTTTCAACACGGAAATCCCTTATGAGTGCATTGGAATCTCCCGCCGAATATGTTATCTTTCGCACATAGTTTTCGGGAAGCTGTCCGTTATAAAACTTTTCTCCGAATACCTTTTTTGCAATCTCTACAATTTGATCAGCATGATTGTCGTCTTTTGCGAATATAAGGGTCTTGGGAATGCACCGCCAATTATCGGTTTCCTGCTCTGACAATCGTTCGGGGTACATTTTGGTATAAATAGAATCACGGTATTCGCGCAGCACCGTTTCGATTTGGCTCACATTTACAATAGACCGATCCAACGCGTTTGGTGAATAATCTATATTTTTGCTTGACTCAAACGTCGTGGTTTCACCGGTACGCCTTGATTTCTCGGTTATTTCGTCGCCCTCGTTAATTTCACCGCCGTGGATGCTCTTTTTCGTAGCGATACGATATATTCGTTTAGGCACATTGACTCCGTCAACAACGGAATCGTCATAAGAATAATGCTCCACCACATTATTATCAAAAAAAGCATAGGCTTCCTCGGTAGGCGTTGCTGTTAGACCGAGGATGCGCGCATTATTAAAGTAATCAAGCACGGCTCTCCAACGACCGTAGATTGACCTATGACATTCGTCAACGATAATAAATTGGAAATAATCGGGAGGCAATTTCAGGTCGTTTCCAAGCGTAATGATTTCCTTGCTATGCTTTTCTCTGTCCGCCTGATCCAATTCATCTTCGGAATCCTCATCGCAGTCGAAAAGAGTTTGTCCAGTTAAAACAGCAAAGAGCTTTTGAATGGTGGAAATTACGATATCGCCTTTGATATCCTCTTCTTTCTTCAAGCGCGTTATAGCATACAAGTCCTTGAGTTGATGCCCTGTTTCCGTCCTGTCGAATAAGCTAAACTCCGTTTTTGCCTGATTTGCAAGGTTATTCCGATCTGCCAGAAAAAGTATCCTGTTCGTGGAAGGATTGTATTCCAAGAAGCGATAGGAGGCAAGACAGGCAAGACATGTTTTGCCTGAACCGGTTGCAAGTAC
>CAYXUB010000088.1:3229-3947 GCA_964468385.1 uncultured Lachnospiraceae bacterium
TTTTCCCTTCTTTGAAAGAGGCTTCCAGTTTCACTTCGGCACGATACTGGCAATCTCTCAATCCTTTTTTCTCAATAACTGGCAAAGCACCTAATTCCGAAGATTGACCAATCATACGTAACATTTCTTTCGGCGTGTGCATTTTGTCGATCTGCGTGTATTCGCTGTCTGGGGAAAGAATGTTCTTAAACAGTATTGTTTCTCCATTTGCGAGATAGACAAGCGGGACTTTGTTTTCGTTCAACCAAAATCCGTACCAGCTTTGCGGACTAATGGTGTAATCTTCTGCCTGAGAAACAACTTTTTCATCTTTATCTAATTTGCTCTCTGCGCGCTTTGCCTCTAAAACCGCAATAACCTTGTTATCCACAAAGAGCAGATAATCGCTTTCCTTCCGTCCGGACATAGAAGCTTCTATGACTGCTGACGGATTCTTTCGATTATATTCAAACCGCGTGACAACCTCCCAACCGGCAGAGGTGAGTTGTTCATCGATTTTTATTCTTGCTTTTTCTTCGGGTAACATATTCGTTGCTCCTTTCTTACTTCTCATAATTCTGTATTATCGGAACATATACGCCTATATTATATCATATTTCCTCTAAAAAACAATAGAGTTTCGTTACAATGCTACGATTATATTTGAGTCAAAACGCGGGTTTCCCGCGTGTTAAAAGCGAGCGAGAGGCGGAAGACAGAACGCGGCGGGGCGGCAAAT
>CAYXUB010000089.1:0-3909 GCA_964468385.1 uncultured Lachnospiraceae bacterium
CCTTGTGGATTTCCAGCTCCATTCCAAGCTCTTCGGCTATCATCTGCGCTATTGCAACATCGTAACCGTATGCATAAGTATCTGTCCCATATATAAGCTCGGCAGTCGCGCCGTTTGATACTTCAGAGCTTGTTTGTGTCCAGTTAAATGGAGGATAAGCACATTCCATTCCCACACGTAACACGTTATCTTCTGATGAAGCGGAAGCCGAATCGGAAACAGAAGTCTCAGACGCTGAAGCGCTGTCCGCGTCGCTTCCGGAAGAGCCGCAGCCACCGAATAAAGACACTGCCAATATAGCGGCAATACCTAATGCTGACATTTTCTTTCTCATAGATCATACCCCCTTTGGATAAAAAGAAAGGCGCCCATTCGTTATCGAATGAGCGCCTTTGCCCTTTTACCAGATTAATAAACTTTTGACTTAGCGGTTTGTATGCATGCTGTAAATCGCAAGCCCTAAACGATTTGTTGTCTTAAGACTTAATAAACTTATATACCTAAATTTTCCAAATGTCAAATTCTACCAAAAAAACGATGTTTAAATTGTGCTAAATTACAGACAAATATGTTGATAAAATAGGCTTAATTTTTGCGCAAAATTAAATCAAAAAAATTTTTGTCCTATAAAAATCAAACTCTTTTAATACATCAACTGAGTGTTTTATATGATTTTTTGTTAAAAACTAAAAAATTAATTTAAAATCATTTGGCATGCAAAAAAGAATATAAAGGGATTAGAAAAGCCGGGAACACCATAGATTTATTTATAATTTACGATCTTCCCGAAATCAGCCTTTAAAGAAGCTCCCCCTACCAGACCTCCGTCAATATTCGGCATTGAGAACAGCTCGGCCGCATTCTCTGCGTTTACAGATCCGCCATACTGTATACGTATGGTTTCTGCGGTCGCATCATCGTATATCTCAGCGATGCATTCGCGTATTCCCTTGCAAACCTCCTCAGCCTGCTCGTTCGTCGCCGTCTTGCCCGTTCCGATAGCCCAAATGGGCTCATAGGCTATAACACAGGTCTTTGCCTGATCCGCAGTAACTCCCTGAAAGCCTATTTTGACCTGCTGGCGTATCCAGTCCATTGTGATTCCCTGCTCCCTTTGCTCAAGGGATTCGCCGCAGCACATTATAGGTGTCAAACCGTGAGCAAGCGCACTGAGTACCTTTTTGTTTATATCCGCGTCGGTTTCATGAAAATATTCACGTCTCTCAGAATGTCCGAGAATTACATATTTTACCCCAGCGTCAACAAGCATAAGCGGCGATATTTCTCCGGTATAGGCACCCTTTTCTTCATGGTACATGTTTTCGGCGGCAACTTGGATATTTGTCCCCTTGCACGCTTCAACTACCGGAACGATATCGATAGCCGGAACACCGAATACTACATCCGCATCGTCGTTCACAACAAGAGGCTTAAGCTCCTCGACGAGCGCAACCGCCTCACTCGGCGTTTTGTTCATTTTCCAATTACCTGCGATAATTTTTCTTCTTGCCATCTCAGCCTTATCCTTTCTTCCCCCTCAATATAATATTAAAGATCATCAGCCGCCGCTACACCCGGAAGCTCCTTACCCTCTAAAAATTCCAGGGAAGCTCCGCCGCCGGTTGAAACATGACTCATCTTCTCTCCCAGACCCATCTGGTTTACTGCAGCCGCAGAATCTCCGCCACCAATGATCGTCGTGGCATCCGTGTCCGCCATTGCCTGTGCAACCGCGAGTGTTCCTTTTGCAAGTATCGGATTTTCAAACACACCCATGGGGCCGTTCCAAACGACGGTTTTCGCCCCTTTTACGGCTTTAGCATACATTTCAGTCGTTTTGGGACCAATATCAAGACCTTGCATATCTGCCGGAATAGCATCTACGGATACGACTTCTACAGATATATCCGCATCTATGGGATCCGGGAAATCCTTCGTGACTACTACGTCTACAGGAAGAAGCAGTTTTTTGCCAAGCTTCTCGGCCTTGGCGGTCATCTCTTTACAGTAATCTATCTTCGTATCGTCCACGAGCGAATTTCCGATCTCCTTGCCCTGCCCTTTGAGGAACGTGTAAGCCATGCCTCCGCCGATGATGAGGGTATCGCACTTGTCGAGGAGGTTGGAGATGACATTGAGTTTGTCTGCGATCTTTGCTCCACCGAGTATCGCGACGAACGGGCGCTGAGGATTATCTACCGCGTTTCCGAGGAAGTCGATCTCCTTTTGCATGAGATATCCGACCGCGCACGTATCGACATATTCCGTCACGCCGACGTTGGAGCTGTGCGCCCTGTGGGCCGTTCCGAAAGCATCGTTTACGTATACGTCGCAAAGAGAAGCCAGCTCTTTTGAGAAGGCCTCACCGTTCTTCGTCTCCTCTGCACGATAGCGTGTATTCTCTAAAAGGACAACGTCGCCGTCCTTCATCGCCGCTACCGCCGTTCTTGCATTAGGCCCTACTACCTCATTATCAGCAGCGAAAACGACTTCTTTTCCGAGCAGCTCGCTGAGCCTTTTCGCAACCGGCGCAAGTGAAAGCTCCGGCTTAGGTTCGCCCTTCGGCTTTCCAAGATGGGAACAAAGAATGAGCCTTCCCCCATCGTTTATTAGCTTTTTAAGAGTCGGAAGCGCCGCCGTAAGGCGGTTTTCATCCGTAATCACACCGTCTTTAAGAGGCACGTTGAAATCACAGCGCACAAGCACTTTCTTTCCGGATACATTGATATCGTCTATGGATTTTTTCTTTAACATGATTACCTCCGGTTTTTACTTGGTTTGAAACTTCGCAATTGCTTCGCATTCATATTCTCGCAATTGCTGTAAAAAGAAAGCCCGGTCCTAATAGACCGGACCCTCTTGTCCTTTTGTGTTCTTTGGAGTAAGCCCCCGTATCACAGTATTATGAAAGTTCTGAGAAATATTTAATCGTCCTTACCATCTGGCTCGTGTAGGAGTTCTCATTGTCATACCATGAAACAACCTGAACCTGACAGGTTCCGTTGTCGAGCGGCATAACCATGGTCTGAGTAGCGTCAAAAAGCGAACCATAAGTCATTCCTATTACATCAGAGGAAACGATTTCGTCGGTGTTGTAACCGAAGGATTCGTTTGAAGCCGCTTTCATAGCTGCATTGATCTGATCAGCTGTAACTGTACCGTCAACTACGGCTGTAAGGATAGTAGTCGAACCCGTAGGAGTAGGCACACGCTGAGCAGCACCGATAAGCTTGCCGTTAAGTTCGGGGATTACAAGACCAATGGCCTTTGCAGCGCCCGTACTGTTTGGAACTATGTTTAACGCCGCGGCGCGGGACCTTCTGAGGTCGCCCTTCCTCTGCGGCCCGTCAAGCGTCATCTGATCGCCTGTGTAAGCGTGGATCGTGCACATGATTCCGGATTTGATCGGTACCAGATCGTTGAGAGCCTTTGTCATCGGAGCCAAGCAGTTTGTCGTGCAGGAAGCCGCAGAAATAACAGTGTCTTCCGGCTTTAAGGCAGTATGGTTTACGTTGTAAACAATGGTCGGAAGATCGTTGCCCGCGGGGGCGGAAATAACTACTTTCCTCGCACCTGCCTTTATATGAGCTTCTGCTTTAGCCTTAGATGTATAAAAACCTGTACACTCAAGAACAACGTCTACCTTGAGCTCTCCCCAAGGAAGGTTTGAAGCATCGGCCTCCTTGTAAATCTTGATCGTCTTTCCGTCTACGGTAATCGTCCCGGCCTCTTCATCAGATGAAACCGTATCGCAAAGATCATATTTTCCTTGTGACGAATCATATTTGAGAAGATGAGCGAGCATCTTGGGGGAAGTGAGATCGTTTATCGCAACGACTTCGTATCCCTCCGCGCCGAACATCTGCCTGAAAGCAAGTCTTCCTATACGTCCAAAACCATTGATAGCTA
>CAYXUB010000090.1:0-3893 GCA_964468385.1 uncultured Lachnospiraceae bacterium
TCAGCACCGGCCATTGCTTCGGGGTGATTTTTTATTTTCGTGTAGACTATTTAAAACACGGCTTCGGAAAAATTCCCGAAGCCGTGTTTTTGTTTAAAAGCATATGGCTGCGATGCTCTTTGTTTGCATCGCTACAAGCGTTCTTCTTATTGCTCCGATCCGTAAAGAGTAACAAGTTTTGTGAGATATTCGTATCTCTCCTTCGCCTCTTTTTCCGCCTTTGCAAACAGCTTCTCTGCCTTTGCAGGATTAGCACGCTTAAGTGAATTGTAACGAACCTCCCCGTCAAGGAATTCCTGATAGGAATTTGTGGGAGCCTTGGAATCGAGTGTGAACGCCGATTTTCCTTCCTCCTTAAGCGCAGGGTTGAACCTGAAGTTATGCCAATATCCCGCCTTTACGGCAAGCTCTTCTTCTGTCTGTGACTTACCCATGCCCTTCTTGATTCCGTGGTTGATACACGGAGCATAGGCGATTATAAGTGAAGGACCAGGGTATGCTTCCGCCTCGGCAAGAGCTTTGATGGTCTGATTAAAGTCGGCACCCATCGAAATCTGAGCAACATATACATAACCATAGCTCATTGCTATTGAAGCAAGATCCTTCTTTTTAACATCTTTTCCTCCGGCGACAAATTGAGCTATCGCACCGGTCGGGGTCGCCTTTGAGGCCTGTCCACCCGTATTTGAGTATACCTCGGTGTCGAATACCATTATATTTATGTCTTTTCCACTTGCCATGACATGATCGACTCCGCCGAAGCCTATATCATAGCCCCAGCCGTCGCCGCCGAATACCCACTGAGATTTCTTCGAGAGGAAATCTTTGTTTTCGAGGATATATTCACAATCCTCGCATTTCTTATCTTGTTTTTCGATAGCCTCAATGAGCTTATCCGAAGCAGTTCCGTTCAAAATGCCGATTCCGAAAGTCTCCAACCATTCTTTTCCTGCTTCCTTTATCTCTTCGGGAGCCGAGTCGGAGGCAACAACATTTTCAACCTTCTCTCTTAATCCGTCGCGCATAGAGTTCTGCGCAAGCAACATACCATAGCCGAATTCGGCAGCATCCTCAAAAAGAGAATTATTCCATGCAGGTCCTCTGCCCTGCTTGTTCGTCGTATATGGAGTTGACGGCGAGGAGTTGCCCCATATCGAGGAACAGCCCGTCGCATTCGCAATATACATACGGTCTCCGAAAAGCTGGGTGATCAGCTTTGCGTAAGGCGTTTCTCCACAGCCGGCGCAAGCACCCGAGAACTCTAAGAGCGGCTTTTTGAACTGACTGCCCTTGACTGTCGTTTCTTTGAATTTTTCTATAACTTCTTTCTTGTCATCAAGCGTTACGGTATAGTCAAACTGTGCCTGCTGAGGAATGGCATCTTCAAACGGGGTCAGTACGATGGCCTTCTCCTTGGCCGGACATACGTTCACACAGGAACCGCAGCCGGTACAGTCATAGGTAGATATACTGATCGTGAATTTATATTCGCCTACGGGCGGTTTCATCGGAACCGCAGTTATCTCTACGGGCGAAGCTTCAAGCTCTGCCGGAGATATGGCAACCGGACGGATAGCGGCATGGGGGCAGACATATGCGCAGCGGTTACACTGTATGCATTTATCGGACTGCCAAACCGGTACGGATACAGCTATGCCGCGCTTCTCATACGCAGAAGAACCGGACGGTGTGCTGCCATTCATATACTCCATAAACTTGGAAACAGGGATATTGTTTCCTTCCTGCGCGTTTACCTTGGACTGTATTTCGTTTACGAAGCTGACAAGCTTTTCATTACCCTTATCCGTGTGGGTATAAGTTATGCCCTCATTAGCATCGCAGTTTTTCCAACTCTCGGGCACGTCCACCTTTACGATACGCTCCGCGCCCGCGTCAATGGCCGCCCAGTTCTTTGCAACCACATCATCTCCTTTACGTCCGTAAGTAGCCTTTGCCGCAGCCTTCATAAGCTCATTGGCCTTATCCTGCGGAATGATATTCGCAAGCTTAAAGAAAGCGGACTGGAGTATAGTGTTAATACGCGTCGATCCCATTCCCGTCTCGATACCGATCTTGACGCCGTCTATAGTATAGAAATGTATATTATGGTCGGCGATGAATTTCTTAACGGCGCCGGGAAGATGCTTCTCAAGCCCCTCCAGATCCCAAGAACAGTTGAGAAGGAAAGTTCCTCCGTCCACAAGCTCCTGCACCATGTTGTATTTAGTAACATAGGACGGATTGTGACAGGCTACAAAATTCGCCTTATGTATGAGGTAGGTGGATTTGATCGGCTTATGTCCGAAACGCAGATGGGACATGGTTATACCGCCCGACTTCTTCGAGTCGTAATCGAAATACGCCTGCGCATACATGTCTGTATTGTCGCCTATTATCTTTATGGAGTTCTTGTTTGCTCCTACTGTACCGTCGGCTCCAAGTCCCCAGAACTTGCAGCTGATAGTACCCTCAGGCGTCGTCACTATATGCTCTTTCTCGTCAAGGGAAAGATTGGTGACATCGTCGATGATACCTATAGTAAATTCCTTCTTATCCTTGTTTTCAAAAACGGCTACGATCTGAGAAGGCGTCGTGTCGTTTGAACCGAGTCCGTATCTTCCTGTAAACACGGGAACATCCTTAAATTTATCATTGCCCGATGACTTAAGGGCCGCAACAACATCGAGATAAAGGGGTTCGCCTATCGAACCGGGCTCCTTTGTACGGTCTAATACGGATATCTGCTTAACAGTATCAGGTATCGCTTCGATAAGCTTTTCGGCTACGAAAGGACGATAGAGACGTACCTTTACAACTCCGACCTTCTTTCCGGCCGCCATCAGATAGTCTATGGTCTCTTCTATCGTCTCGCAAACAGAGCCCATCGCTATTATGATATGCTCTGCATCGGGAGCACCGTAATAGTTGAACAGCTTATAATCCGTTCCTATCATGGCATTGACCTTATCCATGTATTTCTGGACTATATCCGGGAAATCCTTATATGACTTGTTCACCGTCTCCCTTACCTGGAAGAAGATATCGGGGTTCTGAGCAGAGCCCATCTCGCAGGCATGATTTGGATTAAGCGCTTTTTTGCGGAATTTGGCAATCGCATCAAAAGGAGTAATCTTTTTCAGCTCCTCATAATCCCATGTCTCAATCTTCTGGAGCTCATGTGAAGTCCTAAAACCGTCAAAGAAATTTATAAAAGGCAGCTCTCCTTCAAGTGCTGCGCAGTGAGCTACGGGCGTAAGATCCATGACCTCTTGAACCGAAGATTCACAGAGCATAGCGCAACCTGTCTGACGACAGGCGTATATGTCTGAATGGTCGCCAAATATGCTGAGAGCGTGAGAAGAAAGCGCACGGGCAGAAACATGAAATACGCCCGGAAGATGCTCTCCCGCTACTTTATAAAGGTTTGGGATCATAAGAAGAAGTCCCTGAGAGGCCGTATAAGTAGTTGTAAGTGCACCTGCTACAAGCGAGCCGTGAACAGCTCCTGCCGCGCCGGCTTCAGACTGCATTTCCGTTATCTGCACCTCATGCCCAAACATATTTTTTCGACCTTGGGTAGCCCACTCGTCGGTCGCTTCAGCCATGGGTGAAGAAGGCGTGATCGGATAGATAGCCGCCACATCGGTAAATGCGTACGAAGCATGTGCGGCGGCATGGTTGCCATCCATTGTTTTCATTTTTCTTGCCATTATTGCTTTTCCCTCCTAGAAATATATATTTAATTCATTATTTCCACTATTTTCACGTCGTTCTATTATAACACCTAGAATTGTGACTGTCTATATTTTATAAAAGCGGCTTGCACGCAGCGAAACACAGAAGGAAATTTATTACAAATATTTTACAGATTGCCAAACAATATTATGTTTTGA
>CAYXUB010000091.1:0-3792 GCA_964468385.1 uncultured Lachnospiraceae bacterium
AAAACAGATCTTAATGAGGGTGAAAGGAATATGCGTGAGTTTTTCTTTAAATCCAAAGAGCTTCTTGACATGAACGCTCTGAGCTTTCTGGAGAATGAAAGCTTACCCGGATTTTTGTCATGTCGATGGGTTCGTTGGAATGATATGATACAACTCGTATATTTTGACAGTGGCTTAAATCCTTTAAGCGAGACTGTGGACGAGATTTCTCTCGAAAATCTGCGAAGTATATGTAAGGATATAATCGATTTTGTCATAGCGGTTGAGGAGCAAATGGAGCTTTCGGCTGAAAATATAGTTTGGGATCTGGATAGTATATATATTGACGATGATTACCAGGTTTATCTTATTTGTCTTCCGGCCGTTATTCCCATTGAGGTTATTGAAAGCCGTATATATCTTAAAAGACTCTATTCTGTTCTGAATGATATTTTTAGCAGGAATGAATATGGTGATGTTGTTTGCCGTCAGATCGAGGCTCAGCGTGAAAAGGAAATGGATAATTTAGACGAGCTTAAGAATGCTATAGATCGTCAGGGCCCCGAAGATTCTAAGTTTCTTGTTTTAAGGAGTATAAATACTCCCGAATCGCTTGAGTTTAATATAAGGCATAAGGATTTTATTATCGGGTCTGATGAAGGCGCCGATGGGGTTATAGCTCTTTACGGAGTGGAGCCGGCACATGCATTGATTGGGTGGAATGGTATAAACTTCTATATTGAAGATCTTGGAACGGAGAGCGGGACCTTTTTGAATGATGTGCGCTTGCATGGGCACATAAGTGTTCCTTTTGGAAGCGGAAGTATTTTAAAATTTGGTGAATATACGTTTAATGTTGAATAGGAGGCTCCTTTATGGAAGCTCAAAAGCTCATAGTCATCGCTGATCCTGATGTAGAACACATTAAAAGCTATGAGGAAGATTTCGTTTTTTCGTTTAGAAATAGGGCTATGATTCAGATTATAACGGAGATTGGGGCTCTTGAAAAATTTTTCAGGATCCATCGCGATATTGATGTTCTGATCATAGCCAAGGAGTTTTATGGGGTTTATTTAAAGGAGCATAATATCTCTCATATAATGTTCATAAACGAAAAGCACAGCGTAGCCTCACAGGGATCTGCTGCTTTTAATATTCTTAAATACAGATCTAAAGAAGAGATTTTCTCATTTGTTGAAAAAAGTCTAGAAAGTGAAGGAGAGCAGGAGGAATTCCGCGAACCTGATATTTTGAATGAGAAACCTCTTCCAAAAGTTATTTCCGTTTATTCGCCTATCGGGGGCTGCGGGAAAAGCTTGGTTTCTCTTGCGCTTGCGAGAAAACTGAAAAAGCTTGGGGAGGCCGTCGTTGTAATAGGTTGTGATGATTTGCAGTCCTTTAGTATTTTTCTCGAAACCAGACAGAACGCCGATACTGAGCTTGCTCTAAGGCTGCAGGAAATATCAGATGACACTTATTGGTCCGTGCTTAAAAATCTCTATCAAGATGATGAAATTTCTTGTATACTTCCCTTCGAGAAATCGCTTACCGAGCTTTGCATTGGTTCGGAACAGCTCTTTGATTTGATCAATCTTCTTAAAGAAAAGTGTGATTTTTCTTTTGTAATACTGGACATCGGAAGTGCTTTTGATAAAAAAGCACAAACTATGATATCAATTTCGGACGCTTGTGTTTTGATTACTGAGTCCAGATTAACGTCCTGTCGGATGTTTGAGAAATTTCGTATGAATATGGAGTGCCTTTCCGTTCAAAACTCATATGTTATTGCAAATCAATATAGGACAGATGGATTCAAGCTGGATAAAGAGAGCTTGTTCGGTTTTTTTGCCGGATATGAGACCGCAAAAGAGGCCATGGACGATCCTTTGTTTTACAGGCTTGCGCTTGAGTTTATCTAAGTTATAGTGACTATAAGAAATTCAAATAAAACATTCAGGAGCAATAATGCGAGGAGTACATAGTGCAGTCGACAACATACGCCGCTCCGTGTTCACGGAAGTTGCGAAGCTGGCTTACGAGAGTGACGATTACGGCAATGTGGACGAAATACCATACAAAATAATACCGGGCGAAAAGGCTCAGCATAGAGCAGACGTTTTTTTGGAAAGGGCTATCATATCCGCAAGAGTACAACTGGCATTAGGAATGGAACTCAACCCGAGAAAACCGATAAGCAGCATGATACGAGGGGCTGCAACCGATCAGAAATATTTTAGAAATCCCCTTGTTAATGTAATTCCTTATGCATGCAATGCATGCCCTACTAAACAGATAAGGATTACAGATAGTTGTCAGGGTTGCATATCTCATCCCTGTCTCAATATATGTCCAAAGGACGCGATATTTCTCGACGAAAATAAGCGCTGCCATATTGACGAGAAAAAATGCATCAAATGCGGTAAGTGTTTCAGTCAATGTCCGTATCACGCAATTTCAAAGATAGAACGTCCGTGTGCCGAGGCTTGCGGAACCGACGCGATAATTTCTGATGAGCTTGGACGAGCAAAAATAAACTATGACAAATGCGTTTCCTGCGGTATGTGTATAGTGAACTGCCCGTTCGGAGCCATAGCCGATAAAAGCCAGATATTTCAGCTTATAATCGCTATGAAACGCCGACACAGGGTAATTGCCTGCGTTGCGCCGTCTTTTATAGGTCAGTTCGGAAAAAAGGTTTCTCCGTCAAGACTGAAAAAAGCGTTAAAAGAGATAGGATTTGAAGATGTTGTAGAGGTTGCAGTTGGCGCCGACCTGTGTTCGGTAGCGGAGGCGCATGATTTTCTCGACAATGTCCCAGAAAAGATACCTTTCATGGGAACATCGTGTTGCCCTGCGTGGAGCATGATGGCAAAAAAATTTTTCCCTGAATTCAAAGAGTGTATTTCGATGGCGCTTACTCCTATGGTGCTATCGGCCAGGATGATCAAAAAGGATAATCCAGATGCGATGATCTGTTTTATCGGGCCTTGTTCAGCTAAAAAGCTTGAGGCGAATCGTAAAAGCGTTAGGTCAGATGTGGATTTTGTCCTGACCTTTGAAGAGGTTATGGGCATGTTCGATGCAAAAAATGTTGACTTAAATAATATCGACGAAGATGAAGCGCTCGATATGAAAGACGGCAGCGCTATGGGCAGAGGCTTTGCGGCAGGAAGGGGCGTTACAAACGCTGTTGTTGACGCCATAAAGCATATCGAGCCGGATAGGGAAGTGCTTACAGAATACGGAGATGGGCTTAAGGAATGTCGCAAGATACTTCATAAAGCACGAGCAGGGAAATATAACGGATATCTTATTGAAGGTATGGGTTGTCCCGGCGGCTGTATTGCCGGGGCGGGGACCATCACTCCCGTCAATGAAAGCCAAGTCAATGTGCAGCGTTATGTAAAAGCTGCGGCGATATCTTCAAGCACTAATAGTAAATATATACATAGGCTTCATGAAGTTGAGGAAAAACCTGATGAAGCGCTTGATATAGAAGATAAGGGTGAAACTGATTTTCATAATAGTACCTCATCATAATCCGATAAAATTATGATCCACTAAAGTAAAAGGGCTGCCGTTTCAGTACGGCAGCCCTTTTATTGAGCATAGGGGGGAGGGGAGCGCTCGAACTCGGCCTCCCCTTTAACATACGCTAATATAAGTTGCATTGTGGCCGGCTTTAATATATTATTTATGAACAATCCAGAAACATATTAAAAAGGAGGCTAAAATAGATATGTTCAAATCCACTTTAGTTCGCAAAATCGCTATAGGGCTGCTCCTTGTTTTGTTTGCCGTTGTAAGCGGCGC
>CAYXUB010000092.1:0-3660 GCA_964468385.1 uncultured Lachnospiraceae bacterium
ACTCATCTTTGTGCAACGTCCCGCTGACGATCGCCCTGTACTTCCTGTTTATGCTATGCACCGCCAGCTGCTCCGCCAGGGATTTATGCGCCGCGTCACTTTTACACACCAGCAAGGCTCCGGTGGTGTCCTTATCGATGCGGTGGACGATTCCCGGGCGCAAAACACCGTTTATTCCTGAAAGCCTGCCCTCACAGTGATACAGGAGCGCGTTTACAAGCGTTCCCTCGCTATGCCCCGCCGCGGGGTGCACGACCATCCCCTTTGGCTTGTTCACCACGAGCAGATCGTCGTCCTCATATAATATCTCGAGAGGGATGTTCTGCGGCAAGGCCGCAAGCTCTTCTTTTTGAGGGCGAGCGAAGCAAATCCCGTCTGACTTTTTAAGTTTATAGTTGGGCGAGGCACTTTTTTCGTTAACCTTAATCAGCTCGTCCTTGAGGCATTTTTGTATATATGATCTGGAAAACTCGTTTAGCTTTTCCGATAAAAAAACGTCTATACGCTTGCCCGCATCTTCGCCCGATACCTCAAAGAAAATACTATTCATTTTCTTTACTTTCGCTTTTCTGCGAAGAAAGGAACTCGAATTCCCCTTCTTTATAGTGAAATAACATCAGCACAATCAGCACAACGACCGATATGGTTACATAAATATCGGCGACATTAAAAACAGGGAAATCTATGAACTCAAAATATATGAAATCCACCACATATTGCTGCTTTGCCCTGTCGATGAAATTTCCTATTGCTCCCGCGACCAAAAAAACGAGGCACGCATTCAACGGCGCATAGCGTCTTGTCTTAGGAGTTTTTTTGAAGAACCATACGACCGCAATCAAAAAGGCTATGGTAAGAAGAATGAATACGGACTGCATCCCTTGGAACAGTCCAAACGCGGCACCCGCATTTTCGAGATAGGTAAGGCGGAGCACCCCGTCTATCAGTGTGATCCCCGCCGTATCTTTCAAATAAATTACCGCCAGATATTTAGTTACCATGTCAAATGTCAGCAGAATTATGATCCCAATGATTATGGAAACATAAAATTTCCCTGAGCTTGTCTTGCCCGATAATTCCAAGATAGACCTCCGCGTTACGATAATAAAGAGCATCAGCTCGCACTGACGCTCTTTTAAAATCAAAGATTATCTCTCATTGTAGGAACCGAAGAACCGTTTAGTATGTCCGTAATGTCGCCCGAAATGCTTATATTATGCGGCGTCAATATGAATATATAACTGGACACCTGCTGGAGCGAACCGCTGAGCGTATAACACGCTCCGGAAGAAAAATCAATAACGCGCTGAGCAACTTCGACATCCAGACTTTCCAGATTCAGAACAACAGTGCCATTGGCAAGAAGAACATCTGCTATTGTTCGCGTCTCTTCCATGTTGCCCGGTTTTACGACCCGAACCTCCATGCTCTTGTTCGCCCTTTTTTGCATGGGCGTGACCCTGCTGGATGTTGAAACATTTCTATGCGGTTCAGAGGAATAAGCGCTTCCCCCCTTCGAAGCCCGCTCGCTATATCCGTAATCGTCGTCATCGTCATCGTCGTCTTCGTCATGTTTCAGCAGTCGGCTGAAGAAACCTTTTTTTGGCTTATCTTCCTCAAAATCTAACGCTCCGTCCTCCTCCTCTTCGTAAAAGTCGTCCTCATCGTACTCATCGTCGTTCACACGTATGGCATTGATAAACCTGTTGAATACACCCATATAATTTCTCCCCTTTTCCATATCACAGATAACTATAATTTCGCTCCCCAAATATAGCCGTGCCAATCCTAACGTGAGTAGCGCCTTCTTCTATCGCAACCGCATAATCGTTAGTCATCCCCATACTCAGCGCGACCATACCAGCATTATCAATGTTTTTTTTCGCAATGTCAACACTTAATTGCTTTAATGTCCGAAAAACCCACCTATTCTCTTCCGGCTTTGTGACAAATGGCGCGATCGTCATCAGTCCGCAAACGTGAATATTTGGCAGAACGGAAACCTTCTCGATAAGAGACAGTGCCTCTTGCGGCTGGACTCCGAATTTGCTTTCTTCCCCCGCCACGTTCACCTCTATTAAAACATCCACGCCTGTTGCGCGCTTGACGGCCTCCTTGCTGATCACCTCGGCCAGCTTTAAAGAGTCGACCGAATGTATCATACTTACTTTATCGACTATATATTTTACTTTGTTCGTCTGAAGGTGCCCAATGAGATGCCAGTTTATATCTTTCGGCAGCTGCTCCTCTTTTTGCAGCAGTTCCTGAACCTTGTTTTCACCGAAATGCCTATGTCCTTCTCCGTACAGCTCCTCAATACTGGAGGCGGGTTTTGTTTTACTCACAGCGATCAATGTCACATCTGAAACGCTGCGTCCCGATTTTTCACAAGCCGTTTGAATATTCTTAAGCACTTCTTGGTAGTTTTCTTTAAGCATTTTGCCTCCGCGCCGCTTCATGTCACAACCTGATTTTCTTCTACCGCGCTCCCGTCCGCCACTATAAAATCATAGAGCGACAAGCCGTAAGTGGTTCCCGTCTCAACTATACAGTATTCGGTATTTTGATCTAAGATCACGATCTGTCTGAATATGGTGTACCCTCTGTTTATACTATATACCCCTTTAAGCGCATCCGTCTGCCCTACGGTGAATTTATCTCCCGCATTTGCGCCCACGAGGACATCGCCTTCTTCAAATACGTCTGTATCTATATAATAGAGCGCCTCGTCATCTTCATCCTCGGCCTCTGATTTGTAATAGAGGGTGGCAGTTACAAACTCGGTATCGGTAGAGCCGTCCTCGTTCGTTATCTGTCGTACAAAACCCGCTTCGCTTAAGTCATCCCCTCCATACGCCAGATAAGACTCGGGTATCGTATAAAAATCTTTGCTTACTATTGCCGACACGGGGATTTTAAGCCCTGTAACCGAACTGTTCGCAATCTCTATGTCTACGAATCTTTTATCGACATATCTGATAAGGCCGCTTTCCAAAGTTACCTTGCCATATTTCTGTCCGTCGTTCTCGAAAGAAGAAAACTCCCCGACTTCGGTGCGGTTGTCGGTGATAAACTTTATCTCCACCTCGGAAAGTGCGCCCAGCCTTGCAAGCTGCTCATTCGTAATGGTGAATATTATGTACCATTCTTCCCCGCTAATTATTTTATAAAGGTCTTCTCCGGCCTGAACGCTGTCCTGGCTTCGGTATCGTACCGCGCTGTATACGGTGTCCCTTCCAAGGTCTGCCGTAAGTTCATCTTCCGTTATATCTTCATATCCGTCGATAATCATGGATACGATCCCATCTTCTGAAGATGTATAAAAGTTACCCGAAGATGAAGCTATGGCCGAGGTGTTCCACATTATATTTGTTATACTGTACTTGAGCTCGTACAGTCCCTGATAATCGGTGGAATCAAAGCTGCCTGCCGCTTTGGCGGCAAGCGCCCTTAGGTCCTCCAGATCGCTTTCGCTAAGTTCGCTGCTTGACTGCGGCTGCTGCTCCGTTGTAACACTACAGATAAGATCGGATTTAGCTACCTTTGACCCGTCTTCTACATAGTAGTTGACATATCCGTCGGAAGTTGAATTAACTACCGTTTCATTCCTTAAAATAAGTGCGTTGAATACCTCGCTTGCGGATAAGCTGCCCTCTACGA
>CAYXUB010000093.1:0-3649 GCA_964468385.1 uncultured Lachnospiraceae bacterium
TCTTATGAAAAGTAAAATCAGTATATTCTTTGTGTTGGTTTTGGCGCTTTCGATAGAGGCAAAAAAACCACCGACTTCGATCGGTGGTTTTTTCTTGTCTTAAATCGTGAATATGTATAAAATAATGGAGAGTAAATCTTGGCTATGTTATAGGCAATTTCATGTTCTGTTTAAAATTTTTTCCTGTTTAATCTTCCTTTAATCTTGCGGCATTATCATCTGCTCATAAAATAAAGAAAAGAGCAAATGGAGGATATTTGTTATGAAAAAGAGGATTATTTCTATTATATTGATTTCTGCCGCAGCTGCTACGCTTTGGGGCTGCACCGCTACCATGGCCACTCGGCCTTCATCTTCAAACGCGTCAACAGATACAAGCACTGCCACAAGACCGGTTGATGAGTCTTCGGCAAGCAGCGCTTCGGAAGAGTCTGAGACAAGCTTACAAAGTGAAGAAACGGAAACATCGCTAAGCTCCGGTTACACGGATTCGATGAACTCTGCTTCGACAAATAACAATACAAACACCGGCGCGAATTCCAACAGTAGCAGCGAAACGATAATAAGCGACAGCGAGGCGAAGAGCATTGCACTCAGCGACGCGGGGATTTCAGAAGATGAGGTGGATTTCATACATGTATATCTCGAATATGATCACGGTATCCGGCTTTATAACGTTGAATTCTATGCTAATGGCGTTGAATATGACTATGAGATCCATGCTGTAAGCGGGACTATACTTGAAATGGACAGCGAGATAGAACATGGTTTTTATAATCAGCAGGGAACGTCATCTGCCGCGATAACGATAGAAGAGGCGAAGGCGCTTGCCCTTGAGAGGGTTTCGGGAGCGGACGAGTCAGACATATATATAAAGAGGGATCACGACGACGGCAGGACGATATATGAGGGAAGCATTTTCTATAACGGATATGAATATGAATTCGAGATAGACGCGGCGACCGGCAGCTTCTTAAGCTGGGAGAAAGAGCGTTTTGACTGAAACGGAAATATGCCTTGATTTAATTGGAGATGACGATGCGTATTTTAGTGGCAGAGGATGAAAAACATCTCAACGATATAATTGTAAAGAAACTCACAGACGAGAGATATTCTGTCGATGCCTGCTTTGACGGCGAAAGCGCGCTTGAATATGCCTTATCCGCCGAGTATGACGCCATCATTTTAGACATAATGATGCCTAAGATGAACGGTCTTGAGGTCGTAAAGCAGTTGAGAAATAGGAAGAACAAGGTTCCGATACTGTTCCTCACCGCGAGGGACAGTATCGAGGATAGGGTGCTAGGCCTTGACAGCGGCGCGGACGACTATCTTGTCAAGCCTTTCGCGCTTGACGAGCTTCTCGCAAGGATAAGGGTGCTTATTCGGAGAGTATCCGATGAAACGGGACATATACTTACGGTTGCTGACTTGATAGTGGATACTAAGAAACACACAGTCACAAGGGGCGGAAAAGAGATTGCCCTTATGGGAAAGGAATTTTCCATACTTGAATATATGGTCCGCAATGCAGGAATAGTGCTGACGCGGGAAAAGATAGAGCAGCACATTTGGAATTATGACTATGAAGGCGGCTCGAACGTCATAAACGTATACATACGTTATCTCAGAAAGAAGATAGACGAGGGTTTCGAGCCTAAGCTCATACACACCGTCAGGGGCACGGGTTACGTGCTGAAAGAATAAAGATATGAATAGACTTTCAATAAAAGCCAGGGTCACGCTTTGGTATACACTGCTGATGTCTCTGCTGACCGTGATTGTGCTTGTCGTTATATTCGCGGTTGGAGGCAGGCAGATAGATTCATCTGTCAGCGTAAGGCTGCAAGAGACGGTAAGCGAGACAATAGAAGAGATAGATTTCGACCATGAGGACGGCTTTGAGTTCGATGATATTTCAATGTATGAGGACGGAGTGTATATTATAATATACGACTCTGCGGGATATAATATATTCGGAACCCTCCCCTCGTCCGTTTCCGTGTCGGAGACGCCGGATTTTTCTGACGGCAATATACAAAGCTTTACGGTCGGGTCTAACGAATGGCTCTGTCTTGACAGCTATCAGCTATATAACGATGACGGGGTACAGAGCTCAGGCATATGGATAAGAGGGATAGTCTCGCGCACATACGCCGATTCGGGACTTTCTGTTATCTTAAATCTTGCGGGAATATTCTTTCCGCTTTTTGTCGTACTTATAGCAATAACGGGATATTTTATAACAAAAAGGGCTTTCAGACCTGTTTCGACCATACGTGATACCGCCGAGGAGATAGCGAACAGTAATGACCTCTCAAGACGCATAGGCCTTAAGGGCGGAAACGACGAAATATATCAGCTCGCCTACACCTTTGATAATATGCTCGATAGGATAGAGAGCTCTTTTAAGAGGGAAAAGCAATTCACCTCGGACGCTTCCCATGAGCTGCGAACCCCGGTGGCGGTCATATATTCTCAGGCAGAATACGCGCTGACCGCGGATATATCCGAGGAAGAGCGAAAAGAGAATCTAAAAGTTATCTTAGCGCAGGCTAAGAAAATGTCAGATATGATATCGCAGCTGCTCATGCTTTCGAGAGCCGACGCGGGCAAGATAAATCTTAAAAAAGAGAGAGTGAACTTAAGCGAGCTGTTAGAGATGATAGCCGAGGAAGAGGAGCTTAGGGCTAAATCCAAGAATATCACGATAAATACTGACATTGCTTCGGATATTTATATAGATGCCGACGCTACCTTACTTATGAGAGCTTTTATAAACATTATCGAAAACGCTATAGTATACGGCAGGGAAAACGGACATATATGGATAAGCCTAAGGCGTGAAGGGCAGAAGATATGCGCGAGCATACGTGACGATGGCATAGGTATAGGACAGGAAAACCTTGCGCGCATATGGGAGAGATTTTATCAGGTGGATCCTTCGAGAAGCGCGAAAGAAGAAGGTAATGCGGGATTGGGTCTTTCTATGGTAAAATGGATCGTAGAAGCGCATAAGGGCAGGGTTTATGCTAAAAGCGTTTTGGGCAAAGGCAGTGAATTTATTGTAGAGTTATAGAGGGAAGAAGCGTGATGATAAGACGCGATAAGATCAATTATTATCTGGATTTAGCAGAGGTGGTCTCAAGACGCGGGACTTGCCTGAGAAGAAATTACGGAGCGGTCATAGTGAAAAATGACGAGGTTATCTCGACGGGTTATGTCGGGGCGCCAAGAGGCAGGCAGAACTGCTCGGACATGGGATTTTGCATCAGGCAGAAGATGAAGGTGCCAAGGGGCGAAAGATATGAGCTTTGCCGAAGCGTCCATGCCGAAGCAAATGCGATAATAAGCGCGTCGCGGGGCGAAATGCTCGGCAGCTCGCTTTATCTCGTTGGGATCGAGGTTTCGAGCGGGGAATATGTTCAAAACGCGAGCAGCTGTTCGATGTGCAAGCGCATGATCATAAATGCCGGAATCGAAAAGGTGTATATACGCGATACGAAGGACGAGTTCCGTGTGGTAAAGGTGCAGGATTGGATAGATGATGATGAATCGCTGAACGCGGTTAAGGGGTATTAAACAGGGAAGCGCCTGTGTAAATAAAACCCTCCGCAAATGCAGAGGGCATAAAACGTACGAGATCAAA
>CAYXUB010000094.1:0-3617 GCA_964468385.1 uncultured Lachnospiraceae bacterium
AGAGATTTCCGAAGAGGAAACGGCCGACGCGTCTACTTCCGATACATCTGATTTATCAGAGGAAGAAGTTGATGCTAATGAGCTCGGGCGGCAAGAGAATGATGAAGCGATTGCAACGCTTTCCGCTTCGGCTCCGAGAATGTATCTGACTCAGTACGCGGTTACTATAGAGGCGGGAAGCACTTTTCAGGCGCTTTCCTATGTTGAGGACATCGAAGATGATTCGGATTCTCGAGATCTTCTTTTTACGAGGATACAGGTATCGGGAGATGTGAATACCTCGACCCCGGGGGTGTACGAGGTATTATTTTATGTTATAGATACTGATGGGAACATGTCCAATCAGGCGAGTTTGACAGTTACGGTAGTGTAGGGAAATTATTGACTGAGCCGCAGGCGAGGGATACTTCTTGCCCGATCAGGGCAAGATGGGACCGCTATTTGCGCGGGTGTGCGTTGGTGCGCACACTTTTTTATTACTAAAAGTGCTTGTAAGCACTCTTATCTATGTGATATAATGCATTCGCTTGTGAAAAAACACGCGCGTGGATCCGCAGGACGGTGCTCTTATTTAAGCGGAGTTCCCTGCGAGAGATGAAGCGCGCGGAAGTATTTAACCAAAAGGAGAAGTAAAAATGAGCGTAATTTCAATGAAACAATTACTTGAAGCCGGAGTTCATTTCGGACATCAGACCAGGAAATGGAATCCCAAGATGGCTCCGTACATTTATTCCGAAAGGAACGGAATCTATATCATCGATCTGCAGAAATCGACGGGAATGATAGACGACGCGTATAAGGCTATCGCCGACGTGACCGCACAGGGCGGAACCGTTCTTTTCGTAGGGACGAAGAAGCAGGCGCAAGATGCTATCGCTATAGAGGCAGAGCGTTGCGGAATGTTCTATGTTAACGAAAGATGGCTTGGCGGCATGCTTACGAATTTCAAGACGATACAGAGCCGTATTAAACGTCTTAAAGATATAGAAGCTATGGAGGCTGACGGAACTTTTGAAGTGCTTCCCAAAAAAGAGGTTATTGCGCTTCGCAAAGAGCTTGAGAAGCTTAGCAAGAACCTCGGCGGCATAAAGGAAATGAAAAAGCTGCCGGATATTATCTTCGTAGTAGATCCCAAGAAGGAGCACATTTGCATAAAGGAAGCTCATGTGCTCGGCATTCCCCTGGTCGGGATATGCGACACAAACTGCGACCCCGAGGATCTCGATTATGTAATCCCCGGAAACGACGATGCCATACGCGCGGTCAAGCTCATCGTATCTAAGATGGCGGAAGCCGTGATCGAGGCGAAGCAGGGCGAGACGGCCGAAGATATTGATGATATAGAGGAAGCAGAAGAGCAGGAAGCTGAATAAAGACAAAGTATGGAGGATAGATAAATGGCTGTTACGGCTGCAATGGTTAAGGAGTTAAGAGAAGTTACCGGTGCAGGTATGATGGACTGCAAGAAGGCCCTTACCGAGACCGGCGGAGATATGGACAAAGCTGTTGAGTTTCTTAGAGAAAAGGGACTTGCCACCGCGCAGAAAAAGGCGGGCAGAATAGCCGCCGAGGGTATAGTTATGCTCAAGCTGGCCGATGACGCAAAGAAGGCCGTTGCCGTTGAGGTAAACGCCGAAACTGATTTCGTGGCTAAGAACGATACCTTCCAGGCTTACGTTGCTCAGGTCTGCGAGCAGGCTATAGAAACGAGTGCCCAGGACATTGAGGCTTTCCTTGCCGAGCCTTGGAAGTTTGACTCTTCCAAGACGGTAAATGAGGCGCTTGCGGCGCAGATAGCCGTCATAGGAGAGAACATGAAGATACGCCGTTTTGAGCAGATGGCCGAGGATAATGGTATCATCATCGGTTATACTCATATGGGCGGAAAGATTGGTGTTCTGGTAGACATTGAGACAGACCTTGTAAACGACGCCATCAAGGAGATGGGCAAGAACATCGCTATGCAGATTGCCGCTTTAAAGCCGGAGTATATTGATAGGAGCGAGGTTTCCGCCGAGTATATCGAGCATGAAAAAGGAATCCTGCTCAGCCAGATAATGAATGACCCGAAGGAAAGTAAGAAGCCGGAAAAGGTCATCAAGGGCATTGTAGAGGGGCGTGTAAATAAGGAACTTAAAGAGATATGCCTCATGGATCAGGTCTATGTAAAGGCAGAGGACGGCAAACAGACTGTTTCCAAATATATAGCCGAGGTCGAAAAGGCTAATGACACGAAGATAAAGATAAAGGCTTTCGTGCGCTTTGAGACAGGAGAGGGGCTCGAGAAGAAAAACGAAGATTTTGCGGCAGAGGTTGCCGCCCAGATGGCCGGGAAATAAGGAGAAAAGAAAAATGAATGAGATTATCAAAAATATCGAAGCGGAGCAGCTCAAAGCGGATCCTCCCGTGTTCAATGTCGGCGATACCGTAAAGGTTTACGGTAAGATCAAAGAAGGAAACAGGGAGAGGATACAGGTCTTTGAGGGTATTGTTATAAAGAAACAAGGCGGCGGAGCAAGGCAGACTTTTACGGTGCGTAAATCGTCTAACGGAGTCGGCGTCGAAAAAACCTGGCCTATACATTCACCGAATGTTGAGAAGGTTGATATTGTTCGCAGAGGCAAGGTTAGGCGCGCTAAACTGTTCTATTTAAGGGAAAGAGTAGGAAAAGCCGCGAAGGTAAAAGAATTGAGATAAAACGCAAAGGCTCCTTTAAAACGGGAGCCTTGATTTTATACGATGGGAAATTTCCTGAGGCGGGAGATTAAAAAGTACTAAATTTTCGGGAGGCAATACATGCCTAGGATTTCCGCAAAATACGTCAGAGAGTATTCCTGGCATATGAGGATCAGAAAGGTCTTTATCTGGGCGCTGCAAATAGTCGGGGTCATCGCCCTTGCTTTTGTATGCGCATATTTTTTTGGACAGCGCGTCGCGGTCACGGAAAGCTCTATGGAGCCGACACTTATTTCGGGTGACAAGGTTTTGCTTGATACGCTGAGCTACAAACTTTCTTCGCCGCAAAGGGGAGACGTGATCGCGTTTCGTACCAGCGACAATGAAAGCCAGAGCCTTATTATTAAACGTGTCATAGGACTGCCCGGTGAGACTATACTTATACGTGATGGACATATAATAATAGACGGAGAGACATATATCGAGGAGCAGGATTTTCCGACTATAACAAATCCGGGATTGGCTGAAGAGGAAATAGAACTTGGCTCCGATGAATATTTTGTGCTGGGGGACAACAGGAACGATAGCGAGGACAGCAGGCACATAGATATAGGCTTGGTAAAAGAAGAATATATAGTCGGGAAACTCTGGCTGCGCTATAGCCCGGTCAGCAGCTTTGGGCTTATAAAGTAGAAAACCGTGCGCCTTACTTCGAGACGCTGCCACGGACGTTACTTTTACAGTTAACTCAGCCCAGGCTGCCTCGCGGCACACACGGATATTCACTTAGTGCTGCTGCATTCCTGCCCTGACACGGTTCGTGAGTCCATGTTGCGCAAGACCCGGACGTCAACGCCACTTATAAAAGGCGGCTCCGCAGGTCACGACCCTCGGTTCGGCATCACCCCTGCTGTAGCGGATTGCAGGTACAGGGCACCGCT
>CAYXUB010000095.1:0-1228 GCA_964468385.1 uncultured Lachnospiraceae bacterium
GTAACGCTCGTCTCCGGACTGGGCATTAATACGCACAGGTGTAAGATCGACTGGAAGATGATACTCGTTGAGGATGACTTCGCACATGGTGAGTTTCTGCTCATAAGCAACAGCCTCAAGAATGGCCTGGGTTACTCCGTAACGGACAGAAGCTGGAAGACGCTCGCCGTCGAATTCATAACGATCGAATTTTTCTGCAGTTGACTTAAATTCTTTTATATCCATGTCTTCAAAGTAAGGCGCGACATATTTGTCAATAAGCTTAATAAGAGACTGGGCTGTATTCGGAACTTCACGGCCGCCGCTTGCGGCGTACTGAGCTACAGCGCAGTCCCCATATACAACGTGTCCGTCTTCGAGGACGAACATGACGGATACAGCAACACCAGGCTGGCGTATGCTCTTGAATCCGGGCGTTACCGGCTTCCCTTTATACACAAAACCGTCCGACTTGGCCCCCGCCTTTATGGCTTCTTTGTCATCCATATAAAATCCGGTGAGACCTTCAGCGCAAAGTACCTTCTTGACTTTCATCTCAAAATCTGCCTTTCAATAAAATTTAACGAATGACTTTGCCGTCTTTTGCGACGAGCTTACCGCTGATGTAAACTCTCTCTACGTTCTTAAGCTGCGGATATTCCGTTACGACTATATCCGCCGTGTAGCCCTTCTTGAGTTCTCCAAGGTTCGGGGCGAGAAGCGGAAGGACTTCTGTCACGCGAGAAGTTCCTTGTCTGACCGCCTTAGCGAGGCTGACGAGCTTCTTCTCAAGTGCAGCGTGCTGAATAGCTTCAAGCATTGAGTCGCTGTGTCCTGCCGCAAAGTCGGTGGAGATAATGTCAATAAGGTCGTTTTCGTAGAACGCATAGAGATTGTTCGGGGTAGCGACAAGGTGTTTGGCTCCCCACGGATCATGTACCGCTGCATCGAGAATTACGCCTGGAAACTGCTTCAGATAACGTCCGTTTTCTACGCACTCTTCGGTTGTGAACAGATAGTTCGAATGACAGCAGATAAGAGTGTTGAGCCCCATCTTCGCTATTTCATGTACGATATACTTCGAGGTCGGGGCGTTGTGTATCATCAAAGGCACATTGCAGCGTTTCGCAAGCACTGCGGCTTCGCGATAGCCGTCAAGCGCCACCTTAACGGACGCAAGCGTTGTCTTGTAAACGATGTCACGCGTCTCCTCAGGCGTGAGAAAGCCATCAAGCTTAGCTTCTTTCAA
>CAYXUB010000095.1:1238-3540 GCA_964468385.1 uncultured Lachnospiraceae bacterium
TTTCAAGGCCGTAGCCACACGGTCTCTGTCATAATAAGATTCCTCAATGTAACGACCAAGTACGGAAAGCTTCATAGCTCTTGCCTGAAGGTAATCGATATCCTTATCCTTTAGCTCTTTCACTGCACGCGGGATATAAAGATAATCCTGGCCGCCGCCGCCTAGTGTATGCCCGCCACCGACTTCTCCGATGCAGACCGCGCCGTCAGCAAGCATCTTCTCAACGGTCATTGCCTTATGCTTAGGCTGGAATCCTTTACCATCGCAAAGTTCGCCAGCATGATAGTTGATTGGAGCATGGGTCGTAGCTGTCTTGATACGTATCGGATGACACTTTTGCGTCTCCTTAACCTCGTCCATCGTCGCAAAGCCATCAACGTTAAGTACCGTCGTATGTCCCTGTAAAAGACTTCTATCTAGATGATCCAGAATAAAATCATGTCCGTAATTGGCGCAGCCGCTTGCGAACATAACGCCGAAGGTGACACCGTGCTGGTGGTGGTTGATCATACCAGGCAGCACGCACTTGCCAGTGCAGTCCACTACTTCTTCTGCATATGATTCAATCTTTTCATCATAGTACAGATTAACATCAGCGACTAATCCATCAACCTCAATAACATTGGCCTTCTCCAGAACAGTCTTTCCGTCTCCAGTAACAACAGTACCATTCTTAAATATCTTCATACACAAGCCTCCTCGATAAGTTAATTAGGCACTTAAGCTTGGAATATATATTCCGCACGGCGAGGATCAAAACAACATCCCAGCCGCATAGATACAACACGGACACCGCTGGCTCTCTGCGGTCCGACTTTTACGAAAGTCCCCAGAACGGTCGTCTTGCCGCCAAGCCCTAACGCGCCGTACCCAGTTTCATTGACGGAGTCAGTTATCCTACGCTCAAGAGGCGACTGCACAAGAAAATTGCCTTTTGCCATGGCTTCAACAGCAAGCGCAGCGGCTTCGTAATTTGAACGCCCTATGCCAAACACAAGCACACAGGGAAGGCATCCAAGAAGTTTGGCGCCTTCTTTGCCCCATGCGATCATTTCATTCACAACCGTGTCCAGCGAATGCTTATGAAAAATCCGAAGCGTCTTCCCCCGAATTTCAGGGCCGCCGCCGTACATCATTACCGTCAATTTAATATTTTTGCCTGGCGTGCGTCTTATCTGGATAGGAGCTGGCAAAAGAGCGCCTGAATCTTCCGACAGCCCACAACACTGACTAATACGTTCCTCATCGTTTCCAAGAACAGCCATAGGACGCCCCGGCAGCTCTCGCAGACCGGCCGCTACACCGTCTCCTAAGGCACGGAAAAATCCATGAGGAACATTGCATTCATCGCCTATCTCAACAAAAATATGTGGTATTCCCGTATCGTCACACAGCGGAAAAGCGTGGGTTTCTGCTATTTCCGCGTTTTCAAGAATGTTATTTAACACCCATTTCGCATGATTATTATCTTCTTTTTCAATAGCGTTTTTATAAGCCGCTATCTGGTCTGGGCGAAAAATAGTACTCGCTTTTTTTAACGTTTCAGCTGTTTTTTCTACAATTGTTTCATATTCTAACATCACATACACTCCCCAAAAATAAAACTTATCAAGCTCAACACTTAATCATAAATTGACTCACCATGCGCTATAGCAACTATCGCCGGGAAACGTTCTACATCAATCTCATATAAAGCTTCCATTCCTTCTTCCGAAAATGCGACGACACGTTTGTTTCTAATAGTCGCAGTCAACAATGCCGTGTTAGGGGGAGTCACAAGAAAAATTGAGTTATTTTCTTTAAGGGCATTCGCCGTTTCTTTCTTTAAGCTTCCTTTTCCTATATGCATCTTTACTCCAGCTTTAGAGAGAACAGGAATACTCCCTTCTATATCAACTTTATTGCTTGACGTTGGGCCAATGCCAGCCGGACTTACTGCGGTATGGAAAATGGCGACCCCCTTCAAATATATGCCGTTTTTTTCACACGTTCCATTTTTAATACATGCCACAACCTTAGGTAACACTGCATCCCGTCCTGTAAAAATAGGGCCATAGATTTCTACCATGTCATAAATATGCAAATCTTTAATAATGTTATCGTCTACAGGCATCTGTATTCTTATGCTCATATAAATCTTCTCCTTAATATCGCATTATCCATATTATGGATATAATATTTTCTATCTGGTGATTTAATAATACAACTTGATATTCTCCACGTCAATGCAAATTTATAAAATCATTGGTAAAATTATGTAGGTTTAACATACATATGTGACAGAGGTGGTGATGTCGAAGGA
>CAYXUB010000096.1:0-3523 GCA_964468385.1 uncultured Lachnospiraceae bacterium
AGCACTCCTTTTTTTGAAGACGATTGGTTGTCCTGAACGAATTCCATGTCTATACCGGCCTCGGCATAATCCCTGCGGCTATAGGTTTCCATAAAATATCCTCTCGCGTCTCCGAATACGGTAGGGGTGATAACCTTAAGACCTTCTATTTCACATCTTTCTACAATAATCTTTCCCATTTCTCAACTTTCCTCAAATGAGCTTATAGTCCTTCGGCTACGTCTACAAGATATTGACCGTATGCAGTCTTTAAAAGCGGCTGAGCCAAGGCTAAAAGCTGTTCCTTTGTTATGAAGCCCATTACATATGCTATCTCTTCGATGCAGGAAATATAAAGCCCCTGACGCTTCTGGAACGCTGCGACGAAATCGGCCGCGTCTAAAAGAGCATCGTGGCTGCCCGTATCAAGCCAAGCGAATCCACGCCCCAAGGTTTCGACATGAAGCGTCCCTCTTCTTAAATATTCGTTGTTGACCGATGTTATTTCAATCTCTCCCCTTGCGGAGGGTTTAACGTTTTTCGCTATCTCCACGACGTCGTTGTCATAGAAATAAAGCCCCGGCACGGCATAATTCGATTTGGGCTTCTCGGGTTTTTCTTCTATGGATATCGCCTTGCCTTCCTTATCGAACTCTACTACTCCGTAATCCTGAGGATTTTTTACATAGTAGCCGAAAATGGTCGCGCCCTTTTCCCTTGCAACCGCGTTTTGCAGTATATCGGAAAAACGGTTGCCGTAGAATATATTGTCGCCGAGCACAAGAGCGGCCTTATCATTCCCGATAAACTTCTCTCCTATTATAAACGCGTCGGCAAGGCCTCTCGGCTCTTCTTGTATAGCGTACTCGAACACAAGCCCAAGCTGCGAACCGTCCCCTAAAAGCTCCTTAAATACCGGAAGATCTCTTGGGGTCGAAATGATCAGTATCTCCCTTATGCCCGCATACATAAGCGTAGACAGCGGGTAGTATATCATCGGCTTGTCATATACCGGCATTATCTGCTTAGAAACCGCCTTCGTCAGCGGATATAGCCTCGTGCCGGCGCCCCCTGCTAAAATAATCCCCTTCATGCTTTCTCCTTTATCTGTTGCTATACATGTCCTCGTAATATTTCTGGTAATCCCCGCTTGTCACGTTCTTCATCCAGTCCTCGTTATCGAGATACCATTTTATCGTTTTCTTGATCCCGTCCGCGAACATCGTCTCCGGCTGCCAGCCTACCTCGGCCTTTATCTTGTCGGGAGCGATGGCATAGCGGCGGTCGTGTCCTTTTCTATCGCCGACATAGGTGATGAGATCCTTGCTGACAAGCGCTCTTCTCTCGTCGCTTTCAGGCAGTATTTCCCTTAAGGTATCGATGATTATATTTACTATCTCTATATTCTGTTTTTCATTGTGTCCGCCTATGTTATAGGTTTCGAAAAGCCGTCCCTTCTCCTGGACCATGTCTATGCCCTTGCAATGATCCTCTACATAGAGCCAGTCGCGGACATTTTTTCCGTCTCCGTACACCGGAAGCGCTTTCCCTTGGAGCGCGTTGTTTATCATCAGCGGTATCAGCTTTTCCGGAAATTGATATGGTCCGTAATTATTGCTGCAATTCGTTATGTTAGCCGGAAATTTATATGTGTCCATATAAGCCCTCACGAGCATGTCCGAAGACGCCTTGCTCGCGGAATACGGACTGTGCGGGTCGTAGGGCGTCGTCTCATAGAAATAACCCCCGTCGTCGTCGAGCGAACCGTAGACCTCGTCCGTAGATACATGCAGAAATTTGTGATCCGCCTTAAAACTGCCGTCAGGCAACTCCCAAGCCGCTTTTGCCGCGTTGAGCATAACGAGCGTCCCGAGCACGTTCGTCTTTACGAATACCTCGGGGTTTTTGATGCTCCTGTCGACATGGCTTTCGGCGGCGAAATGCACGACCCTGTCTATATCATTTTCCTCAAACAGTTTCATTATCGTGTCCGAATCGCATATATCGGCGCGGACAAATCTGTAATTTCCGCGCCCTTCTATATCCTTGAGGTTTTCGAGATTGCCCGCATATGTGAGCTTGTCAACATTTATGATACGGATATCATCGCCGTATTTCTTAAACATATAGTGGATATAATTTGAGCCGATAAAGCCGGCGCCTCCGGTAACCAGATATGTTTTCATCTTTCTGACCTCTGCTATATTCTCAATGCCATATGCTCATTTTGCGCCCGTAGTATATCATTTTTCGTTCTTAATGGCAAACACAAAAAACTATTCTATATAGGTATTGAGCCACTCCATTACTTTTACGTGCCTTTGGTTGTATTTATCAGCACCGACTCCGTTCGTGTTAGTGTTATGGCTCCTCATGGAGTTATATAAGTTCTCCATCGTAAGCTCAAGGCCGTCCTCTATGCACGCCTCTATTACCCATTTCATCGCGCTGTAGCCGCCTAAGTGCCTGATGTTCGCGCAGAACATCATCGCCTTAAGATCGCCTACCCCAAGCGCCATCGCTTCTTCGACATACTGCTCCATCTGCTCGTCTACAAGCTGGTCCTGTATCGATATGCCGATTTCGGTACTTATGATATTTTGTATCGCGACGGCTTTGTCCGATCCGCTCGTTATCGTCCTGTACGCTCTATACTCAGCAATATTGCTCAAGGAAACGCTTCTTCCTTCTCCGGTAGAGCCGTAATAGCTCCAATCCATATTATCGAGATCATCTCCTATGCCCGCCGTATCGAGCTCCTCGAAAAGCTCCGGATCTGCCGCTCTGATCAGATTTAAAAGATTTTTCGCCTGCGTCCCGTACCAGCAGGCAGCGCCTATCGTTATCGCATGCTCGGTCGTTGAATTCGTATACGCGGCGGTAAAGTCGTTATACCGCGCGTTTCCGTATATCTGTCCTCCGGTCTCTACCGCGTAGATGATATTGCGCATTACACTTGCGGCATATGAGTCATAGCTGTCGATCTCGTAAAGAGTATAAGTTACTCTTACATAAGTACTTGCGTCTCCGGCAAAGATATATGCGTCCGTAACATAGTCCCCGTCGCTGTTATGATTACTACGGTAGATTACCGCCGAAAAGCTCCCGTCGTCGTTTTTTTCGGCCTCATAACCGTATAGATCGTCTTGATCGTTTTCAAGGCTCCATGTTTCAAATCGCACTCTATCAGCGTCAACTCCGTTAACAGAGGCTCCATATACAGTGATCTTGACTCTGGCATTATTAATCCTGCTTACTACGACCAGATTTTCAACCTCGATATTCGCAACTGTGGTTGCAACAACCTTCGCATCTCCCGAGGCGGGATATATATATACGTGCGCGCTATATGCCCCCAGCAAATATCCATGATCCGCTATGTCGACAGAAACGAGATAAGTTCCATCAGCCTGTTTTTCCGCTTCATACCAGATAATGTCACTCTGATCATTGGAACGCCATATAGGTATCTCGACAGACTCATATGTCGTCGAATCCACGGCGATAACCGCGACAACGTCAAAGGTACCGGCGGCTTTGTCTA
>CAYXUB010000097.1:0-3513 GCA_964468385.1 uncultured Lachnospiraceae bacterium
GGTCGTCTCCCCTGACGGATTCATTTATCTGTCCTTTTGCCTCTCCGGAGCCGAAGCGGGGATTCTCGGCGCTGATTATATAGGAATCGCGTTCATATCCGCTGAATTCGGAAATATGGCGGTATTCGTGTTTGCGTCCGGAACGCCATTCTATTAGATAGTCGTTTACCTTGTTTCCGAGCGCGATACAGCTTTTAAGAGGTATTATACCTAGCCTTCCATAAGGCATGGAATCAAAATAATCTCCAGTAGACTGTGACATTTCATGCTCCCTTCATAAGTTTAAGCTTTATCCTGATATCGTCACCTAATAGATAAATATGCTGATAACCGCTTGTTAGGCGGGAAGTTACCCTATCGGAATAGGTGTCACGGAGTTCCGCTATTGATAAGTTAGTTGATATTATTGTGCTTTTCTTTGAATTCAGGCGTTCGTTTATGCAGTGAAACAGGGCAGAAGAGATGAAACTGTTGTTAATGCCTGTGCCTAAATCGTCTATTATCAGAAGCTCGGATTCAAAGACTAAGCGAGCGTTTTCGCTGTTTTCCTCGTTAGGCCGGAAGGTGTTTTCCTCAAATATACCGAAAAGTTCGAAAGCCGTCAGATATAGTACGGGGAAACCCTTGTCTATAAGCGCCTTTGCAATGCAATGAGTAAGAAAAGTTTTACCGACTCCTGTCTTGCCCGAAAGGCATATATTGTCCTTTTTTTCAGGAAAGTTTTCGACGAAGGAGCGGGTGTAGTCATAGGCGCGCTTTGCCGTCTCGCGTGCGCTTAAACCACTGTCGGGATCAATCATCTTGTCGGAATAAAGATCCAGATTGAAGCTGTCGAAATTTTCTTTTTCCAAAATGCCTGAAAGGTTTGAATTGGCGTATATATAGCGGATTTCTTCTTGCTTAAAGCATTGGCAGGCGACCCCGTCACATATGCCGGTGTCACCGCAAAGGGGACAGTCGTAGTCAGCGACTGCCTTCCCATCTTTAAATCCGGCTAAAGCAAGCAAAGTCTTTCTTTCGGAAGACAACTTGGACAGTTCATCGCTAAGATCAAAATCTGTATCTCCGCTTTGTCCTAAGGAAATTCTCGCTTTTTTCAGGCTAATACTTGCGGTTTCATCGTCTATTTCCGCAAGGCGGGGAAAACGCTCATAGGCGGCTTGAAGCCTTAGTCTTAAATCCTTTTCGTGCTTCATGCGGCGCTGCTCAAAGCCACGCATTACAGCCTCGTATTGTGAATTAGTCAGGGGCATTTTTATCCTCCGTTATGCCGGCAAACTGCTTTTTCAGACGACGTTCCAGCGCGTCCATGTCGTCGTCTCTTTGTTCGTAGTTGTGAAAACTGTTTTTATTTGGCTTTTTAGTGCCGGCTGACGACTGCGGCTTATAGCTGTTGTCGAGTGCCTTTATTTCGGAGAGAGTTTTTACTCCGGCCTCATGCCATTTTTTAAGTATGCTGTCGGCGTAATCGAAGCGCTGCCTGCCTGTGTTCATAAGAGTTTTCTGACAGGCCTCGGATATGATATCAAGCGAGAAGCAATATGTTTTATACCATTTATCTATGTATTCACACTCTTTTTTTGTAGGGTTGCGGTTGCTTATACCGAAAGCTTTTAGCACCTTGAAATGTATTTTTGACCATTCCGAAGCATATTCCTTTGCTTCTTCGACACTGCGAATACCCTTTTCATGCCAAGAAAGCGCGATTCTTTCGATGTAGCGTATGCTCCTATGTCCTTTTGATACGCAATAATCCAGGAGATATTCAAATAATTCAAATGAAAAATCCAGCTCGTCTATGATATACGAAAGAGTACCTATCTCAAAGTTGCTTAAAGGGTGCCCCAAATATTTATCTGCGATATAGAAGGACATCTGTGTATCATTGTTGTTCTCGGCCAGTGTTTTGACCTCCGAGGGGCTAAGTCTGTGTTCCTCATCTTCGGATAATAAAGGCTTTAGATTGAGATTTATGCCCGTTATGACGTCAAAGTGACGGGAAATTACCAGTAATCCCTTATTTTCCCAATAGTTAAGAGCGGCGGTTATCTCGCTTTCGCTCATTGCGGACGTGCGACAGATTTTTTCGAGTCCGCTAAGCTCTTCTTTTTTTTGAGAAAGCATGAGAAGGTATATAAACAGATTTATATACGTCGCGGGCGCGACAGGAAAATATTTTTTTATGAAGGCGTTGGGCACAGAGGTAAAGGAAGGAATGCCCGAGTTTTCTATTGAAAGCATTACTTCACCTCCTCAAGCAAGTGCTCTCCTATAAGGTTGACGTCACCGGCACCCATAGTGATCAAGATATCGCCTTCCTTTAGGCGGGGGCGCAAAAAGTCTTCTATTTCTTTGAAGCTTTCATAATAGCAGGCAGACGTTCCGAGCTTGTTTATCCTGTCTGCGATGTCGGAAGAGGATACGCCGTATATATTGTCCTCCCTGGCCGAGTAAATTTCAGCCAGTATCACTGTGTCGGCAAGGCTAAGAGCCTCGGCGAAAGCGTCCAAAAAGGCCATTGTACGCGAATAGGTATGCGACTGAAATACACATATGAGACGTTTATGCGGTATATGTTTCGCCGCTTTAAGAGTGGCTGCTATTTCCGTGGGGTGGTGAGCATAGTCGTCTATTATGGCTGCACCGTTTAATCTTCCCTTAAACTGAAAGCGTCTTTCGGAACCTTCAAAGGACATTAGCCCCTTTTTTATTTGCTCGCAGCCTATGCCCAGAGTCTGCGCGGCAGCGATGGCAGCAAGCGCATTGGATATGTTGTGTTCCCCGGGGACCTTTAGGCTTAAACTCATGAGTTTGTTTCCGTTTTCGAAAACACTAAAAGTGGGCAGGGCAAGTGCGTCATATTTTATATCGGAGGCGTATATATCTGCGCCTTCCTTTAGCGAAAAGCTTACGATGCGGCATTTGAGATCATCGGTAAAAAAAGAAAGATTTTCAATATCGGAGTTTATTATGAGTGCGCCGTCATTCTTTATGAGCTTTGCAAAACGCTTGAAAGAAGCCCTTACACCTTCTATACCGTCAAAGAAATCGAGATGATCGCTTTCAACGTTTAAAATGAGGCCGAGCATGGGGCGCAGGCTCAGGAAGCTGTTTGTATATTCGCAGGCTTCGGTTATAAAAACGTCTGAGGCGCCGACGCGTATATTTCCGCCTATAGAAGGAAGGATACCTCCGACCGACACAGTCGGGTCTGAATCCGCGGCAAGCAGTATGTGCGTCAGCATGGACGTAGTCGTTGTTTTTCCGTGTGTTCCCGCAACCGCGATGGATTTGGGATAGTTGTCCATAAGCTCGCCTAAAAGCTCCGCTCTCGTAAGCAAGGGTATGTCCCTTGATATAGCGGCCTTTAGCTCAGGGTTGTCGGGTTTTATAGCGGCGGTATATACGACGACGTCACATTTTTCCGGTATGTTTTGCGCTTTTTGGCCATAAAAAATCAGCGCGCCTTTTTCTTCAAGCCGCGCTGTCTGTGCCGACCTGCTCCTATCGGAG
>CAYXUB010000098.1:0-3494 GCA_964468385.1 uncultured Lachnospiraceae bacterium
TCGGATCGTAATAGGCTGGAATATATGGGGATAGGGATTCTTTTTCATAATGATGTACCTCCAAACCGTTTAATTGTACTTATCAGCTATTGTAGCATACCATATTTCTGAACGGAATTGAAATAGTTACTATTCCTATTATATAAAATAACAGAAAAATAATAGGCGGCCGGCAAAATACCGACCGCCTATAATATTTTTATTTAAAGTATCAGCCAATGACACGCCTAACCGTAAGTATCGTCCTATATGCGGCGTTCTCACCTATGCATATGCCTGTCTCCGGACTAGACGCATGGATTATTTGACCATTTCCTATATATATGGCAACATGCCCGCTGTAGCATATTATATCGCCGGGCTGCGCCTCTGCATACGACACCTCGTACCCGACAGAACGTTGTGAATATGAGGTACGCGGAAGGCTGTAGCCGAAATGCGCGTATATCTGCTGAACAAAGGCCGAACAGTCTATACCTCCCGTCAGGCTGGTTCCTCCGTATACATAGGGGTTGCCAAGGAACTGCATCGCATAATTCACGATATCCTGCCCCGTCACGCTGCCTGATGAAGAGCTGCTCGATGACGAGCTGCTTGATGATGAACCGCTTGACGATGAACCACTTGACGATGAGCCACTTGACGATGAGCCGCTTGACGCCGAGCTACTTGACGCCGCTGCCTGAGCCGCTGCTTCAGCCGCCGCCGCTGCTTCGGCTGCCGCCGCTGCTTCGGCTTCAGCCTGCCTTTGCTGCTCTGCAACAAGAATGGCTATCTGCTCATTCTGTTCCTGTATCAGTTCATTATACTGAGCCGCCAAAGCCTGCGCGTTCGCAAGCTCCGCTTCGTAATCTCCCGAAGTCGCCTGCAAATTGACAAGCTGTATCTCAAGCGAAGCCTGATACTCCTCCTGCTGTTGACGCCTAACTTCAAGCTCAGCCTGTTCTTCCTCCTGCTGCTGCTTGAGCGCGTTTACTTCTTCTACTATAGCCGCGTACTCCTCAAGGCATTCTCTGTCATAGTCATACAGCTTCTGAGTATACTCGGCCTTGTTAAGCCATTCGGCAATATCTCCGTTTGAAAAAAGTATCGAAGCCCAACCGGCATTCCCGCCCTTTTCATAAATGTATTGTATGCGCTTTTTCATCGCTTCGTATTGGACAGCTTGTTCCTCCTCGGCAACCGCAAGTTCTGCGGTCGTCTGCTCAAGCTCAGCCTTTTTTTCCGCGATCTCGGCATCAAGCGTTTCGATACCGGCTATGGTAAGGACTAATTCCTCGTCCACGGAATTCATCTGACTTAAAAGCGCGCTTATATCAGCCGAAAGAGTGTTTATATATTCGGTAACCGAATCGAGATTGCTCTGCGTTTCTGCCTGTTGAGCCTCCAGTTCGTCTATCGTATCTGCATATACCGCCGACAAGCTTCCAAAGATTGTTGCCGCCGTCACAACCAAGGCTATAAATTTCTTTAAACGCATCAAATAACTCCTAGTTCTATGTCAAAGCGAAATACTTATGTAACAATTTCTTAATAAAGACTAACACGAATAACTTATAAAATCAAGCCGTTATTTATATTAAATCGTAAAAGATTTGTCCTAATTTTTAGTCCATTTTTGGCAATTGCTTTTAAAGCCGCCTCATACTTCGTTTTTATTTGATTTATGAGCAATCCACTTTAGGTATGCGTTTATAAAAGGATCCAAGTCGCCGTCCAGGACAGCATTTACCTGACCGCGCTCCTCGTTCGTTCTGTGATCCTTTACCAGTGTATAGGGCTGCATTACATACGAACGTATCTGATTTCCCCAAGCTATGTCGGTGACTTCTCCCCTTATCCCGGAGAGTTTGGACATCTGCTCTTCCTGTGCGAGCATATAGAGCTTTGACTTAAGCATCTGCATCGCCTTTTCCTTATTCTGGAACTGGGATCTTTCGTTCTGGCAGGTAACGACTATGCCCGTCGGGAAATGTGTTATGCGTATCGCCGAAGATGTCTTATTTATATGCTGACCTCCCGCACCGCTCGATCGGTAGGTATCTATCCTTATATCCTCGTCCTTGATCTCGATGTCGATATCGTCCTCGATATCCGGCATGACGTCACAGGACACGAAAGAAGTTTGCCTTTTCCCGTTCGCATTGAACGGAGATATGCGCACGAGCCTGTGTACTCCCTTTTCGGATTTGAGATAACCGTAGGCGTTTTCACCGTTTACCTGGAATGTAACGGATTTGATCCCGGCTTCCTCTCCGTCCAGAAAATCCAACTCACCAACGGAAAAGCCCTTCTTTTCGGCGTACCTCGTATACATGCGGTACAGCATCGCACACCAGTCCATAGCCTCGGTACCTCCGGCTCCCGCGTTGAGCTTTATTATGGCATTACATTTATCATATTCGCCCGAAAGAAGCGTCTTTATCCTTATCTCCTCGAAGCACTCCTTGAAGCTGTCGAGCATTTCTTTTATTTCGGGAATAAGCGAGGGGTCATTCTCCTCATAGCCCATTTCGATAAGTGTCTCAATATCCTCCTTGTCGGACAATAATTTATCATAAGTATCCCTATCGTCCTTAAGGCCGCCCAACTCCTTCATCTGAGCCTGGGCTTTTTCCGGATCGTCCCAGAAATCCGGCTCTTCCATTTTTCTTTCAAGTTCCTCTATACGCTGCTCCTTAAGAGCTAAGTCAAAGTGAATCCCTCACTTCCACTAACGGCCCTTCGTAGGCGCTTAATTCTGTTTTAAACTGATCAAGTTCTACCATTAGCTTCACCTTCTTTCGTGAATATTTTATTTAAAGAAACGCTGCCAAACGGCAGTGTGCCGTGGGTGCCCGCGCACAAAGATACACTGACACTTGGCATTCTTATCCCGCTTTTCTTCCGCAGCACTGCTTATATTTTTTTCCGCTTCCACAAGGACAGGAATCGTTCGGATATACTTTTTTCTCGGTCCGTGTCTGAGGCTTCTTCGGCCCCGAATTGTCCTTATTTGTTCCGGTTACCTTCGCGACCTCTTCGCGCTCCACCTTCTGTTCTACCTTCAGATGATAGAGCAGCCTTATCGTGTCATGCTGTATGCTCTCCGTCATCTCGTTAAACATATCGTAGGCAGTCATCTTATATTCCACCCTAGGATCTCTCTGCCCGTAGGCCTGAAGTCCTATGCCCTCGCGCAGTTTTTCCATATCGTCTATGTGATCCATCCACTTGCGGTCTATGACTTTAAGCAAGATGACACGCTCAAGCTCCCTTATCTGCTCCTCCTGCGGAAACTCAGCTTCCTTGTCCTCATAGAGCTTGACGGCTTCTTCCTTAAGCTTCTGCTTAAGTTCCCCGGCACGCATTTCCTTTACGTCCTCAGGCTTGACGGGCTGCAGCGGAATGATAGGAAGCATTACCCTGTTGAGCTCGGCAAGATCCCATTCCTCGGAAGCCGCGTCGGAGCCTATGCACATATCCACGAAACCGTCCACACTGTCGTAGACCAT
>CAYXUB010000099.1:0-3390 GCA_964468385.1 uncultured Lachnospiraceae bacterium
GGTCAGCAGCAAACTGTTCATGAAATCCTGTTTCCGGCCGGTCCCATAGTGCGTCACTCATGGACCACAGCAGCTCTTTTTTGTCATCCAAACTCTGTAAGGCCTGATTTTTCTTATTGTCCATATGCACCCTCCGTTTACAAATTTTTATATCTCTTCGGGTATGATAGTGGATAAAGTAAAAATATCGAAATCCCTTGAGCTTCAAGAAATCAAGGGGATAAGTCTTAATAGTAAATATACAGCATGATTTATATTACCATGCTTTTATATTATTTTCAGCTGTTTTTTTTATATTTTTTTTATAATTTTTTTACGCTTTTTTTATCTGTTCTTTAAATTATGGGTATTAAATCGGTATCAAAAAGCCCTCAAACCCCTTATATTTCAAGGGATTTAAAGGGCTAAGTCATAATAGAACATATATTGTTGTAAAACCCCCGCGAAACCCTCGTATCTTTCAAAAGGGAATCCATTGGGATAATACTTGCTCAAAACCTGCTTAATATGCGTATCTATCGGAAACGCGTCTATTTTATGTAGGGCGAAAAGGCAAATACAGTCTGCCACCTTCCCCCCGACTCCATAGAGCTTTAAAAGCTCTTCGCGCGCTTCCTTATAACTCAGGGCAGAAAGAATATAAGGGTCGAATCGTCCGGTCGCAATCTCCCGCGCCGTCCTTACAACGTATTTACTCCTATATCCTAAGTTACATTCCATCAGCGCATCTTCTTCAAGAGAAGCAAGCGTCTCGGGTCTTGGAAAAGCTCTGTAAGTCACACCGCTTGCAGCCGTCATTTGCTCCCCGTATGCAGCGCATATATTTGCAATACATCTTTTTATACGGGGAATATTGTTCTGCTGAGAAATGATAAAACTTACTATCATCTCCCATATATCCTGATGCAATATCCTTATACCGCTCCCGGATTCCGCGGCTCTTTTAAGATATAGATCATTTTCATCTATTGCAGAGATGAATAAGCCATAGTCAGTATCCAGATCGAAATATCGCCTCCAGAACGCCTCAAAATCCTCCTGCGAGCAATCAAATAATATCGAAGCCTCATCTTCAAAGGCTCTTAAATATTTATCCCCCGCTATAATAGTATATGAGCCGTCCCCATCGGATTCCATTCTGAAACACTGTCCCGACGTGGCTATCTGAAAAAGGCTGAAATTTTCTTTTTTGATCTCGAGCATCCGCCTCAGCCTTCAGGAAAATTCTTTCTTAGATACACAGTTATAAAAATAAAATCCAAAACAACTACAACGATGGATATGATCCCCCTTAATCCATCATCAATAGGCAAGAACAGATCAGAAAATTCTGATATAGCTATTACAATACAAAACACTCCAAAGGCTCTTTGGTATCTCCTCTCATCTTCAGGACTTTTTTTCTTCTTTATTGGAGCATTACGGCTTTCAAAAGCGCTGATAATACCCTCGCCCTTTCCTAAAAAAAATACGATCGACAAAACTAAGCATATGACGCCGATGATCAATCCCAATTCATCTAATAACATCCTTTTTTCCTCCCGGATCTATATTTCTTTCCCCATGATCAAAGCATCCTCTGCGGGAACTTCATAATAATTCTTCCTTATACCTGTAACGGAAAAGCCATTTCTTTCATAAAGTCCGATCGCCGCCTCGTTGCTTTTCCGCACCTCGAGGAAAAACCTTTTTACACCCATCTCGCTTCCCGCTTTTTGAAGCGCTTCTATAAGCTGTGTCGCAATACCGCGCCTCCTGCTGTCCTTTGAAACAGAGACGCTTGTTATATCCGCCTCATCGGCAGCCGTCACCATTCCCGCATAGCCCACTATACGGTCGTTTTCCATAGCACATAAAAAACATGTGCCTTCACGTATCATAAACGAAAAAAAGCCGTTCGCGTCCCATGGCGTCGAAAAATTTTCTCTTTCTATCGCTACGACGTCTTCTATGTCGTCAAAATCCATCTCTCTTATTTCAGCCATTACAACGCTCCATGCGTTCTCTTTCCGCCTGAGAAAGTCTCAAATACGTCGGCCTGTGCTTTTCCGCAGGCGTAAGCCTTCCTTCTTTCGCGTATTTTACGGCGAGAACTCCTAAGATCGCCGCTCTTTGCCTGTTCTGGAATGCAGGCGCAAACTCATATGGAATACGTAGCTTTTCTTTTATAAATTCTCTATAAACCGGTACGCCGTCTCCCGTAAATATGACAGGGTCGCATTTCTCATTAAGCGCGCCAAGCAGTTCATCTACGGAAACCGCGCAGTCCGGCATCACGTTTACGAACTCCTCATTGCGAAATCTGTACAATCCGGTATACACCTGCGCCCTTCTCGCGTCCATCATCGGACAGATAAGCTTGCCGGTCCCAAAAAATGCATAGGCCATCGCCTCAAGGGTAGATATTTCTACTATCGGTAACTTTAAGGCAAGCGCCAAGCCTTTTGCAGTAGCCGAGCCTATTCTAAGTCCGGTAAATGATCCCGGCCCTTTTGTCACCGCTATCGCGTCGAGCGTTTCAAGTTCGAGCTCGAGATATTTAGTAAGCGTTTCTATCATAGGAAGGAGCGTCTGAGAATGAGTCTTTTTATTATTTATATTTAACTCAGCAGCCACCTTATCGTCTTCGATGACCGCTACCGAAGCCGTCATTCCTGAGCTGTCTATCGCGAGTATCTTCATATTTCCCGCCTTGTATTTTTTATTTCTATTATGCGGCTTTTATCCCCGCCGAGAGCGTTTTTCTTTATCTTTACCGCAAGTACACCCTGTGGCAAGAGCGATGATATTTTATCGCCCCATTCTATAAGGCAGACACCATCTGCAAAAAGATACTCATCCAAGCCGCACTCGAGCATCTCGTCCGGCTCCGTTATCCTGTATACATCGAAATGATAAAGCGTCAGCCGCCCGGTTTCATAGCTCTGTATTATCGTAAAGGTCGGGCTCGTCACATGTTCTTCTATCCCAAGACCTTTTGCAAAACCTTTTGCAAACACGGTCTTGCCGCTGCCGAGCTCGCCGTCAAGCGTAATTATCTGTCCGGCGAATGCGTCCTTTGCAAGTCTTTCGCCAAGTTCAAACGTTTCCTTTTCGGAATCCGTCTTGTAAACTGTCACCCTTGTCTATCCCTTCCGGTGCAAGCACATAAAATCCAAAGTCTGCACAGGCTTCATGGTAGCATATTTTAAATTGCGCCGCAAGAACTTGAAAGACGCAAAACGGCAAATTGCATTTTATAAAATATGGATAAATGTCCGTTTTCATGATACTTTTAAAATGTTATTTTATAATGAGATTCAATGGCAATACACATGACTAAAAGAAAGGAGTGCTATATGTCTAATCCTACTGTAACACTAACGATGGAAAGCGGCGATGTGATAAAGG
>CAYXUB010000100.1:0-3282 GCA_964468385.1 uncultured Lachnospiraceae bacterium
GCCACGGTTCTGCGAGCCGCGTTGATATTTTTTTCCTTCAACATATCCGAGATGGCCTGGTCGGAAAGAGGGGAAGCGGGATCCTCGTTTTTTATCAATTTCTCTATTTCCGCCTTAATCTGCCGGGAAGAAACGTCTTCGTTGCGTGTGTTTTTTATAGATTGTCCAAAGAAATGCTTAAATGAAAAAAGCCCTTTGGAGCACAGCAGGTATTTGCTGCGGACTATTCTGCACACCGTAGATTCGTGAACGCCGATATCGTCGGCGACGTCTGCGTATTTCAGTGGCGCGATCCGCTCTGAATCGCCGAAGAAAAACTCCCCCTGCCTGTTTACGATGCTTGCGGCACACGAAGCCATCGCCGATCTGCGCTGCTCCACACTGGAAATCAGTTGTTTGGCCTTGGAAAGCCTTTTATTTAAATAGTCCCTAAGATGGGGGTCACTGCTGGTTTTCAGCATATCGGCATAAAAGCCGTTGATATGCAATGACGGCCCCGTGTTTTTCAAATCTATTATCTTTATCTGGCCGCCTGTCGTATCGACAACGATATCCGGAGTTACGTTAAGAGAGGCTTCGTTTCTTGCGAAAGCCCTGCAAGGGCGAGGGTCCAAGGAGCGGATTGCTTCACAGGCCGCAAGAACATCCTCCCTGGATGCTCCGGTTTGTTTGGATATTTTTGAAAAGTTGCCCGCCGCCATATCGGTCAGGAAATCCCTGGCTATAGCCTGCGACAAGGCAGGAGAGGAATTTCGCCTAAGCTGGAGGACGAGCTGCTCAGAAAGATCGGCGGCACCTACCCCCGCAGGCTCAAGAGTCTTTATATAGGATAAGGCCTTTGACGCTGTCTCATGAGAAACACTGTATCTTTTTGCGAAATCTTCGATTGTGCTTTCAAAATATCCGTTGCCGTTCAGCTCATATATCATGAGTTTTATGGCTTCCTCGACCTCAAGGCTAAGGGTTCCAGGTGAGATCTGCTCCAGCAGAGCCGATTGCAGGGTTTCGTGATTTCTTACCGAAAGAGACTCTATGTATTCCTTTCCGTCGGCATCGCTGAGGAAGGAGGACTTCATATGCGGATATTCCGCAAGCCATGTCACGGACGATAAGAGCGCGTCGAAATCGGGCAGGGCTTCCGCATTATCCATATCCAAAACGGGATTTTCTACGATTTCCTTACTTATGTATTCTGCCAACTCTACGCTGCTCATCTGTATTATGTTTAGGGTTTGAAGATACTGCGGAGAAATAGTCTGCGTCATCTTCTGCGAAGCTGTGAGATTTATGTCCATGGTAATATAAATGACCTCGTGCTATTTTTTTAGATTGTACTCATATCCGCTTGCAGTGAAATTCATTCAAAGGATAGTATACCACAACATCGCAGGAAAGTTGCAATGATCAGGCTCTGCTCTATCTTACAGCAAAAATGTAACTAATGGAATATGCAATTGTATTTTGAACTTTTCCGGCAATGCCGTTTGCCCCGTTACTGCCTAAGCGAGAGAGAATACAAAAAGCAAAAATATTGATGGAAAGGGTGGGCGATAAGGAGTAAAATCGTTACATGCCACACCTAAGCCGTGAATGTCTTCGTGGTTCACGGCCAGTAAGAATACGGAGGGGCACCATGGAGGCAGCGGTAAAAAAAACAGGCTTTTTTTCACGGGACAAAAGATTTAAAAAGAGATTGATCATTTTATTGACGACGATAACGCTGCAGAACGTCATTGCGTACAGCGTAAATATGGCCGACAACATCATGCTGGGCGCCTACAGTCAGGAGGCGCTCTCCGGGGCCGCGACGGTCAATCAAATCTTTTTCATTATACAGCAGCTCGCGCTTTCCATAGGGGAGACGCTTGTGATGATAGGGTCGCAGTACTGGGGAAAACGGCAGCTTTCACCTATAAGAAAGCTGGCGGGGGTGGCGTTAAAGACGACCGCGATCTGCTGTGTGATAGTTTTTATAGCATGTACGTTTTTCCCGGAGCCTATCTTAAGAATATTCACCTCGGATGCTGTAATACTCTCGGAAGGGCTTGAATATATAGCGATAGTTAAGTACAGCTTCCTGTTCTTTATGATCTCATACTGCCTTATGTGCGCTCTTAGGACGGTGGAGGTTGTAAAGATAGCGTTCCAGATTTCCATTGTTTCGCTCGTTACCAATGCGGGCATAAACTGGCTGCTCATCTTCGGGAATTTAGGATTCCCCGAGATGGGTATAAGGGGAGCCGCCGTAGGCACCGTCACCGCGCGCATAGTGGAGTTCGCCATTATATTTATATATGTCCTGAAAAAAGACAAGGTTTTGAGGCTGTTTTCTGAGAATCCTTTTAAAAAAGACAAAAATTTAAGCAAGGATTATAGAAAGACGGCCGCCGTAATGATAACTACGGAGATGTGCTGGACCGTCGCGACGCCGTTCCAAAGCGCCATACTTGGGAGTTTGACGGCGGACGCGATAGCGGCCAATTCGATAGCTACCACGTTCTACAACTTCCTGAAGGTGGTCATAAGAGCAGGAGCTTCGGCGGGAGCCGTGATTATAGGAGCTGCGGTAGGAGAGGGAGATATCGAGGAGGTCAAGGCTAAGGGGAGAACACTTTGCATTATATATATCGTTTTGGGAGTGATCTTGGGAGTTTTGCTCTTTGTGCTTAGGACGCCGCTTTTGTCAACCTATGTTTTGACGCCCCAGGCCTATGAGATAACCGATCAGATGATAATCCTCTACAGCTTTATAATGGTGGGGATGGCGTACCAGATGCCCGTTACCACGGGAGTTATCCGCGCGGGGGGAGACGCCCGCTTCTTCATGGTCACGGGGATAGTGGGGGTATGGTGTATTGCCATGCCGCTTGGAGCGCTGGCCGCCTATGTGTGGAACGCGCCGGTAATCCTGGTCGTGCTGTGCACCCAGTCCGACCAGATTCTAAAATGTATTCCCACGTTTTTTAAGTTCAGAAAATACGACTGGATCAAAAAGCTAACCAGATAAGGCCGAAAAAATCCATGCAAAAACGGTTCCCTATCAAAACAAATAGTAGTACAATGATTGCTGACAAAGACGAGGCATATGGGAGGGCATTGTCATGAATTACAAAGAGCTTATCGTTAAATCCGGACTGGAGATGATCGGTTCGGGTCTGACGGTAGGAACATGGGGAAATATAAGCGCGCGTGACCCCAAAAGCGGATTAGTCTATATCACTCCAAGCAATATGAACTACGCCAGGATACGGGAGTCGGACGTCGTGGTCTGCGATTTGGATG
>CAYXUB010000101.1:0-3253 GCA_964468385.1 uncultured Lachnospiraceae bacterium
AGCTCCAAGGTGCCGGCCGCAGCTGCCTCGTTGGGATCCACTATGTCGGACGAGGACGAGGACGAGGTCTCTGTTTCCGAAGTAGAACTGGAATCACTTCCGCTACTTGAACTGCTGTCACTGCTGCCGCACGAAACAAGTGAAGTCACCATAAGAGCTACAAGCAGCATAACAATTATTTTTTTGTACCGCAACATTTCATTTTTCCTCCTTTGTTTATAGAGAATATTTAATTAATTTCTCCGATTCCTTGTCGAAGACATTAATCTTTTCAGTATCCACGGATAAATACACCGTTTCGTCGTGTTTGTACTGCGTTATCCCCAATGTCTTTACGATAATGTCGGTTTTTCCTACCATAACAGTAACCAAGGTCTCCGACCCGGCCGGCATGGAAGTATAAACACTTCCTTCAATATCTGCCTTCGACTGTCTTTTCTCACTTATGGATATCTGTTCCGGGCGTATTCCCAGTACCACTTCGAATTTTTCTTTCTGCGGAAGGTTTTCGGTCAAATGTTCTTCAGGGAAGGTAATCTCTCCTAAAATACTTTCAACCTTTAGGCCTTCTTTTGTCTTGGTTGCGCTCCCCGTAGCGAAATTGATGCGCGGATTGCCGATAAAGTCCGCGACATACAGATTCACGGGATTATTATACACTTCAAGCGGGGGTGCCACCTGTACGATCACGCCCTCACGAAAGATCGCTACTTTCGTGGACATCGTCAACGCTTCAACCTGGTCATGCGTCACATAGATCATCGTTGTCCCCGTCTGCGTGTGTAGCCGCTTAAGCTCGCTTCGCATGTCCATGCGAAGTTTTGCGTCCAGATTGGAAAGAGGCTCGTCCAGAAGTAAAAGATGCGGCTCCGACGCTATCGCACGGGCGATGGCCACCCTTTGCTGTTGCCCTCCCGATAACTCTGAAGGGTATCGCTCGATATATTCCTCGATATGCATACTGCGAAGCGAATCTTTGACTTTGCGCTCCACCTCATCCTTGGGCAGTTTCTTGATGTTCAATCCAAAGGCTATATTATCCCTCACCGTCATATGGGGCCAGAGCGCATACGACTGGAACACAAGATTGAGCCCTCGCTCGCTTGGCGCGGCAAAATACGCTTCCGCCGTATTCACTATCTCTTTTCCGTCCATGTGGATGGTACCGTTCTGTGGCTTTTCAAGGCCGCTGATCACTCGAAGGGTTGTGGTCTTGCCGCATCCCGACGGACCGAGCAGTGTCATAAAATCTCCGTCCTCGATCGTCAAATCGACATTTTTCAAGACATGGTTCTTGCCGTAAAATTTATCTATGTTCCGTAGTTCGATTTTACTCATTATCTATTCTCCTTTATCGCTATGCCGTGTAAGTTTCTCATGTCTTGACGTCATCCGCCCATACTCTTTGCAAGATCCGCATCGCCAAACAAGTTTGCAAACGCATATACTATGAATACTATCAAAAACATAACTATTGCCACACAATCTGACGCTTGAGTCGAGTTGCCGTTCTGATATTGAAATGCCAGATATGGCAATGTCGATGTGGTCGGCGTCATAAGTAGGATGATAAGATCGAGCTCTTTCATGATGGAAACAAATATGAGCATGAATCCCGAAATAAATCCCCCTTTGGAAAGCGGGAAAACTATGCGGATAAATCGCCTGAAAAATCCTGCTCCCGCGATTTCTGCCGCCTCTTCCAGCTCATTACCTATCTGTAGCATGTTTGAAGTCCCCGCGCGCGAGGCAAATGGCAGATGCTTTACGACCGATACGAGTGTCAGCAGCGCAAAGGTTCCGTAGAGCGATGGTATGAGCGTTACTCCAAACAAGGTCTGAGGGGTAGAGAACATGGAGAGATAAATCCCGCCAAATGCTATCGAAGGTATGAGATAGGGAATAAATACGAGCTGTTCCACAACCTTTCCGTACAGCTTTCCACGACCCTTCGCGCATATATATCCTATGATCTGCCCCAGTATCGTACCGAATATACCGTTGACAAAGGTAAGCCTCAGCGAGTTAAGCAGGGCGTTTATAAAATCACTGTTCTTAAAGATACCCGGCAATCCTTCCATGATGGTCGGATCCGAATCCCCTATCCAATAGTGCAGGGTAAAGTTGGACAGCGAATAAGTACCTTCACGCAGCATGAATGATTCAAGTACAAGAATCGCGATAGGCAAAATAATTCCAACAACGAAGAAGGCGATCATCACTACCGAAATTATGGGTTTATATTTACCAAGACCTACCAGCGTGCTTCGGCCTCCCTTTCCACCTATGGTTGCGTACGACTTGCGCGAACCGATAAGCTTCTGATTGACAAAGACAGAAATAGAGGAGATAACTATCAATACCAATGCCATCGCGAACGCCATCTCTGTATTTCGCGAATTATTATTTGAATACAACTGGCTTGAAAGCGTAACGAAATTGACTTTTGAGCCAAGATAATTTATAACGCCAAAGGTGCCGATAGCTTTGGAAAATGTCAGGATGAACGCAGACAGCATGGCAGGCAACACCAAAGGAAAGGTGATTCGGCGCAATATCATTATCTTTCCCGCTCCCTGTATCTCGCCCATCTCCTCAAGCTCCGAATTTATGGAATTGAGAGCCGCCGATACGAGCAGGTAGGCGTATGCGTAGTAATGGAGAGTCAAAACTATGATAATCGCGACCGGTCCGTATGCGAGCCAATCCGGCACATTGATGCCGAGGCTCATAAGAAATCCCGGAGCTCCCCCGATTCGTTCGGTTTTAAACACGGCCAGCCACGCTTGGGATTTGCACCAGCTGGGGATCATGTAGGGAATAATGACGGCCAAGGAGAAAAACTTTTTGAATGGCAGATCGGTTCGCACCATTAGCCACGCAAGTACTGAACCCAGTGTAATCGCAAAAAATGAAACGCTGAAACCTATCAGCAGCGAATTCAAAAGCGGCTGAACAAGCAGCTGCTTCGTCAGCTGACTAGCGAACAAACGCTGCCAATAATACAGTGTGAATTCCCCTGCGGTGCCGCCGACAGACAGAGAATCTCTTTGGGACAAGGTGAAAGTCGTTGCGATCATATCCAAAAGCGGCAGCACGATCAGATATGTCAACAAGACAATGGCAATCACCACGATGACGTTATATGGATTCGTGACTACGGCCTTTACCTGGTTTTTAAATCGTCTGTATTTGGAATAATTGCCTTCCACGGTAATCGTCGTCATATCTCCTCCTTTAAGTTATTGTTGTA
>CAYXUB010000102.1:0-3211 GCA_964468385.1 uncultured Lachnospiraceae bacterium
ATACGTGTCAGCTTTGACTGCGATATTGTCTTGGGGGGTTATGTCGGGCGTTACATAAAGCCGTATCTTGATGGGATCAGAAAAAAAGCGGCCGAAAGATGTACGTTCACTACAGACGGCTCTTACATTTACGCGACCGGGCTTAATACCGAGGCATCTGCTTTAGGAGCGGCGCTCTTCCATATCAATCAGTTTATAAATCAGGTGTGATTGTTTTTCGGACAATTAGATTTACGGATCGATTGGTTTATGTCTTGTTTGAACAAATCGCAAGAAAAGCTGTGGACAACTAGAAAATCAGGAGAACTATTGACATGGAGCGGGTGAACCACTGCCTTTCACTCAACAAGCAGCAGCTCGGGAGTTGGAACAAAAGAAGAGTATTGGACTGTATTTCGGAAAACCAGCCGATAAACAGAGCCGCGATAGCTCAGATGATCGGCTTAAGTGTTCCTGCGGTTATGACTATCACGGAAGAATTGATGTCATACGGAATAATTCAATCCATAGGAAGAGCGGAATCCGGTGTTGGAAAGCATCCGGAGTTGTTTAGTTTATGCGGGGAGCGTTTTCGATATGTCGGCGTCGATGTAGGGCGTATAAATATGCGCGCAGTGTTGATGGGACATGACGGGAGGGTCTTGTCGAGCGCAAAGATATTGACTAATAACGCCGAGCATCCCAAAAAATGCATGGAAGATATTTGCGGACTCATAAACCGTGTTATCGACGAAGCCGATATAGATCTTGAGACCCTCGTGGGGATATGCGTGGCTATGCCCGGCCTTATAGAGCAGGGGACGGGCAGAGTGATTTTTTCGCCGGATTTTGCATGGAAAGCAATTCCTTTACAGGAGTGGTTGAATCAAGAAATAAAAACACATCACGTTATTGTAAAGAACGCGAACAGAGCCCAGCTCAAGTGGGAGGTCAGACCCGAAAAAGCCTTGGATAAGGATATGACGGTTTTTTGTATGGGGCTTGGTTTTGGAATCGGCTCGGCGCTGATAACAAAGGGTGAAATGCATTACGGTTCGAGCGGTACAAGCGGAGAGATAGGACATATTACCGTGAATCCCGATGGACCGTTGTGCTCGTGCGGGAACAACGGCTGTCTTGAAGCCATGGCTTCGGGCTATGCGATACAGAAAATAGCCAGAAAAATGGCCGATACACACCGTGAATCTATGCTGTATAAAATGGTGGACGGGGATATCCATAAAATCACGGCTAAAGAAGTGTTTGAAGCGGCGACGATGAACGATGAAATATCTATGACGATAATAGATAAGGCGGCGAGATATATCGGTATAGCTTTGGCGGCAGCTATCAATATGCTTGATCCCGATGTGATATATCTGTGCGGAGGCCTTTTGAAAAACGGTCCTGATTTCATAGAACAAATTAAAAAGTATACACGAAACAGGCAAATGCATCTCGCGGGGCGCCATGTAAAGATACTTAGAGGCAGCGAGGACGAATTTAATGTTGCAAAGGGTGCGGCTCTTATGATACAGGATTTTGGATGGGAATTTGAAGCATTGAGTTTTTTGTTTTAAAGTCAACAGGATGAATTGCATGTTGCATTGTGACATGTAACGGTTGCGCATTGTAATATGATACAAAAAAATGATTGACATGTGCAATCCGGTACGATATTCTAACCAATGACTTAAGTTACTTAACTTAAACAATTGCAAAAAGGAGAATGAAAAGGAGCAGATCATGAATACACAAAAGAAAGGTAGTATTGGGGACAGATTTAGAAATTTCTTTTTGCAAAGTTATTCCAGTTCAATCGTCGCGATTGTCGTACTGGTTGCAATCTTCGCAATTGGTACCGATTCCTTCCTGTCGCAGTACAACCTGTTTAATCTTTCAAGAACGGCAGCGATTTACGCCTTTATTGCCGGAGCTCAGCTGCTTGTTGCGGTGATCGGGGGCATGAACCTCTCCGTGGGAGCGGTAGGTGCGCTTTCATCGATAGTTTTGGGATTGGCGTTGCAAGAAGCAGGATTAAGTGTACCTATATCCGTTATGTTGGCACTATTATGCGGGGCAGTGTGCGGATTGATAAACGGGTTCCTTGTAGTCAAGCTGAAGCTATCGGGTTTCATTATTACGCTGGCGATGAGCTTTGTTTATGATGGCATTGCTCTTGGTATCTCACATGGGTATCCGTATTCGGTTCCGGATTCTCTCTCGACTGTTGGCAGAGCGAGCGTGGGACCCACCTCGTTACTGTTCGTTATAATGCTTGTATTCGTGGTTATACTCGCAATTTTCTTCCGTAATACAAAATTTGGCCGAGATATCCTTGCGACCGGAGGGAGCGCGCCTGCGGCAAAGTTGTCAGGCATAAGGGTAGAGTTTGTGACCATTGCGTGCAACACACTCTCTTGTATCGTGGCGTCTTTAGCGGCGGTATTTTGGTCGGCAAGGACAGGTTCCGCGACGTCTTCGACCGGCGAAGACTGGATGCTCTATTCGTTCGCCATCTGCTCCATCGGAGGCATAAGCCTTAATGGGGGGAATTTTACGGCTATCGGATTTTTCTGCGGTGCTTGGATACTGACGATGGTAAGAAACGGCCTAACGATGTTGAGTGTTGATATTTATTATGAGGAAGCTTTCCTGGGAGCTATAATATTGCTCGCGGTGGCTATAGAGTCGATTCGTAATGCGGTTGCATCGAGAATGAAATAAGATATTTGGGGGCTTTTGACCCCAATAATATACAAATGCAAAACTAAAGAAGAATGGAGGAGCAAAAAATGAGGACAAAAATGAAACAGTTGGTTGCGATTGGACTATCTTTAACCGTTTTATTTTCGCTGGTAGGATGTAGTTCATCGAGTGACAGTTCTTCGGCGTCGGAGGCTTCGTCAGTTTCTGAGGTGGATACAACCGAAGAAAGCTCGGCAAGCGAAGATAATGCCAACATAAGCGTCGATACCGAGATGGCTATGGAGGACAATGAGTGGGAGATGGCTTTAGATCCCTCGGAATACAAACTATTTTGCTATTGGCCCGGACCCGATACGTTTTTCGATAGCTACGTATTGGAAGGACTTAAAGCTTTTGAGGAAGACTATGGAGTGACGATCGACTACGCGATTGGTACTGAGTGGACCCAGAACGTGCAGAACCAGACGATAGAGGCGAAGATAGCTGAAGGGTACGAACTTTTCTACATATTCGGAGCCGATAC
>CAYXUB010000103.1:0-3155 GCA_964468385.1 uncultured Lachnospiraceae bacterium
TTTTATCTGCTGCGGACGGAGTGCATCTTGGACAGGGTGATATGGATATAGTCAAAGCTCGTCGTATGCTTGGAAATGATAAGATAATCGGTGTTTCGGCGCACAGTGTCGAAGAAGCGCTTACGGCGCAGGAAAACGGAGCGGATTATCTTGGTTGTGGAGCCGTGTTTGCGACCGGATCAAAAGCTAATACTTCGCCTATAAGTTATGATACTTTAAGACGGATATGCGGCAGCGTAAGTCTGCCGGTCGTCGCTATAGGCGGTATAAATGAAGAAAACATACTTGGGCTTTCCGGCATCGGCATATGCGGGGTTGCGGTTATAAATGCGATATTTTCAAAGGAAGATACAGAGAATGCCGCGCGCACTTTGCGCGGTTTGATAGAAAAAACGGTAAAAAGATGATTCGAGCTGCAATATTTGATGTTGACGGTACAATTTTAGATTCGATGCCTGTTTGGTTCAATTCGGGTGAAAACTATTTGAGAAGTTTAGGCTTGACTCCTGAGGAAGGCCTTTCCAATCTGCTCTTTACTATGTCTTTGAACGACTCGGTAAACTATATAAAAGAGCATTACAAGCTTTCAAAACCCTTTGATGAGGTCTTGCACGGAATAACAGACGTTATAAAGGAGCAATATAGAGACAGTATTCCGCTTAAAAAAGGCGCCGGGGAAATTCTTCAGGCACTGTATGAAGCAGATATCCCTATGTGTATTGCAACCGCCGGTGACAGAAGCTATTTATTACCTGCCTTTAGAAGGCTCGATATTATGCGCTTCTTTAAAAAGATTTATACTTGTGTGGAGTTGGAAACCAACAAGAAAGAGCCGCTTATCTATTTGACTGCGGCCTCGGAATTTGGTTTTGCTCCGGAGGAAATCGTTGTATTTGAGGACGCATATATGGCCGCAAAGGCGGCGAGAAACGGGGGATTTAAGGTTGTAGGACTTTTCGATATTTCGAGTGCCGATAAGCAGGACGAGCTTAAAGCGAATTGCGATATATACGCCAAAGATCTTTCATGTGTAAAAATAGATGATATATTCAATTTATAATTTTACTTTTTAAGCATTCAAAATTCGAAAGAGAGACACAACTATGAGCGATATAAAAACTGCCCTGAGCATAGCAGGGAGCGATTGCAGCGGGGGAGCAGGAATACAGGCGGATATAAAGACAATGACGGCAAACGGAGTCTATGCCATGAGCGCGATAGTTTCTTTAGTTGCCGAAAATACAACCGGAGTCTTGAGCATAATGGACGTCACTCCGGAATTTTTAGCTGAGCAGATAGACGAGGTTTTTACGGATATATATCCTAATGCCGTTAAGACGGGCATGGTTTCTTCGAGTGCTCTTATAGAAGTTATAGCGGATAAACTAAAGCAGTATAAGGCCGAGCATATCGTAGTTGACCCGGTCATGGTTGCAACGGCAGGCTCGAGACTTTTAAAAGATGATGCCCTGGAGGCACTTACAAAAAGGCTGATGCCTCTTGCAGAAATTGCTACCCCGAATATACCTGAGGCGGAAATACTTTTTAAAAACAAGATAGTCTCAAAGCAGGATATGGAGATTGCAGCCCGCAGTATATACGATAAATACGGCTGTTCCGTCCTCTTAAAAGGCGGACACAATGTCTGTGACGCAGATGACTTACTGTATGACGGAAAAGAATTGACATGGTTTTACGGAAAACGCATCGACAACCCGAACACGCACGGCACGGGCTGTACACTGTCGAGCGCAATAGCTTCAAACCTTGCGAAAGGCTTTGACCTTAAAGAGTCCGTTAAAAGGGCTAAAGAATATATTTCAGGCGCCCTTGGGGCAATGCTTGACCTTGGAAAAGGCCCAGGACCGATGAAGCACGGCTTTAATATCTCAGGCTATTTTACGGAAGAGAAGAGTAGTAGCGTTTAAAACTCAGTCTTCCCTAAGCTTAACGGCATTTGCGGCTTTACGTCTAAGCTCGTCCGACATAGCGGCGTAATGCCGCTTGGTCGTATTGACGTCTTTGTGTCCCAAAACATCGGCGACCAGATATATGTCGCCGGTTTCTCGATAAAGCGCGGTTCCATAAGTGCTCCTAAGCTTGTGGGGCGTGATTTTTTTTGTTGTCGTTATATAACTTGAGAATTTCTTAACGAGATTTTCAACGGCTTTAACCGATATTCTGCGTTTTTGAGAGGAGAGGAAAAGCGCGTTTTCCGAGCCCTTGGCTACCGCTTCTATGTTTTTTCGCTCCTCAATATAGTCTGAAAGCGCTTTTTCGACTTCGCTGCCAAAGTAGACGAACATTTCGTTTCCGCCCTTACGAGTGACCTTTATTGCGCCATTCCTAAAATCAACGTCGTCCAGATCAAGACCGACGCATTCGGAAACACGAACGCCTGTTCCCAGCATAAGGGTGATGATGGCGAGATCGCGGCGTCTTGTCTTTTCAAGATATTTTTTTTGATGTTCGGATATATTCTCGCCGCCGTTTTCCACAAATTCAAGCATGGCAGCAACCTCGCCCGCATCGAGCCTTATTATCTCTTTTTGATGCAGCTTGGGCATATTGATCAGCACGGTCGGATTGTTTTTTATCATTTCGTGCTTATAATAATATGCGTAAAAGGCCCTGAGAGCGCTCAGCTTGCGTTTTATTCCCTTTTCCCCATTAGTAATATATTCATCCGAATCAGGGCATTTGTAAGCCTTTAAATACTCGATATATTCTTCAATATCAAGTGCGGTCAGCTCATCGAGCAGCTCAAGAGGATAAGAGACTATGGGCCTGCCTTTGTAGACGGGATTGTTCTCTGAAATATACTGAAAGAATATGCGTAGGTCGTAGGCATATTTTAAGCGCGTGCTCGGAGCCGTAGTCGTGCTTATGCCTCTAAAAAAATCCGAGGCGAAGCGCGGAAGCGTCCCAAGTATTTCGCGCAGCCTTATGGTATCCTTTATATCGGTCTGTGTTTTGTAAGATTTATTATCCGCCATTGGTTCCTCTAAATTTTTTTAATTACTACAGTAAAAACATGATCCGCAGCGTAGCTTCTTATTAACATATTACACATTGTGCTTACAAAAGCAAGGTTTTCTTATACTTAACTATTCGTAAAACCTGCGTTTCCCGAATAGTTCAAGATGTCTCTTTAT
>CAYXUB010000104.1:0-3140 GCA_964468385.1 uncultured Lachnospiraceae bacterium
TAGATTTACCGAGAGACAAACGCGTAGAGATAGGGCTTACCTATATCTATGGAATTGGAAGAGCCTCTTCCAATCGTATTTTAGCGGATGCGGGAGTAGATCCCGATACGCGCGTCAGAGATCTAACCGACGACGAAGTTAAAAAAATTACTTCTATTATCGAAAAAACACAGATGGTGGAAGGTGATTTAAGACGTGAGATAGCTATGAATATCAAGCGCCTTCAGGAGATCGGATGCTATAGGGGAATTCGTCACAGGAAGGGTCTGCCAGTGCGAGGACAAAAGACCAAGACGAACGCGAGAACCCGTAAAGGTCCGAGAAGGACTGTTGCAAACAAGAAAAAATAAGCTTGAAAAAATCATTTTAAGGAAAGAAAGCGTAGGTTAGAATACAAATGGCAAAAGGAACAAAAAAGACGACGAAACGTCGTGTGAAAAAGAATATTGAGCGCGGACAGGCGCATATTCAGTCTTCTTTTAATAATACGATCGTTACCTTGACCGATACAGAGGGGAACGCCATTTCGTGGGCGTCCGCAGGAGGTCTCGGTTTCCGCGGTTCAAGAAAATCGACTCCTTATGCCGCACAGATGGCTGCTGAAACGGCTACAAAAGCGGCTCAGGTTCATGGACTTAAAAGCGTTGATGTATTTGTTAAGGGCCCCGGTTCAGGGCGTGAAGCGGCGATCCGCGCGCTTGCGGCATGCGGCCTTACGGTAACAAGCATATGTGACGTGACGCCGGTACCGCACAACGGCTGCCGTCCGCCTAAACGCAGAAGAGTCTGATCAATATGAGGAGGTCATAAAATGGCAGTAAACAGAGTTCCGGTATTAAAGAGATGCAGAAGTTTAGGTCTGGATCCCGTTTATCTTGGAATAGACAAAAAATCAACGCGTCAGCTTAAGCGTAGCAGCCGTAAAATCTCGGAATATGGCTTGCAGCTCCGCGAAAAACAGAAGGCAAAATTCATATACGGCGTTTTGGAAAAGCCCTTCCGTAACTACTATAAAAAAGCTGACCGAATGAAGGGTCAGACGGGTGAAAACCTCATGAAGATGCTCGAGCTCCGTCTCGATAACGTTGTTTTCCGTCTTGGTTTCGCAAGGACGAGGAAAGAAGCGCGTCAGATTGTCGACCACAAGCATGTACTCGTGAACGGCAAGCAGGTTAATATCCCCTCTTACGGAGTTAAGGTGGGAGACGTAATAGAGATAAAAGAATCAAAAAGATCTTCTGAAAGATATAAGGAGATAGCGGAAGCTACGGGAGGCCGCAGCGTTCCGGCATGGTTGGAATGTGATTCTGAGTCTTTCAAGGGTACCGTAAAGGAAGCTCCCGCACGCGAGATGATCGATGTTCCGGTCAATGAGATGCTTATAGTCGAGCTATACTCTAAATAATAGTCATCCTAAAAGGAGGAGCAACAGTGTTTGATTTCAACAAACCTAAGATTGAGATCGCGGAGCTTTCCGAGGACGGAAAATTCGGAAGATTTGTAGTTGAACCGTTGGAAAGAGGATACGGCACTACTTTGGGCAACTCTCTTCGCAGGATAATGCTCTCCTCGCTTCCGGGATGTGCGGTCAGCCAAGCAAAAATAGAAGGAGTGCTCCACGAATTCAGTACTATTCCGGGCGTAAAGGAAGACGTCACGGAAATAGTTATGAATCTTAAAAGTCTTATAGTAAGAGATAACAGTGACAACGGACAGCCTAAGATAGGCTATATAGACTTCGAAGGCGAAGGCGTTGTCAGGGCTGCAGATATACAGCTTGACTCCGATCTGGAAATATTAAATTCGGATCAGGTTATCGCAACATTAAGCGGCGGAACAGACTGCCGCCTGTATATCGAGCTCACATTTACGACAGGGCGCGGATATATCAGCGCTGAAAGGGGCAAGCAAGAGGATGCTCCGATAGGTGTTATTGCGATAGATGCTATATATACGCCTATTGAGAGAGTTAATCTCACGGTGGAAAATACTCGTGTCGGACAGGTGACCGACTATGATAAACTCACGCTTGATGTTACGACGAAAGGTATTATTTCCGCGGACGAAGCGGTAAGTCTCGCCGCAAAGGTACTGAGTGAGCATCTTAAACTTTTTATAGATCTTTCCGAGCATGCCAAGACTGCAGAGGTCATGGTAGAGCAGGAGAGCGAGGATAAGGAAAAGGCGCTCGATATGAAGATAGACGAACTCGAGCTTTCCGTCCGCTCCTATAACTGCTTGAAGCGCGCCGGGATAAACACCGTAGAGGAGCTTTGCAGCAAGAGTTCCGATGAAATGATGAAGGTACGCAATTTAGGGCGCAAATCCTTAGAAGAGGTTTTGAGTAAGCTCAAGGAACTCGGACTCTCATTAAGTGAGGGCGAAGAAATCATTCAGTAGAAACTGAATCACGGCTCATTAAATTGAAGCCGGAAAAATTTGTAGACAACACGGAAATCCAGTAAGACCGAAGAAGCATGTATTCCCGTGCCGCAAATGGAGGATAACAACAATGTCTGGTTATAGAAAACTAAGCAGAACGTCGGATCAGAGAAAAGCTCTTTTAAGAGGGCAGGTAACGGCGCTTTTATATCACGGAAAGATACGTACAACCGAGAGCAAGGCAAAGGAGATCCGAAGGATAGCCGAAAAGCTCATTGCGATGGCCATTCGTGAAAGGAATAATTTCGAGGAGATCGAGGTAACGGCTAAAGTCCCGAGAAAGGACGTAAACGGTAAGCGTATTAAAGAAGTCGTAAACGGCAAGAAAGTAACAGTCTACGACGAGGTGAAAAAGACGATAAAAAAGGATCTTCCGAGCAGGCTCCATGCAAGGCGCCAGATGATGAAGGTATTCTATCCGGTTACCGAAGTCCCCGAGAAAAATCAAGGGCGTAAAAGAAAGACGAAAAAGGTGGATCTTACCGCAAAGATGTTTGACGAGATAGCGCCCAAGTATCTCACGCGTAACGGCGGATATACCCGCATAGTCAAGATAGGACCGCGTAAGGGGGATGCGGCGATGGAAGTCATCATCGAGCTTGTTTGAGCGTCCGTTCTGTTTTAGGTTGACTGAAAAAAAAAAGAGGAAATAAAGAATTCAACGGGCGAAAAAACACATGCAGGTGAATAGAGGCAAA
>CAYXUB010000105.1:0-3057 GCA_964468385.1 uncultured Lachnospiraceae bacterium
CTCGCGCGAAGGGAAATTATTGCTTGACGGCAATCGCGCTCGGCGCGAGTGTGCGTTGGAACGCACACTTTTTAAACTGCCTTACATAAATGTCACATATTCGCGCCGGAATGTCACATGATGAGATTTTGACATTCCGGCTGCTTTTATACGATAGTAAACGAAGTTCCCTAAGGCATTGCAGTCGGGGTCTTTTGATCTCAACACCATAACGATGGAGGCGAATATCCATGGCAATATTAGAAGCAAGACGTCTTAAAAAGATTTACACGACGCGCCTCGGGCATAATCCCGTACAGGCGCTTTCAAACGTTTCCTTTGAGGTGGAAAAAGGAGAGTATACGGCGATAATGGGAGAGTCGGGCTCGGGAAAGACGACTCTTCTCAATATACTTGCGGCTCTCGACAAACCCACGAGCGGCGAAGTCCTTTTGGAGGGAAAGAGTCTTTCTACACTTAAAGAAAAGTATAAATCCGCGTTCAGGCGTGACAACTTGGGCTTCGTCTTTCAGGAATTCAACCTGTTGGACACCTTTTCCGTAAAGGACAATATACTGCTTCCCCTCGTGCTCGCGGATGCGAGCTACAACACCATGATGGAGCGACTCCATCCGATCACTAAAAAGCTCGGTCTTTTCGAACTCTTAGACAAATATCCGTACGAACTTTCGGGCGGACAAAGACAGAGGACGGCAGTAGCAAGGGCGATCATAACGAAACCCAAGCTCATCTTTGCGGACGAACCGACCGGCGCTCTCGATTCAAAAGCTACAAACGAACTGCTTCATCTGTTTAGCGACATAAATAACGCCGGACAGACCATACTTATGGTCACGCACTCGGTAAACGCCGCGAGCCACGCGAACAGGGTGCTTTTCATAAAGGACGGCGTCGTCTATCATCAGCTTTACAGAGGGAACGAGACGAACGAGCAATTCTACCAGAGGATATCCAGCACGCTCACGCTTCTTGCGACCGGAGGTGAGCGCAATGAATAACGGATTTTTCATGAGACTGGCGGGACAGAACATCCGCAAGAACAGCGGTATGTATTTACCGTACATCATTACATGCCTGATCACATTCAGCGTCTTTTACATTTTGAGGTCGCTATCACTAAACCCCGGTATAAAAAATATGGTGGGCTCGGATTCGCTTTCTCTTTTGCTCGGGTTTGGCGCGGTCATAACCGGTCTGTTCGCCGTCATCTTCCTCTTTTACACGAACAGCTTTCTGCTTAAAAAGCGCAAAAAAGAATTCGCGGTGTTCAACATTCTGGGGATGGAAAAACGACATATCGTAAAGACGCTTGCAATAGAGTCGCTTTACGTATATATGATAACCGCCTCGGCGGGCCTCATGCTCGGAATCGCCCTCGATAAGCTCATGTATATGGCGGTGGCAAAGCTCATAGACGTAGACGGGACGCTCGGATTTTACATATCGTCCGAGGCGGTAATGACGAGCCTTATCCTTTTTGCGGTCATCTTCGTTTTGATCCTGTTGAACTCGATAAGACAGGTGCTCGACGCAGATCCCATAAAGCTGCTTGAGCAGAGCAGGGCGGCAGAGAGGGAGCCGAAGGCCAAGGCATTTCTTGCCGTATTAGGAGTAGTATGCATTGCGATAGGCTATTATCTCTCAATAACGATCGCGAACCCTTTCGCCGCGTTCATGATCTTTTTCCTCGCGGTAATGCTTATAATCGCCGGCACTTATTTGATCTTTACCGCGGCAAGCATCGCTCTTTTGAAAATTCTCAAGAAAAAGAAGAGCTATTATTATAAGCCTAAGCATTTTATAAGCGTCTCCGGAATGCTGTACCGTATGAAACAAAATGCCATAGGACTCGCAAACATCTGCATATTGTCTACAATGCTGCTCGTTATGATATCGTCGACAAGCTCCATGATAGTCGGGATTGAAGATATAATCCGTTCCCGATTCGGTTATGATTTCGACATATACTCATACGAAGATACGCCGTCCGAAAGCGCAGAGATGTTCGAGCGCGTGCGTGAGCTCCAAGACGAATATGGTCTGAACATCACCTTAGAGTTTGAGTACGATCGATTGTCGTTCTCAACGATACAAAACGGCGAATCTTTCAACCTTGAAGGCAGTGATTCTCTTTCGTCTGTGCTGGACTATACGATTCTGTATTTTATCACTCTTGACGATTTGAACGCCGCTTCGGATACGGACTATGAGCTAAATGACGGCGAGATTCTCTTATATTCGCCGAACAACGAATATACTTATTCCGAGATAAATATATTTGACATGAGCTTTGAAATAGTGGGACGGCTCGACGATATTTTCTGCGAGGGCTCCATCTCCGACAACGCCATTTTTTCGCAGTTCATAGTCTTAAAGGATAAGGATGAGCTTTTAAGCGTATACGAGGCGCAGGCGTCGGCAAACCCCTCGGCCGCGAGCGAGATAAGCAGGCATTATACATTCGATACGGATGCGTCACAGGAAGTGCAGATAGCGTTTTACGAGGAAGTCGTCAGCATACGAAACGAGCTCGAGTTCGACGGGCGCGTGGAATCGCGGGCGTACGAACGAAGTGATGCATACGGGATATACGGCGGCATATTCTTTATCGGAATCTTTTTGAGCATACTCTTTATGATGGCAGCCGTGCTGATAATATACTAGAAACAGATTTCCGAAGGGTATGACGATAAAGAGCGCTTCCTGATAATGCAGAAGGTCGGAATGGGCAAGCAGGACGTTAAGGATGCGATACGTTCTCAGGTGCTCACCGTATTTTTTCTTCCTCTTATCGTCTCGGGTTGCCACGTGGCCGCGACGTTTCCAATGATACTGCGGATCATATCGCTGCTCAATATGACAAATGTGCCCCTATATATCATATGTGTTTTGATAAGCTTCGGTGCGTTCGCCGCGCTCTATGTCATAATCTACATGTTGACCTCCAAAAGCTACTATAGGATAGTAAGCGCGAAGACAATATAGAGGATACCAGGGTCAAGAGGTTGTGCTGTAATGCTTGCATGAAAAAGCTCGACTTTGAGATTCGCAAATACA
>CAYXUB010000106.1:0-3048 GCA_964468385.1 uncultured Lachnospiraceae bacterium
TTCGGCTCCGGAGAGGCAAAAGGACAGATAAATGAATCCGTCAGGGGAGACGACCTATATATCATGGTCGATGTCTGCAACTATTCGCTGACCTATTCGCTTTTCGGGAAACGAAACCAGATGTCTCCCGATGATCATTTTCAGGATTTAAAAAGAATCATCGCCGCTATCGGAGGAAAGGCAAGGCGTATAAACGTAATCATGCCCTTCTTATATGAAAGCCGTCAGAGCAAGAGAAACGGCCGTGAATCTCTCGACTGTGCCATCGCCCTAAACGAGCTTGTTTCTATGGGTGTCGATAATATCCTGACCTTCGACGCGCACGATCCAAAAGTACAAAACGCCATTCCGCTTCATGGCTTTGATACTATTCGCACATCTTATCAATTCATCAAAAACATACTCCGCTATGCAGAAGATCTGCGGCTTGACCCACAGCACACTATGATAATAAGCCCGGACGAGGGCGCAATGAGTCGAGCCATTTACCTTGCAAACAACTTAGGTGTGGACATGGGTATGTTTTATAAACGCAGGGATTACTCAATTGTCATTGACGGCAAAAATCCGATAGTAGCGCATGAATTTTTGGGTGCTAACGTCACAGGCAAAGACGTCATCATTATAGACGATATGATCTCCTCAGGTGACAGAATGCTCGAAACCTGTAATATGCTTAAAGAACGCAAGGTCAGGAATATATACATTTGCAGTACTTTTGGTTTATTCACAAACGGTCTCGACAAATTTGATCGAGCCTTTGAAAACGGCCTTTTCACTAAACTTATAACGACGAATCTCATATATCAACCTGACGACCTGCTCTCACGACCCTATTATATAAGCTGCGATATGAGCAAATTCATAGCCCTGATAATTGACACCTTAAATCACGATGTTTCCATATCCCCCTTGCTCGACCCAGTAGACCGCATACAAAATGTCGTAAGAAAATTTAAAAACGGCGAAGCCATTTAAACAAAAAGACCCGGTTCCTCACCGGGCCTTTTTTCTTAATTATCCTTTGATGTAACGTCTTGCATATCATACATTCCTGACGTTTTTTTCGCAAGGAATTTTGCGGCTTCGACCGCGCCTTTGGCAAATACCGATCTTGAAAAGGCTGTATGCTTCAGCTCTATGACCTCGTCTTCTCCGGCGAAGATCACGTCGTGCTCTCCTACTATCGTTCCCCCTCTTACAGCGGAAATTCCTATCTCATTTTCATCTCTCGGCTCGTGACGCTCACTCCTATCATATATGTAAGAATATCTGTCGCCGCAGGCCGAATTTAAACTGTCTGCTAAAAGGAGCGCCGTACCGCTCGGCGCGTCTATCTTGCGCCTGTGATGCTTTTCGACTATCTCAACGTCAAATCCGGCGCGCGTTAGTATCTTCGCCGCCTCGGATATGAGCTTTATAAGGGTATTTATACCGAGAGACATATTTGCCGAGCGCAGCACTGCGGTTTTTTTGCTGAGTTCTTTGAGACTTTTGATCTGTTCACTCGAAAGCCCCGTTGTGCATTCCACAAGAGGCAACGCTTTCTTGGAACAATAGTCTATTACCGAATCAACGGCCTTGTATGAGGAAAAATCTATGGCAACATCGGCTTTTACCTCACATTCTTTACAATCCGCATATACAGGATAGTCGAACTGCCCCGCGACGGGATCTACTCCCGCCACTATCTCTACAGTCTCGTCCGCAGAAACAATATCCGTTATTACGCGTCCCATATGTCCGCCGCAGCCTATTAAAAGTATTTTTATCATTTTATATCCTTTTTTTTTATTTATTTGCACTTTATACCGAAATCCTCGAGCGCCTTCTTAAGCCTTTGCTCATTTGCCGCTTCCATTTCGCAAAGCGGAAGTTTTACGGGTCCTACATCAAGACCCATAAGGTTCATGGCCGTCTTTACAGGAATAGGATTCACCTCGCAGAACAGCGCCTCTATGAGGTCGAATGCATCGAGCTGAAGCTTTAGACTTCCGGCCGTATCTCCTTCTAAGTATTTATATACGAGCTCGTGGGTATACTTGGGCTCGACATTGGAAAGAACGGAAATGACTCCTGCTCCGCCTAAAGAAAGCAAGGGCACTATCTGATCATCATTGCCCGAATATATGTCTCCGGCGTCTCCTATAAGACTTTTAAGCTTTGCGATATCGGCTATGTTGCCACTCGCTTCTTTTACTCCGACGATGTTCTTTACATTTTTCATGAGATAAGCCTGCGTTTCAGGCTTGATATTCACACCCGTGCGTCCCGGTATGTTGTACAACAATATCGGAAGAGAGGTCTCTTCAGCAACGGCGCTAAAATGACGGATAAGTCCTTTTTGTGTGGATTTGTTGTAATACGGCGAAACATGGAGCAAGGCATCAGCTCCAACTTTTTCAGCCTCTTTTGAAAGATATATCGCCGTATCGGTGCTGTTAGAACCTGCACCGGCTATAATTGGGACTCTTTTCTTAGCGATCTTTACCGCATGCGCGATAACCTCGATATGCTCCTCATGACTGAGCGTAGATGCTTCTCCCGTAGTCCCGCATATGCAAAGCGCGTCTATACCCCCTTCTATCTGAAACTCGATTAGCTCTTCCAGTTTTTCGTAGTTTACGCTAAAGTCAGGATTCATCGGCGTGACAAGTGCAGTACATGCTCCTTTAAATATAGCCATATCTTTTCTCCTTTTTTAATGTACTTAGTAAATGTGTTTCTTTTTTATAGAAAAACCTATCAATCGCTACGTGTTTAACACTCTTGGTTTTTCTATAAAGAAAAGACGCCATCTAAGATGGCGCCGTGTAAACTGGTTTTTATCCGATCCGATAGCACTCCATCTTACGATGACAGTCATAAGCCTATTAAGCTTATGCCCAAGAGACCTATCTCAGGAATATGCCTCTTTCGGCGCGTTCTCCTTTCGTCCGCCCTCCTTTGCGCCTGACGCATCAGACGGTCTACTCTTAAAACGCGCAACCTCTATCTGTGTTTTTTCAAATATAGCACGTTAAAGCAGCAATGCGCAAGATTTTTTTA
>CAYXUB010000107.1:0-3007 GCA_964468385.1 uncultured Lachnospiraceae bacterium
GGATCGAGCTATGGATAAAGATAGCGGTCTCGTCCGTGCCTGCCCTTATCGTAGGGCTGCTGTTTGAGGACTGGCTCGAAGAACATATGCACAAACCCGTTCCCGTGGCGATCATGCTCATCATATACGGTGTTATTTTCATCGTGGTGGAAAACCTGAATCGGCATCGAAAGCCAAGGGTCAAAAAGATAAGCAGGATTTTTTTAAGGGACGCCTTTATCATCGGCTGTTTTCAGGCGCTGGCGCTTGTACCCGGAACCTCTAGATCCGGCGCGACGATAGTAGGCGGACTTATACTCGGGCTTTCAAGGGTTTGTGCGGCGGAGTATTCTTTTTACTTAGCCATACCGGCGATGCTGGGAGCTTCCGCGATAAAGCTGTTTGACTTTGGTTTTGCTTTTACCTCGCAGGAGATAATCTGTCTGATAATAGGGACGGCGGTGTCGTTTGTCGTCTCCCTTTTTGTTATAAAGAAATTGATGGCTTTTGTTTCAAAACACGATTTCAAACCATTCGGCTATTACCGTATTGTACTTGGAGCGGCGGTTATCATCTTCGCCGGGCTTGGATTTATAAGCTGAAAACAGGTTGAGGCCGCCTTTTTAATAAAAGAAATAAGGGGAAACTATCTTGAATCCGTATCTTGTAACTTTTTTTGTTGCCATGGTTCCTGTCGTTGAGTTGAGAGGAGCGATCCCTATAGGAGTCGCGCTGGGCCTGGACGTCATTCCGGCATGTATCGTCGCTATGATAGGAAATATGTTGCCGGTTCCTTTTATATATCTCTTTGCGAGAAAGGTGCTCGCCTGGGGAAGCCAAAAGAAGCATATCGGAAAAGTCTTCGGCTTCTTTCTTGAAAAGGGAGAAAAGGGCGGAAAGAAGCTCAAAGAAACCGCGGGCAACGGGCTTTTCTGGGCGCTTGCAATCTTCGTCGGCATACCGCTTCCGGGCACGGGGGCGTGGACGGGTTCGCTTGCCGCGAGCATACTCGATATGGGATTTAAGAAAAGCGTGATCGCGTGCATGGTCGGTGTAGTCATCGCAGGGATAATAATAAGCATTCTTTCCGCGATAGGGCTCGCCGCCATCATAGGATTGGATTTAGCGTAAAAAGGAGGGCGTTCATATGAGGTGTCCGTTTTGTGGAAATGAAGATACGAAAGTGGTTGATTCAAGACCGATCGAGGACAAGAACGCCATAAGGCGCCGTCGTGTGTGCGACAATTGCGAGCGGCGATTTACGACCTACGAAAAAATAGAAACAATACCGCTTATCGTCATAAAAAAAGACAAGAACAGGGAGCAGTATGACCAATCCAAGATTGAGGCGGGCATATTGCGAGCCTGCCATAAAAGGCCGGTGTCCGCAGATGATATAAACGAGCTTATTGATGAGATCGAGGTGGAGATATTCAACAGAGAAGAAAAGGAGCTCGCAAGTAGCGTCATCGGCGAGATCGTTATGAACAAACTGAAAAATCTCGATCCGGTCGCCTATGTCCGTTTTGCCTCTGTTTACAGGCAGTTTAAGGACGTAAGCAATTTTGTGAACGAACTGAAAGAATTTATGTAATAAAGGGGAAGCTTTAGTTTTTTGGGGTATCGGCATGAATATATTTGATAAATCTTCTAAATTAGAAAATGTGCTGTATGACGTGCGCGGACCGGTCGTCGATGAAGCGGCGCGCATGGAGGAAGCTGGCAAGAAGATATTGAGGCTCAACATCGGGAACCCGGCGCCTTTCGGCTTTTCAGCGCCCGATGAGGTAATAGAGGATCTGATGCGGAATATCCGTGACTGTCAAGGGTATTCTAATTCAAAAGGAATCTTTTCGGCTCGAAAGGCGATAATGCAGTATTGTCAGCTAAAGGGCATTACCGGCGTTGACGTAAAGGACATATATACGGGAAACGGCGTCAGCGAGCTTATAAACTTAAGCATGCAGGCGCTGCTCAATAACGGCGACGAGGTGCTGATACCCTCGCCGGATTATCCGCTTTGGACGGCCTGCGTCACGCTTTCGGGAGGCAAGGCGGTGCATTATATCTGCGATGAGCAGTCTGAGTGGAATCCCGATATTGAGGATATAAAAAGTAAGATAACGGACAAGACTAAGGCTATCGTCATCATCAATCCGAACAATCCTACGGGCGCGCTCTATCCGCGTGAGATCTTAGAAAAGATTGCCGCGCTCTGCGCCGAGCACAAGCTCATATTGTTTTCGGACGAGATATACGATCGTCTCGTTATGGACGAATACGAGCACATACCCGTTGCCTCGATAGCTCCGCCCGAGGTCTTCTGCGTAACTTTTTCCGGTTTGTCCAAGTCGCATATGATAGCGGGCTTCAGGATAGGCTGGATGATACTGAGCGGCAATAAGAAAAGCGCGAAGGGTTATATAGAGGGCATAGACATGCTCTCGAACATGCGGCTTTGCTCGAACGTGCCGGCGCAGTCGATAGTCCAGACCGCGCTCGGTGGCTGGCAGTTATGTCAAGCGCATATAAAAAGCGGCGGCAGGATATATGAGCAGAGGGAATACATTTACAACAGGCTCATTAACATGGAGGGCGTAAGTGTCGTAAAGCCAAAGGCGGCGTTTTATATCTTCCCGAAGCTGGACGTAAAAAAGTTCAATATAACGAACGATGAGCAGTTTGCCCTCGATTTCCTGCATGAAAAGCGGGTGCTTGTCATACAGGGAAGCGGCTTTAACTGGCATGAGCCGGATCATATCAGGATAGTATTTCTGCCGAACATACGGACGCTGAAGGAATGTATGGATAAGTTTGAGGATTTTCTTTCGCATTATAGGCAGAGGTGAGTTAATCTTATTGAAGTGAAAAACAATTCTTGTTTGCGTTGTGCAAGGAATTTATTACTTAATCTAAACGGATTGACAAGCAAAAGGCGTTTTAGTATACTTACAGCGTTGCAGAATTGGATAACCGTATTCAGGCATGTGGAGAAGTACTCAAGTGGCTGAAGAGGCGCCCCTGCTAA
>CAYXUB010000108.1:0-2985 GCA_964468385.1 uncultured Lachnospiraceae bacterium
TCTTTATAGGGGCTCTTCAGGATTATGGGCTTGCTACGATAGTCGGGACACAGACCTATGGGAAAGGGATAGTGCAAAGAGCATTTGGACTCGGAGACGGAAGTGTCATAAGGCTTACCGTTTCGCACTATTATACCCCGAACGGAAACAATATACACGGTGTGGGGATAACGCCGGATGTTGTTGTCGAGGACGATCCCGAAACGGATGAGGACGAGCAGCTCGAGGCGGCGCTAGAGCTGCTTGAGGGAAAATGAGCAGATGAAAGCATAGCCCATATCTTTTATTTTAGATACTCGGAACATTCGATCATTTTGTCGCGCAGCTCGGCGGCAAGCTCGAAGTTGAGATCCGAGGCGGCCTTACGCATTTCCTTTTCGAGTTTTTTGATGAGCTTTTGCAACTCGCTTTTCGACATTGATTCAGGATCTTTTTCAAATTTGGAGGTCGCTTTGGCGACCTCTTTTGTTATGCTTATAAGTTCCCTTACCGCCTTTTGTATAGTGGTCGGTGTGATTCCGTGCTCTTTGTTGTAAGCCTCTTGAAGTTTTCTCCTTCTTGATGTCTCGTCTATGGCACGCCTCATCGACTCCGTGATCGTATCTGCATACATTATGACCCGTCCCTCGCTGTTCCTCGCGGCCCTGCCGATAGTCTGTATGAGAGAAGTTTCTGATCTTAGAAAGCCTTCTTTGTCGGCGTCCAGTATCGCCACAAGAGTGATCTCAGGAATATCGAGGCCTTCGCGCAATAGGTTTATGCCGATAAGGATATCAAAGACATCAAGACGCATATCCCGTATTATCCTTGTGCGTTCAAGCGCGTCTATGTCGGAGTGCATATACTCGGCCTTAAGACCGATTTCCTTCATATAGTCAGTAAGGTCCTCTGCCATGCGTTTTGTGAGGGTTGTGATAAGCACCTTGTGGTGATCGGCGCTCTCTTTCTTTGCTTCCGAAACAAGATCATCGATCTGGTTTTTGACCGGTCTTACGTCTACAATAGGATCTAAAAGACCTGTTGGCCGTATAAGCTGTTCAGCACGGAGAAGCTCATGTTCTGCCTCGTATTCGCCCGGAGTAGCGGAAACGAAGAGCAGCTGATCTATACGTTCCTCAAATTCTTCAAAGCTAAGCGGCCTGTTGTCTAAAGCAGAAGGGAGTCTGAAACCGTATTGCACGAGGGTGGTTTTCCTCGAACGGTCTCCGGAGTACATCGCGCCTATCTGCGGTATAGTCTTGTGTGACTCGTCTACTATTATCAGAAAATCATCCGGAAAATAATCCATAAGTGTATAAGGCGGGCAGCCGGGAGCGAGCCCGGAGAGATGTCGGGAATAGTTTTCTATGCCCGAGCAAACGCCGGTTTCTCGTAGCATTTCCACATCGAAATTTGTGCGCTCCTCGATCCGCTGCGCTTCCAAAAGTTTGCCCTCACTCTTAAAATATTTAATACGCTCGGCAAGCTCCTCTTCTATAGCGTCGCAGGCTTTCATGATCGTTTCCTGAGGGACGACGTAGTGAGAGGCGGGAGCTATGGCAACATAGCTCAATTCATTTAGAACTTTTCCGGTCAGAGGGTCGGTATTCGTTATGCGTTCGATCTCGTCTCCGAAAAATTCGATACGTACGGCTTTGTCGCTTCTGTCAGCGGGGATTATCTCGAGTACGTCCCCATGCACGCGAAAAGAACCGCGCTTAAAATCCATTTCATTTCTTTCGTATTGTATATCGACGAGGGCTCTCATAAGTTCATCTCTGTCCTTGCTCATTCCCGGACGCAGCCCGATCACCATTCTTTCGTAGTCCTTAGGCGTTCCGAGTCCGTAAATACATGAAACGCTCGATACTATTATGACGTCGCGCCGCTCTATGAGAGAGGAGGTTGCGGAGAGGCGCAGCTTGTCTATCTCGTCGTTTATGGACGAGTCTTTTGCAATATAGGTGTCAGAGGAGGGGACATAAGCCTCCGGTTGATAGTAATCGTAGTATGAGACAAAATATTCGACCGCGTTTTCAGGAAAAAATTCCTTGAACTCCCCGTAGAGCTGGGCGGCAAGAGTTTTATTGTGCGCGATCACGAGCGTCGGCTTGTTGAGCTGCTCGATCACGTTCGCCATCGTAAAGGTCTTTCCCGAGCCGGTTACGCCGAGGAGGGTCTCGAATTGATTTCCAGCCTTAAATCCATCCACGAGTTTTTTTATCGCCTGAGGCTGGTCGCCGGTCGGCTTGTATTCCGATACCAATTTAAAATCCATGAGCTTCATTCCTTGTTTTTTTTATCCAAACTCATTGTATTGCATATTTATGTCCGGCGCAATAATATCTAAAAGGCGTTTGCTTGTTTAGTTTTCTATTTTGTGATATGATAGCTCGGTTAAAATATATGATAAAGGATTTTGGAGGGAGCATGTATAAAAAAGTAGATACAAGCTTGGAGTTTGTTTCGAGGGAAAAGGAAGTCCTCGATTTTTGGAATAAAAACAAGATATTTGAAAAGAGCATCAAGGAAAGAGAGGGCTGTCCTGTTTATACATTCTACGACGGGCCTCCTACCGCAAATGGAAAGCCTCATATCGGGCATGTGCTGACTCGGGTTATCAAGGATATGATACCTAGATACCGCACGATGAAGGGCTATATGGTTCCGAGAAAGGCAGGTTGGGATACGCATGGGCTTCCCGTAGAGCTTGAGGTTGAAAAAAAGCTGGGCTTAAACGGAAAAGAACAGATAGAGGAATATGGTATCGAGCCTTTTATCAAAGAATGCAAGAAAAGCGTTTGGAAATACAAGGAGATGTGGGAGGATTTCTCCGACAAGGTAGGTTTTTGGGCCGACATGGAACAGCCCTACGTTACATATGAAAACGACTTTATTGAGTCAGAATGGTGGGCATTAAAGCAGATCTGGGAAAAGGACCTTTTGTATAAAGGATTTAAGATCGTTCCCTATTGTCCGCGTTGCGGCACTCCGCTTTCCGCGCAG
>CAYXUB010000109.1:0-2984 GCA_964468385.1 uncultured Lachnospiraceae bacterium
TATATAAGTCTGTTCCTTCGTAAATCGCCGCCGCGCTGATATTTGGTCTAGATGCTGCAAGTACCCTATACGTTGGAATTTTTTTATGTTGTATTGAAATTGTCTATTTCAAGTCTAAAATATCATATATACCTTATTGTAAATAAGGCTGACGGGGCGATTTTACGCCCCACAGCCATCTTTGAGATTGCAAAACGATACATCCACGAAAAAATAAAAACCGTCAATAAAAAGTAAGTTCAAGAAGAATAATCACAATATCAAAACAATAAAACCGCTTACGCCGGTAAGATGTATCATTATCTGTCAATATACCACTCTGAATATATATCGTCTATTTTGCGTACTAAAAGTTATCTGCAAGAGTGATGCCTTTCAACACTCGCCGGTTGCCTAACGTATCTTTCGCTCTTGTTACGTCCGGGTATGCAGCGGTCAGGCGCTGAACGAAAGCCTTTTGTGAACACGGCTTCAGACCGGACTCTGTGCAGTAAGCTCGGTACGCTTCATACATTTCCGTCGAACCGACCGCGGCCCCCTCTTTCAGTATACATAAATCTCTGACGAACGACAGCACGGAGTCTGACGCTTCCTTGTATCGCTGCAGCGCGTCTATGTTCGTCTGTGTTTCGGAGAATTTGTAGTTGTTATATATAAGCCTTTTCAGGCCTTCGAGCGCGAACATAAATATGCCGTCCGCTTCGCCGCGTAATTTGTCCAAAAGGTTAGTATCGCAGTCCTGCTCCGGTACAGAACGGTTGAAAGTTATAATAAGCAGCCTGCGATAGAATCCTTCCGACTTGTCACCGTAATTCGCGGGTATTGAATTGCAGGAGAAAATGAGCCTAGCCGTTGACTTAAAGCTAAATGGGTCTCGGTGCTTTTTCTCTACAGTTATGTAGTCCTCTCCGACCAACGCCTTAAATATGCCGTTATCGTCGATGTTTTTCGTCGGCAGGTCCGCGAAGGTGTTCGCAAGTTTCCCGAACAGCTCAGCCTGCTTAAATTTTTCGTTGAGTGCCTGCCATGTGATGTTTGAAACGTTATATTGCCCCAGCAGGATCTCACCAATGACGTTGATAAGCGTACTCTTGCCGGACCTTGCCACTCCGGTAAGGATAAAACATTTCTGCGCCTTGGTGACCGGTATAAGACAGTAGCCGAGCATTTCCTGTATCAATTGGATCTGTCCCATATCACCGCACATCGCATCGTCAAGAAACCGCTTAAACAAGGGACAGTCGGCATTAGCGTCGTAACTCACCGGCAACTGAACGATAGATAGATAATCCTGCGTATGCTCCGTCAGTTTATCCTCTTTTACGTTATAGAGCCCGTTGCGGAGGTTGATTATGTAAGGGTTGGGATTGAGATCTTTTATATCGCGTCGGATCATCAGCCGCCATTGTCTTTCCGCATCCGTTATCTGATTCATTTTTGCTTCGCGCGCCAGCATCTTTTCCTGTACGAGCCTCTGCGCTTCGGACTCCTCCATAGGCACATACACGCCGCCGTTATAACGGTAGTATTGCCCGGCGGAGTAAAACACAGGCAAAGTATCGGCCATATATTGGGCGAGTACGCCGGGCAGGAAGCGCACACAATTGTTTGTCTCCTTGTACCAGTTGGGCAAAAAAGCGTTCTGCTGTTGAGACTTCGTGAATTTGTCCGCGTGATATGCTTTATTTGCGGATTTATACATATTGTATAGCGATTTCGCCGTCTTTGACTTAAAACGGAAGTGCTCGCAGAGCTTGTTGCTTATGATTATATCGGCGATTATACTGTCCTGGTTATGCAGATAATCTGCGACGTATTTTTTAGCTGTCTCCACGTTCTTGAGAGGATCTCCGGTTACAGGCTGTTTTTTCAGGATTTCAACCAACGTGTCAGAGTCCAAAGGCTTATGGCGCAGTGCCGCAGGAGACTTTACGCCGCAGCCGCCCTGCTTAAACTTAGGACACTTAAAGCCTCTCTCATGGATCGTTACACAGGTCATAGGGCCCGTGCCGCTCTTAATGACATTGTGTATTTTCCGCGATGTCTCTCGCTCCGAGTACCCGGGATACGGCGCGGACAGCTCATGGATCTTCTCCCTTCCGCCGTCAAAAGGCAAGAGATTGGAGATCATCGCATGCCACAGCGGCTCAGGAAGAACTTTGGCGTAATTATTGCAATGCTTAATAAAATAGCATGAGTTCGCGACTATCTCGAGCCCTTTCTCGGTTCCGCTTACTGTTCCGTTTTCATACTCCGCCTGCACCGGTGAAATTTCTCTCTCCGATCCCGTCAACACATTAGTCAGTTGCTCCTGAGAGTATACGCGCTCAGGGTGGAATAAGACGCATCGCACCATAATAGGCGTATCCGTTTTACAGTGGTTGAACCCAGGAAGCCTCATGACGCGGGACTCGTTCACACAAACAGGATCTCCATTGAAGTGTTTAACCAAACGTTTTTGAATTTCGCGGAAACGTGAGACCTTTGCGAATTTATCCATGAGCCAGTATACGTGGAGGGACTTACGTGTTTTTATGACCATAGAGGGCGGCAGCTGAAAACGTTTTATCTTCTCCCACTGCTCTTCAAAAGTCCCCTCGTCCATCTCGACGAACTGGGCGGTAATACGGCTAATCGAATCGTCCGTCTGCCCGCCGTAATTAACAACGTAAAATATTCCACGACTTTGTGCGTTGTGCTTCTTTAGTTTCTCTTCTATATTCTTGTATTCGGAACATTTACAAGACAATTTCTGCCCTGTGAACGTTCCGCGCTTTTTGTCATCAAAAATACGAAAGTTTACTATTTCCTCAGGTGTAAAAAGGCGGCTAAGTATCTTTTCAGCGGTAACTTCCCTTTCTAGGTTGGGGGTATCGAATTTCCCCGCCTCCGCCTGCGCATTCATGGCGTTGCCGCAGCTGCTCATATCAGTCACACCGGTGTTCTCGATATCGTATGCCTGCATTAGTATCAGTCCTCCTATT
>CAYXUB010000110.1:0-994 GCA_964468385.1 uncultured Lachnospiraceae bacterium
GCCGGGGCGCACACTCGAACCGAGCGCGATTGCCGTCAGGCAGTAATTTCCTTTAATCGGCATACTTAATAGCCGTCTCCAGCGATATTATCATCATTTCGTTAAAGGATTCCCTTATCTCTTCCGCCGAGAGAAACTCCTTCCTGAACATATGATCCGAGATCGAAAGCAGGCTGAGCGCTTTCTTTTTTGATGCGGCGGCTTCAAGATACAGCCCTGCCGTCTCCATCTCGACACACAACATTCCGAGGCTGCTCGCCTTTTTCGCTATATCGGGATTCGCATTGTAAAACATGTCCGTCGTAAAGACGTTTCCGACGCGGATGTTCGCCCCCCGCTCTCTGCTTATGTTTACCGCGTCGTAGAGCATGTCGAAATCGGCCGTCGGCGCAAGCGTGCCGGGAAAGCCGTAATGATGGGCGAAGTTTGAATTTGTACACGCCCCCATCGCGATGACGAGATCCTTTACGTGCATGTCATCAAGCAACGCTCCCGCGCTGCCGACGCGCACTATGGCCTCAACGTCGAAAAAATTGTACACCTCGTGTGCATAGAGTGTCGCCGAGGGGACTCCCATCCCGCTCCCCATGACGGAGACGCGTTTTCCCTTGTATATCCCCGTGTATCCGAGCATATTGCGCACATCGTTAAAGAGCTCCGGCTCTTCAAGATAAGTCTCGGCGATGTATTTCGCCCTGAGCGGATCTCCCGGGAACAAAACGACCTTCGCCACTTTTTCCTTATCCGCGACAATACATGCAGAAGGTGATGAATACATATTAGCCTCCATATAAACTTACATACCGGTGGTGTTCATCTGTTATCATTGATATTTACCGAACGTGTCCTCGAACGCTTCACCTTGCCCTTTGCGCCTTCGGACATGCCGCGTTTGGAAAAACGGGCTCTGCCCAGTGCAGAACCCGTTTTCCGGACGACAAGCGCGAGACGGGACTCGAACCCGCGGCCCCAACCTTGGGAAGGTTGTGCTCCA
>CAYXUB010000110.1:1004-2952 GCA_964468385.1 uncultured Lachnospiraceae bacterium
GAACCCACATATCCAGCTTGGAAGGCTGGTGTTCTACCACTGAACTACATCTGCGCTCTTGAAAACAAGTTAAATATTAAGCTATTTAAAGCAGGGTGTCAAGTGCCGCGATTCCAATATAACACTTAGGCACGCTCAGCCCATATGCATTACATTTATCAGTAAAATCCATGCAAGACCATAGTAGGTCACCACCCCTACGAAATCATTTACCGTGGAGATCAAAGGTCCGGAAGCCACCGCCGGATCTATATTGATCTTATTTAAAAACATCGGGATCAAAGTCCCAACAAGGCTTGATATCGTCATGGAAATCAAAAGAGCAAGCCCCGCACAGGAAGACACCATAAATGCATTTTGAGACGGATAATCGCTAAACGCTATTACATAGATTCCAACGAAGAAAAAGGCAATAATCCCCAGTATAAGACCATTACAAAAACCGACACGAACCTCTTTGAAAACCAACTTCATCTCCTGCGTCCAAGAAAGGTCTTCGTCCATGAGCACTCGTATCGTTACGGCAAGCGACTGTGTCCCAACGTTTCCCGACATGCCGAGAATGACAGATTGAAAGCAGATGACTATCGGCATAGCCGCTACTATTGCCTCAAATTCGCCTATGACCATTGATACTAAAAGCGCTAAAAACAAGAGTACTACAAGCCAAGGCAGCCTTTTTTTCATGCTCTGCCAGTTTGTCTCCTCTAAGTCCGCTTCCTCGGTCAGACCTGCAAGCTTTGCATAGTCTTCTCCCATCTCATCGTCGACCGCTTCAATCACATCCTGAGCCGTGATGACACCGAGTATATCTCCGAAGTCGTTTACGACCGGAATAGAATCTTCAGCATAGTCCTTTATCCTCTCGAGACAGTCATCCAGCTTGTCATGATCGTTTACATATGGATAGGAGGTACTGATCAGATCCTCAAGATCGACATATTCCCTAGCTATGATAAGATTTTTAAGCTCGATAGCACCATAGAATTTTTTATTCTCGTCTACAACATAGATCGTGGAAATGTTGTCGTTGTCACCCGCCTGCTTGATAAGCTCACGCATAGCTTGTCTGATAGTCAGGTCATTGCCTATGACGATGAAATTAGTTGTCATTATGCTTCCTGCTTCATCGTCGTCATAGGATCTGATGAGCTGAACGTCACGGCTCGACTCATCGTCCATCATCTCGACGAGTTTATCCCTCGTCTCGTCGTCGAACTCCTCTAAGACATCTACGGCATCATCGGAGTCCATGTGAGAGATTACCTTGGCCGCACTCTCAAGATCAAGCTCACTTAAGTATATGTCTACATTTTCGAGATAAGGCAGTATCTCGGCCGTCCTATCCGCCCCTAATATAGTGTAGACCTTTTTTCTCTCATTTGGGGTCAGCTGCTGGAGCGCATCGGCTATATCATTTTCATGATAATCCGAAAGCCTGTCCCGTATCTCATCATCAGACAGACCGCTCCTTATTATCCCAAGCAGCTCCTCGATATAATTGGGTTCTTTTAAAATATTCTGTTCCACTGTACGCCTCCTTTACACATCCGGAGGCACAGTGTTTAAAAGTGAAAAGTATACAATCGTGCCTTCAGGATGTCAGATCAATATATACGCAATTTCGACTTCGTCCGTTTCCGTCACAATTGTCCATATCTTCTCCTCACTTTCTTATACTTGTAATTCCTTCTCCATATCAGCGGCTATGCGTTCAAACATCTCCACCATTTCCTTGGCTTCACTTTTTTCTACAAACTCACGAAGCTCATTTAGTACATCTCTCGGCTTTTGCCCATCGACCGTTCCACATCCGCTTGAGCAGGTATGGCAGTTGTGAGTACATTCACTCATAGCTGATGTCTCCTTTTTTATTCTCTTATATATGTGGTCCCTTCTTGCCTTAAACAGGCAAGAAGTAGCCCTCGCCGTAGGCTCGGTTCATTCG
>CAYXUB010000111.1:0-2944 GCA_964468385.1 uncultured Lachnospiraceae bacterium
CGACAAAAGCCTGTGGATTTCGCCCTTGCTCCTTTAAAAATCCGCATGTGCGCGAAAACCATTTTACGCGTTTCCCCGCGGATTCGGCGAATAATTCAAGTCTTCCCGAGTCAGGCAACTTCCGCGGAAGCCTTATCCTGACGGCAGACGGGATTAAGTCTTCGTTAGTCGTGAGCACCAGTCTTTCCGACGCGCTGTAGTTGCTCCACTTATCAACGTCTGACGAAATTAGCTCTCCGCGCAAATATGCGCTTACGGACGCGTCTTTAGGTATGAGTCCATATACGATATATGTGTCGATATCAACCATATCGAATCTGCTTTTGACGGCTTTAGGGGTTAATCGATCCATAACATAAAACTTTTCCTTAAAGTCTAAGGTAGTCGAGTGAATAATCCGCCCTATCAAGCGACATATTCGGGTTGTAGTACGGATCGCCTAAGTCGATGACCCGTCCCCATCTTGAGCGGATGAGCTCGGCCTGCTTTTTTTCGGCGTCGCTTCCGGCCTTGCCTTTGTAGGCGGAACGCCTCTTTTCATGGCTGACCTTCGCGCCGACGCTTCCCTCGTATACGACAAGTTTTCCTTTAGAGCGGAGCCTTAAGCAAAAATCTATAGACCTGTATATGCCGTCCAGACCCTCGTCGAAACCTTCCAGCTCTATGAAATCCTCCCTTTTTACCAACATGAACCGCGCGGACACGGCGCTCAGATTTTGCATTATACTGTTCCGGGACATATATCCGCTGTCCCTTCCCGAATAGCCGTGCAGAAGGTGCGCGCCAACCTTGTCTTCTCCCGCACCGATAACGATGCCGGCGTGATGGATGGCCCGATTTTTGTACTCGAGGCGTACGCCTACCGCCCCCACATTTTCAACCTGAAAGCATCCGAGCATCTTTTCAAGCCAGCCTTTGGATGTGATATCGATCACCCTGTCCAGAAAAAGAAGATAATCCGCGTCGCTGATCTTTGCGGCCTCGTTCATGGCGGCGGAACCGCTATCTGAACCGCTTGTATTTACGAAAATAATATTTGAATCTGTACCAGGCCGGCTATCTTTAAATTCTTCTATGCCTTTCTCATCCGCGCAGTATAAGATATCATAATTTTCATACTCCGTATTGTCCGCCGCGGATTTTATAGACGAAAGATCCCTCTTAACATCTCCGGTAGACATAAAAACCAAGGAGACCTTGCTTTTCTTCCCGAGTATAAACTTCGTATTGTAGTAACCATATTTTTTGTCCCTAGTCACCTTGGCCGGTACCCCGATCCTGTCAAAATGGGACTGCAGTGCTTTTTCTCCCGCGATATAGGCATAGGGCTTGCTTGCGGGCGTTTTCGCGGTGGAGGCGGGGTGTATGCGCCAATGGTACAGGATTTTGGGTATGTGATATACCTTGCCGCTCAATTCACAGCATCTTAAAATGAAATCATAGTCCTGCGCCCCATCCGTTTTGCTGTTTAATTTTCCCGCCTTGTCGGCGATTTCCCTTCTTACCACAAATATGTGCGTGATATAATTGTTTGTAAGCAGCATGAAGGGATTGTAATCCGATTTGAAATGCGGAGCATAAAACTTACGCTTCTTAGTATCGAATTTATCTTCGTCCGTATAAATTATGTCGGGCTTCTCAGATGAGTTTATCGCCTTTACTATCTCAAAGAGCGCGTCGGGTTCGATAAAATCGTCGTGATCCGTAAACATAATAAACTCACCGTCCGCGATTTTTATCGCTTCATTGGTGTTCTCCGATATGCCGCCGTTTTTTTCTAATTTAGTATATTTAATTCGTTTTTCGGAAGGATATTTTTCCGAAATCAATTTGGCAAGCCCGTCGGTAGCGCTCGCGTCCGCAAGCGCAAGCTGCCAGTTTTTATAAGACTGCGCGATAAAGCAGTCTATAAGTTCACAAAAAAAATCCACAGGGGTATTATAAAGCGGTATTACTATGCTTATGAGAGGTTCGAATGAAAACCTCGTCTTTTTTTGCCTGCGGAGCCCTCTCTTAGAAATCCTGTGGCAGCTTGCCCAATATTCGTAATCGGTCACCCAGCTGTCTTTTAAGTCGTAGCCTAACCTGTACGCAAACTGCGCCCTGCCATGCTCTCTCAGATATCTTATGTTTTCTTTCCACTTAGGTACACCGCACGCCTTTGCCAGCTTCACAAGTTTCTTGTTTTTGTGTTTAAGCGAGCAAACGTCTATTTCAATGGGCTTTGTATCCCCATCCAAGGAAGCAGCGAGGATGATTTTTTTTGCGGCTATGTCTCTCAGCTTTATATATATCTCAAATTCAAGCCAGCTATCATCAGATCCGGAAATACCGGGGTTACACTCGTGCCTTTCTAACTTGATTTCTGCAGGTAAAATCTCGTCGTTCCCGTCGAGCACCTCAATATTTACCTCGCCAAATCCGAGGTACAGCCACCCTCCTATGCAGAGCTCATCCTTTATTATCCCAATCTCATCACTTGGCAATTTGATAGATGCTTCAAGCAGGATCTCGGTGACGCCGATTGAAAAAATATTCGTGTCTTCTTCACCTTCAACCCAAATCTCAAGTTTGGAATAACCCTTATCTAAAAGCTCGTGCGGATTCTTTATGTAACAAGTAAAACCGCAACAAAGAGGCACCTCTTCCTCATCCTTGCGGCACTCAACAACATCCGGGCGTTCCTTCCATACGATTTCCGTCTCGATCAACCGTGTTTCATCGGCCATAAGCCTCAAATCGACATTACTTACTCCGGGGATGTACGCCCATCCGTCTATATAAAGAGATTGATTGTATCCTAAACCAAAGCTGTCAATGCGGTAAACAATATTTTCCATTTAAACAATCTCTCCCGGGCAATGTAAATTCATGGAAAACTCTTTAAACCCTCCCCATTTTCGGTCTTTTTCGGAAATGATAAGCTCGTCTGCTCCCATCCCTT
>CAYXUB010000112.1:0-2920 GCA_964468385.1 uncultured Lachnospiraceae bacterium
TGCTGCCTGTTGGACAGGTGCGTGCGGAAAACCCCATCTGTCAGTCCTGCCAATATTGGAAATGCTGCATGGGCGGCTGCCGCGCTGTTGCCTTCATCTTTTCAAACAACTACAATCACTTCGACCCATCCAAATGCGCTTTCTTTAAGGGCGGCTGGATGGAGAAAATAGACCGAATTTTTGAAGCCGCGCCACGCAAATACAGGTGCACCTCCGAAACAGGCGATATGAACAAAGCCGGAGAACCGGAGAACCTGAAAAAGATTGTCGCTGCTCTGGCATCTACTCCTGAGTTGTCGAAGGAATGTTTTACAAAGTGAAAGGAACAAGAGTAGGTGCATATAAACCGAGCCTACGGCGAGGGCTACTTCTTGCCTATTAAGGCAAGAAGGGACCGCAGCAAAAGACGGTCAATACTGCCGGCTTCTTAAATAATATTTTTCAGAAAGGAGGAATCCATGTCAAAAGAAATCAAAGAAATCAAATGATAAAAAACAGAAAGTTCCTACAGAAACAAAAACAATAAGGAAATCAACTTAGAAAGGAGAAACTCATGTCAAAAGAAATCAAACTCAACAAGGAACTCATTCAAAAAGCTAAAGAGGTAAAATCAGCTGAAGAACTCAAAGCTCTTGCAAAGGAAAATGGCGTAGAGCTTAGCGACGAGCAGGCTGCCGATATGTTTTCTAAACTAAATACCAGCGGAGAACTTGCCGACGATGAGCTGGACGCTGTTGTAGGTGGCGCCTGTTGGAAAAATGGAGTAAGCGGTCTATATTGCCAGTGCGGCGGGGGCATCGATGGTTATTTTGATTATTTTAGTAATGTTGCTGAATATTATAAGTGCAAAAAATGTGGTAAAGAGTATGAAACAAAGGACGATGTATTGGCTGGGATAACCAGGTAAAGCATTTTTGAAGATGTCTCGAAAAATTTTTAACATTAGCCCCGATTGACTCGGGGCTTTTACTGTTATCAACTATACATATTGAAAAAAATATGCTACGTTATCAAATATAGACATATAGTCGATATCACAACCATAATTTCAACGCGATGTTTTGGAGAACTGTAAAGCATGTTAAAAGCGCAAACACGCAGTTTTAGAAGGAAAGTCATTTTTCTTATAATGGCTGCTATTTTTATTTTATCTGCGCTTTTGATGAGCGGCTGCGCAGACAGCGAGTCGTCTGCGGAATTAAATACCATTGATGACTTCAATAATGCCAATGTTGTTATCGGTGTCTTAACAGGTACTTCATACGAAGCTCTCACAAAGGAGTTTTTTCCTAACGCAACCATAATGAATTATTCGTCATGGAGCGACATTTTACTTAGCCTCCAGCAGGGGAAGATCGACGGATTCATAAATGATACCGAATACATTGCCGTAACAAAGCGCGAGGAAAGCTGGCTTGAGACCCTCGACGAGTCTCTCGGCTCGATTTCAAAGGGCATAGTCTTCTCGCAGACGGAAGAGGGCGAAGCACTAAAAGCGCAGATGGATGCTTTTTTAGAGGAGCTTGAAGCAGATGGAACCCTGGATGTTATGTATGACCTTTGGATGGGAGAAGAAGAGCCTGACGCAAGCCTTGATTTCAGTGTGCTGACAGGTGAGAACGGAACATTGACAGTGGTGATAGACCTCGAATATAAACCCTTTTCGTATTTGAAAAATGGTGAGTGTGTCGGATATGATATCGATCTTATGCTCCGCTTTTGTGAAAAGTACGGCTATGCTATGGAGATGGAAAGCGCAAGCATTGCAAGCGCAATTGCGGGCGTGGTGTCCGGGAAATATGATGTTGTCGCTTGCGGCATAGATATTACAAAGGAACGCAAAGAGAGCGTGTTGTTTTCCGAGCCGTATCTGACAAGTGATTTACTCATGGCAGTAAGCGGCGAGATCGAAGAAACCTCAATGCTTGATTCCATAAAGGAGGGCTTTGAGAAGACCTTCATACGCGAAGACAGATGGGAACTCTTCCTTGAGGGTATAGGAACAACGCTACTCATAACGGTGCTTTCGGCGGCAGCAGGAACCGCTCTCGGCTTTGCGCTTTATCTCCTCTCCCGCAGCGGAAGGAAGATAGTTTTAGGCATAGCCGCCGTTTATACAAGGATTATAGCCGGAATGCCTGTCGTTGTGCTCCTTATGATACTGTATTACGTTGTGTTCGCCAGCGTAAACCTCAACGGCATATGGGTCGCGTCTATAGGCTTCGCTCTGATAATCGGGGCGTTTGTATATGCCCGCCTCGCATTGACCGTATCAGGAGTGGACAAGGGGCAGATGGAGGGCGCGCTTTCGCTTGGATATACCGACAGGCTCGCCTTTTTCAAGATAATCCTTCCGCAGGCCTTGCGCCAATTCATTCCCTCATATCAGGGCGAGATCGTTTCACTCGTAAAAAGCACGGCCATCGTCGGATATATAGCCGTAGAGGATCTTACGAAGGTAAGCGATATAATCCGAAGCAATACATACGAGGCGTTTTTCCCGCTTATAGCTACGGCAATAATATATTTCCTGCTGACATGGATCGTAGCGCTTATAATAGGTCGCATAAATATAAAACTTGACTGGAAGACCAAAAATAAAGACAATATCCTAAAAGGGATTAAATTATGGTAGCTATAATTCATCTCAGAAAAGAGCGCTATGAATAAAAAAATGTTAAAAACAAAAATGTACAATTTTAGCAAGAAAGTCATTTTCCTCACAATGGCTGCTATTTTTATTTTATCTACGCTTTTGATAAGCGGCTGCGCAGACGGCGAGTCGTCTGCGGAATTAAGCACTATTGATGATTTCAACAATTCCGACGTCGTTATCGGTATCCAAACGGGAACTTCGTTTGAACTTATCACAAAGGAGCTTTTCCCTGACGCGACTATAATGAATTATTCGTCGTCGACC
>CAYXUB010000113.1:0-2877 GCA_964468385.1 uncultured Lachnospiraceae bacterium
GCTTGCCCAATTCAATGTTTTCTATCCTTACACGCTTTAGGGAAGCGACACGAAGCCCGACATTTTTGCACATCCTTCTTATCTGTCGGTTTATCCCCTGCGTCAATATTATGTGAAATTCGCTCTTCCCGCTGCGCCGCACCCTGCACGGCAAGGTAGTCCTGTTTATCTCTCTTAAATAGACTCCTGCGCTTAGGGCTTTTATCTGCCATTCTTCTATATCCTGGGTGGTTTCTACTATATATTCTTTTTCGTGAGCGTTGCGCGCGGTCATCAGGGCGTCGATCAGATCGCCGTCGTCAGTTAAGAGTAGCAGGCCTTCGGACTCTTTGTCCAGCCTGCCTGCGTATGTTACTCTCTTGTTTAAATTTGTATGCTTCTTTAGATAATCCGTAAGATTATTCCTCTCGCGCGTTTGGGAGGTACAGACTATCCCCCTTGGCTTATTTAAGATAAGATATGTCTTGTTTTGTATAGGCCTTACGAGGTGTCCTTCAACTTTTACTTCGTCGTCTGCCTCTACCTGCATCCCCGGCGTGGCAGTGTGTGCGTTGATTTCCACCTTACCCGCCTCTATAAGAAGATCCGCTTCTCTTCTGGATGCGACGCCGCACTCTCTTAAGTATTTGTTTATCCTCATCTTCACGACATTGACTCGATATATGCGGCAAGCGCGGGATTATCGGCCAAGACCGCGTCATACTCCTCCTGCACCTCGGACATGAGCGCTATGACATCCTCCAGGCTTAAAATCGAAGACATATAATCCATCTTCTCCTCCAGCGTAGTTTCCAAAGCGATGAGAATATCGCCGTCCTGCCCCGTGACCAAATATAACTGCGTCAAAGCGGGTACCGCCGTGTCAAACCCTGAATAGGTGTAATAGTATTTGACAAAAGCCACCCATTCGCTATCACTTTCACCGGGGTAAGTGTATACGTCAATGTTGTTGTAGCCTCCCCTCAAAAGACCCGAAGAAATGGTCTGCCTGTTATCATCCGATAGACTTTCCACGACTGCGGCCGCCGCATCGGCGTCGGATGAATCCAGAGCATTAAAATATGCCGTGATCGTACTTACAATCTCTTCGGAGGCCTCCGACAGTACGGAAGAGTTTTCCGAAGTTTCCTCCATCTCATCGGTTTCAACAGATTCTTCCGAAGTCTCTTCATTCCCTTCCGATTCCGATGAAGTCTCTACCAAATCAGAATCATCTTCCGAATCTTCGCTAATATCTTCGGACTGCGCAACTACAGACGAAGGATTGTCCTGGTTCTGGCCGCTATCGTCCAGAATTACGCTTGCTAGAACCACCGCAATTGCCACGATAAGCGCCATGCCTCCAAAGAGAAGGATGTATCTTAGATTATCCGATATCCACTCCAATACGACGTTTTCAGACTTTTTATCGGGTGTCTTTTCTTTGTTGTCTTCCAACTTTTTCCCCTCTTTTCCTTAAACAGTATCAAAATAGCCGGATCACTCCGGCTTAATTCTGTCGCAATACGCCTGACCACGTCTTTCAACGCTCCCAGGCCACTCATCTGCCATGCGGCCTAAGCTATGACTGCACCATCGGCAGCACTTACAACACGTCTGGAGGGAATCGAACCCCCGACACACGGCACCGGAAACCGTTGCTCTATCCCCTGAGCTACAGACGCATCTGCAGCATCAGAGGCGATTTTGCAATCTCTGATGCTGTTTTTACCGGAAAAATCCGTAGTGTCATGTGCTAAAAACACACTATGACCCTGATAACATAACATATACCTCTACGAATTGTCAATGACAAGCCTCCTCCTGCCCCATATGTACCTGTACACCGAATCGGATAGTACGTCCTTATCTTTAAGCTCTCTTCTGTTCATGTTTCTCACGGTTTTACGAAGCTGTGACGTCTTTATATTTTCGTCGCAGGGAATAACGAGACATTCGTGAACGCTGGAGGGCAGGATATAAAAATCACCCTGGAAGCTCTCCCCTATTCTTTCCAAAAACCCCGGATACGCAATACATACCGCCCCCAGGTACTTCTTTTCATTCGAGATGAAATAGACGTCCAGCTGTTCGTCATCCGGCTCGGTTCCCATGTCTAATAGTACCTGCTTTAACGGTTTGTAGACAATCGGGTTATCGCGCAGGGTGTTGCACCAGGCGAGCTCGTCCAACTGTGAATCGTCGATCTCCCAGTGCTGTAAAAGTTTGTTGTTTACTACCAGCGATAGAAATTCCCCATCCGCAATATTTATGCGCACATAATATACAAGCACCATGTCGAGTATTTTTTTATGCGGCATGTTTTCGAGATTTCCGCTGTACCCGGCGGGGTTTGCGAGCCTGCAGTAGATTTTGCTGATGTTGAGATCAAGTGCGTTTTTCTGTTTTTCGTGGATTACCATAGATTTCCTCCTTAATATAAGATTGATATATTTAAAGCCCACTCTCCACCCTGCGCCCCCACAAAACGCACTCGCCCACAGTCGCTTCCCCTCAGCCCATGTGAGTCTTCGTGCGCTAAAGTGAACAGACTTGCCGGCGTTTTTGTGGAGTGCTCCGGTCAAGTTGTAACATGTAACTACAAAAGAGGGAGTATTATAGATTGCAAGTGTGACCTGAGATGTGAAGTGGTGCCAGATTTAGGCAGTTCTTTTGCCTGGAGAATCAGGTTGTGATCGTATAAGATAAAATATAAAATTTGAGTTTTGAAATATGAAAAAGATTATGTCCGAGAAAAATAGATAAGATAAAGTGTCGATTTAGAAAAAATTCAATGCTTAGAATTGCGTTGTATGATGTGTTTGAAAAGATGTTGGGGACAAAAGCCCCAACATCATAGAATTTTTTACACGCGGCTTAAGTACTCGCCCGTCCTGG
>CAYXUB010000114.1:0-2857 GCA_964468385.1 uncultured Lachnospiraceae bacterium
TTCCGGTGATGTGCGTCTCGACATTGGAAAGCGTCTTGGGAGTCTCCTTTTCAAGGAGCCCCTTTGCTTCTTCCGACAGACTGAGGTTGTATTTCTGCACGATAGCTTTTGCCTCGGCACAGGTGCTGCTATCGGGATATGCCGGTCCGGAGGCGATCATATCGAGCGGATCTCCTATGATATCGCTTAAGACCACCGAAAACACCCGAGCCGGATGGCATTCTTTTGCGAATCTACCGCCTTTAACGGCGGAAAGCCTTTTTCTTAGGATATTCATTTCCACGATGTTCGCTCCGCACGCCAAAAGCTGTTTGGTTATATCCTGCAGCTCCTCGCCGGATACTAACGGCTTTTCAAACAGTGCGCTGCCGCCGCCGGAAAGTAAAAACAGCACTATGTCCGTCTCGTTAAGGCCTGTTACAAGCTTTAAAGCCGCCTCGGTCGCTCGAAATGAATTTTCATCCGGCACCGGATGCCCTGCCTCATAACAGGCTAAATTCCCAATAGCGCCTTGGACATGCTCATATTTTGTAATCACGACTCCGTCGTCTATTCGCCCGCCCAAAACGTCGTGTGCCGCTTTTGCCATCTGCCACGCGGCCTTCCCGACCGCAACAATCACGACTCTTCCTCCGCTTTCAGGAAGATGTGTCAGCGCCCTCTTTACGGCAAGGTCGGGCGATACCGCGTTTAGTGAAGCTTTGATAATACATTCTGCGTCTTGGCGCAGTTGGGTGATGGTAAGCATAGAGTATTCTCCCGTATACGGTGTGCACCGAATCCTTTTCATGATACCACACCGCTTTAAATACGTTCAACGCTAGCTTACCCAGAATTCACCATGGCCGCTCATTGCCACCGGTTGCGGCCAAGCGGCGGCCAAATACCCTTCTTCGCGACCAGATCTTCGCAATCAGAAAAAATCTTTGCTTCCCAAATGCGCAATTTTTATTTATGATGGTACAATAGAAAAAACGAACAGGAGATTTAACCGGATATGACTCAGCGAACCACTGAAAAAAAGAATCTTAAGCTTCAAGCTTATTCTATTCTTAAAGACAAGATCATCACTTGTGCATATCCCCCCGGAAGCATGCTCAATGAAGCTCATCTTGCTTCGGAGCTTGGATTTAGCCGTACTCCTATTCGGGAAGCCATAAGTATACTTGAAATGGAAGGTTTCCTCAGCATAGTTCCCAAAAAAGGAATCCTCGTCACCGACATCCTCCTAAGTGATATTGTTCAGATCTTCCAAACCCGTATGGAAATTGAACCCCTGGCTTTGAAAATGGGCGGCCCGAATATGCCAAAGGAAGAAATCGAAGAATGGATTCGTACTTTCGAGTCCGACGAGCCCTCCGTTTCTCAGGGCTATAAGACAGATACCGCCATGCATCTGGCGATTATCTCTCATTGCAACAACTGCTATATCATTGATATGATGAAAAAGGTGTTTGAAAAAAACATGAGGGTCATTGTATCCAGCGCGGAAAACAAAGCCCATCTGAATACGGCACGAAAAGAGCATCTGGAAATTCTCCACTGCCTTATGGATGAAAATTATGATCTGGCCGCAACAAAGATGCGAACCCACGTAGCCGGTTGCCGGAACGCTGCCCTGGATTTCTTTTATTCCGAGTGACATCCCAGCATCGGGTTGCAGCCCGCTTATTTTTGAATAAAAAAGGATGTGTCGCCGCTTGACACATCCTTCGTTTGTTAATGCCTATCCCTGTAGCCTTGAATCGAATCCCACAACCCGTCCAGTGAATCTATCGTCTTTCGGTACAGTTCGTACTTTTCTTCATAGATAGCCGACCTTTCCGGATTCGGATGAACCGACGGAGATATCCTGCACATCTTGTCCACCGCGGTCTGAATGTCCGGATAGTCTCCCGCGGCAACGGCTCCAATAAGCGCACATCCAAAGGCTCCGGTCTCGTTTACCCGCACGCTTTCAACCGGCAGTTTCATAACATCCGCAAACATCTGTGTCCACATGGGTGAACGCGCCGCTCCTCCCGCCAGCCTTATGGATTTTGGCGGCTCCTTTCTCGTGGCAAGGAGCTTTTCCAGATGATAACGGTGGGAAAAAGCCACCCCTTCATAGATGCTTCGCAGCAAGTGTTTTCTCGTATGATAATTGCTTATTCCCACAAAGCTGCCCAGTGCATTCGGATGCACATTGCTGGCCATCAAAAACGGCAGATAGATAGGACAGAATTCCTCTGCCGGGATCTCCTCGACCCATCCATTCATCAATTCATAAATATTCTGCCCCGTTTTTCGGGATTCCTCTTGAAGCTCCGGCAAAAGATTTTTTACGAACCACGCATTATTTCCTGCCGAAGTCGGGCTGCATTCCTCTATCAGATAATATCCCGGCAGGCAGAAATAAGAATTCATCAACACGCTTCCGTCGGTTACCGGAGCTTTTCCGATATATTCATTGATGCTCCAAGTACCGGCAATCATGCAGAGATGCTCTTCATCCGTAATCCCCACCGCCAGCGCACAGGCGTCAATATCAAAGGCTCCCCCGGCCACGGGAACGCCTTCCGCGAGCCCTGTCTTCTGTGCCGCTTCCTTTGTAACATACCCGCATATATCGGAAGAATACTTAAGCGGAGGCAGCTTTTCCATGCACTCACTCAATCCGAACAGAGAAAGCAGCTTTTCGTCGTATTCTCCCGTATAGAGATTTACGAAATTACAGCCCGAATAATCTGTCCTCTCGGCAAAGGCTTCTCCGGTAAGCCGAAAACGCACATAATCCTTGCAGGCAAAAATCCATCGGGTTTTCTGCAATGTCTCCGGCTCATGTTCCTTTAGCCAAGCCAGCAGCGACACCGGCTGG
>CAYXUB010000115.1:0-2830 GCA_964468385.1 uncultured Lachnospiraceae bacterium
AGCAGCAGTGTCCTTGCCCAGTCTTTGGCTGAGTATGCCTTATCGCAGGAACTGGTCGGAACGGAAGTGATAATAGGAGAGGACGGGAGCTGGAGCATTTCGGAGCTTGAGTTGGGTCTGTATCTGGTGGTACAAACCGAGGCCGCGGAAGGATACGAGGCAATATCGCCTTTCCTGGTGAGCCTGCCGTATTACGATGAAAGCCTGGGACTTCTCTACGAGGTAGACGCGCAGCCCAAGATGGAGACCCTGGTTCCAATAATTGAGCCGGAGGATCCTGAGCCAGATACCCCCGTAACCGACAATCCAAAGCTGCCGCAGACCGGGCAGCTGAACTGGCCGATACCGGTGATGGCGCTTTTGGGCGTGGTTCTGTTGATTATTGGGCATCGACTTTCCCGTAAAAAAGATACATATAAATTCGAAGAGTCGGTAGTATGAAGCGCAGGATTGGGTTGTTCTTCAAGGCGGCGGGCATAATTCTTGTCTGCGCCGCCCTTGCGTTATTTGGCTGGAATCAGTGGGAAAGTTACCGTGCCGGAAAGGCTTCGAGCGAGGTCCTTGCGCAGATAGATGAGGCGCTTCTTGAGGTGTCATCATCGGATACCGAAGCGGATACTGCCGATTCATCTTCGGGTGAAGAAGTGTCGGATAGCGGCAGTGATATGACGGAAGTGTATATCGACGGGTACGCGTATATCGGATATATATATCTTCCCACCCTCGACCTCAGGCTGCCGGTCATGAGCAGCTGGAGCTATGAAGCACTTCTCATATCGCCTTGTCGGTACACCGGCTCTATTAAAACGGACGATTTGGTAATCGCGGCTCATAATTTCGATGTGCACTTCGGGAACATACAGTACCTGACGGAGGGCGCCCCGGTCTATTTCACGGATTGGGAAGGTGAGACTACTTCGTACGAGGTAAGCCTGGTCGAGACGCTCTCGCCCTATGCGATCGAGGAGATGACAGACAGCGGCTATGCGCTGACACTCTTTACCTGTACCTACGGAGGGCAGAGCAGGGTCACCGTGAGATGTGAGAGAGCGAGTATCTTAAAATAAGACTTTGGGGAGTTAAAACACCGAGAGGTAGCCATTTTTCGTAGAAAAATGAGCTGATTCGAGGTGTTTTTTAGGATTGCGAAGCGACTGCGGACGAGCGCGTTTTTGCTTTGGGCGGTCTTGGCGGCTGAGGTGTGACATGTAACCGGCGCGGAGAAATCATAGGTGTAGGGCTTTTGAGCCTACTATATTGTTGTAGGATTAGCGGGTGTAGGAGTGCGGTATGGAAGAATTTAAGCTCAAGGATCTTGGAATCGCCACTTGGATAATTATTGCCATAAATGTAGTAGTGTTTATAATGGTAGAGGCGACGGGTTCATCCGAGGACGTCTACCATATGATAGACTGGGGAGCTTCCTTTACGCCTTATGTACAGGCGGGGGAATACTACCGCCTGTTCACCTCTATGTTCCTGCACTTCGGGTTCAGGCACTTGATGGTCAACATGTTCGTGCTTCTGATCACGGGCGACCGTATGGAATCCTACCTCGGTCGGGTCAAATATCTTATACTCTATCTGGGCGGAGGAATGTGCGGAAGTCTTCTGTCTTATTACGTTGAAGTGCAAAGCAATGAAGCGGTCGTTTCCGCCGGCGCCTCCGGGGCGGTTTTCGCGGTTCTAGGGGGGATGTTGGTGGCGGCGTTTTTAAACAAGGGGATGCTGCAAGGGGTCGGCATCCATAGAATAAGCGTGAGAAGGTTCATTTTTGTCGTTGTCCTGATGCTCTTAAACAGCTTCGCGACAAGCGGGGTAGATGGCTTCGCGCATCTGGGAGGATTTGCCGCAGGAGCCGTCCTTGTATTGATATTTACTTCTTTCAAAAAAGGGGAGTCCGAGCAGAGCGGACAAAGCCATATCGGACGGCAGACCAGGGGCATGGACGGAAGGACATACTGCCCGTACTGCCGACGCGAAGTGAATTTGGGAATGAGGTTCTGTCGCCAATGCGGGAGGCAGTTACGGCGCTAGTTAGTTGAAGTTTCGCGAGGGTTTTGGTATATTGGTTCTCGAACAAAGAGGTTGCGCCCAAAAGAAGGAGCAGTAAAGATGAGTGATAGAAAGTACGAACATCAATTACTGGACAGAGTACCCGAAAGCAAATTGTTCTATATACGAGGAATTTTAGAGGGAGCATCGATTCCCGAAATTGAAGAAGTCGAACCGGACGAGTGGGATTTAGCCATGCTCGAAGAAGCGAGAAGGGTAAACGACGGCACAACAATTACTTTTGAAGAGTTGTTGAGAGAAGAGGGTTTGACTTATGGAGATTTACAGGATTAATATTGAAAAAGCAGCCCGAAAATTTTTAGATAAACAGCCCAAATTCCAATGCTTACGTTTATATAAAGCAATTTATAAACTACCGGATGGCGATGTAAGGAAGTTAAAGGGAAAAGATAAGTTTCGTTTACGTGTCGGAAATTATCGCGTACTGTATATGATAGATGATAGGAAAAGGATTATAACTATCGAAAATATAGATAATCGTGGAGACATATATAAAAAATTAGTTTAAGAAAACGAGGAATCCATATGAAACAGACAATTGATTTTGATATCAGCAAAGCGGAAAGTTATTTTAAGGACGTAGATATCGCAAGACTTGAGGCGCGGACGCTTAGGGCGAACGAAGTGCTGGTCAGCAGGACGGGTGAGGGAAACGGCTTCTTAGGCTGGATAGATCTTCCCGTAAACTACGACAGGCGGGAATTTCGCGCGATAAAGGAGGCGGCCGCCAAGATCAGATCCGATTCGGAGGCGC
>CAYXUB010000116.1:0-2512 GCA_964468385.1 uncultured Lachnospiraceae bacterium
CCGCTTTGATCGCGCCGTAGCAGCTTGCGTTGATGACCGAAGACGGTCCGCCCGACTGACCTATTATCATAGCACCCTTTAATTCACTCATTAAAACCTTTCCTCCTAACTTTGCTTAACCTGTAACTCTCGGCGCGAGTGTGCGCTGGGCGCACACTTTTTTTACAACACACTAAAATATAGCATATGGCGATTCGTTTTACAATCTTCTATTAACGCGCACAGAGGCGCACACTTTTTTATAATTCGTTTATAATTCGTTTATAATTTGTTTATAAAAACTGTTTGATTTTTTTACTTTGCGGAATTATATTGAAGTTAGAATTTGTTAATAAAATATCAAAATAACGTTGAGGGCAAAAGCCCCCAAACTACGATGCCTACGGATTGTTCCCGCGCAAAACTCTGCGATTGTTAACGGAGGATTAGTGATGCAAAAAAAGCTCGGGGGGAGTGAGGTCTTTGCGATCCTTCTGGGAGCGATAATCGGCTGGGGATCCTTTATGCTCCCCGGAACGAAATTCCTTTTCAACTCAGGCGTTATAAACACATCGATCGGTCTTTTCTGCGGTACGATGGCGATCATCGTCATCGAAAGAAGCTATTTTCATATGCTCAGGCAGGACATCGACGAAGGTGGTGAGTTTTCCTATGTCTTCATCTTCATGGGGAAAAAGCATTCTTTTATAGTCGGTTGGTTCCTGTTCCTCGCATACTTGAGTCTTGTTCCGCTGAACGCTACCGCTTTTCCTCTCGTCATAGACAAACTCTTCCCCAATGCGCTCAATTTCGGATATTTATATACCGTGGCCGGAGATCCTATATACATAGGAGAAGTCCTTGTCTCTACTCTGATCGTCCTTTTCTTTACCATACTCAACCTGCGCGGAATAAAGCAGTCGGGAAACGTGCAGGTCGTCATCGTCGCGGCGCTCATCATAGGCGTGTTCGCCGTCGCTATCGGAATGCTCTTCAATTCGGATCTAAACGCCTTCCATGACAACTATGTCGCGAATTACAGGTTCGATATCGCACAGGTACTGGAGGTGGTGGCGATAACCCCGTTCCTGTTTATCGGGTTTGATGCCGTGCCGCAATTAGTAAAGGATATGAGCATAGACCGCAAAAAGGCTTCGCGCATGGCGGTCGCCTCGCTTTTGTTCGGGATGAGCTGCTATATCCTCCTCAATCTCAGTACGGGGCTTGCGTACGGTCCCGAAGAAGCTATCTCGCTTGACTGGGCGCTCGGAAGCGGAGTGCTCATCAATCTCGGGCTCATCGGATTTTTGCTGCTCGTAATCGCGCTCGGAAGCGCGGTATCCGGCGGTATAAACGGTTTTATGATCTGCTCCGTCAAGCTCATCTCATCCATGGGTAGACAGAACATCCTCCCAAAGGTTGTAAGCAAAACAAACGAAAGGGAAATTCCTAAAAACGCCATCCTGGCGGTGACGGCCATAAGCATTTTCGCCTGCTTTTTCGGCAGGGAGGTCGTCACCTGGATCGTGGATATGTGCTCTTTCGGAGCGGCAGTCACTTACTTCTACGTCTGCTTTAACACGTTCCGCATCGCCGATACGAAGACAGGCAAGATATCCGGTGCGGTAGGCTCCTGCCTTTCCGCCCTGTTTATGCTGCTGCTCCTTATCCCATCGAGCCCCGCGGCGCTCAGCACACCCGCACTCATCTTCCTTTGCGTATGGGTGGCCGTCGGAATACTCTTTTTTATCCGCCTTTTCATTTCCGAAAAGAAAACGGCGGCCTGACGTGTATTAGCGCGGCTTTGCCGCTTTGCAAGCAACAATAATTTCTTTTTTTACAAGGAGGACGAACATGAAGTACGTAATTGTTGGAGGGGTCGCCGGCGGCGCAAGCGCGGCCGCAAGACTTAGGCGACTCGACGAACAGGCGCAGATCGTGATGTTTGAAAAAGGCCCTCACGTGTCTTTCTCAAACTGCTGCCTGCCCTATCGTCTCAGCGAACAGGTAAACAACAACGACAGGCTCGTACTGATGACGCCTGAAAGATTCGCGCGCCAATACAATATTGAGGCTCGCATTTCTAATGAGGTCATCGCTATCGACAGGGCGGCGAAGAAGGTCGTCGCAAAGGATCTAATAACAGGCAAAGAGTACGAGGAAAACTACGACAAGCTCGTGCTCGCTCCCGGAGCGAACGCCATCATCCCGAAAGTAAATGGGATCGAGACAGCCGACATCTTTACCATTAAGAACGTAGTGGATATCGCAAGGCTTTATTCGTTCCTAAAAGAAAAGGACGTTAAAAAAGTTTCCGTCATCGGCGGCGGTTTTATCGGTGTCGAGGTGACCGAGAATTTGACCGAAGCGGGATACGCGGTGACGCTTGTCGAGGCAAGACCACAGATTCTTATCAACTATGACTACGATATGGTGCAGATCCTCCATAAGGAAATGCTCGACCACGGTGTAAATCTCATAGTAAACGACAAGGTCGTCGAATTTAAGGGCAATAACCTCGTTCTTGACTCCG
>CAYXUB010000116.1:2522-2758 GCA_964468385.1 uncultured Lachnospiraceae bacterium
AGAGGGTGAAGCGGTCGTTATGGCCGCCGGTATTGTGCCAGACACCCGACTTGCAAAGGAGGCAGGCCTTGCTCTCAACGATCGCGGCGCAATCAGGGTCGACGCTAACTACCGTACGGAGGATCCAGACATATACGCGGTCGGCGACGCCATAGAAGTATTCAGCGCGATGACGCATAATCCTATCATGCTTCCGCTCGCAGGCCCCGCCCAGAAGCAAGCAAGAGCAGCCGCGG
>CAYXUB010000117.1:0-2721 GCA_964468385.1 uncultured Lachnospiraceae bacterium
GGCAAGCCTTCAGTCGGCGCGACTAAGGACGCACTCGGGCGGTCTTCGGACTCGCTTTGTGAACGGGCTCGCTAACGTTTTTGTGGAGGGCGACCTTGGGCATGCCGGCAAACCAAACAACTATTCATTAGATTTTTAGGAAAAACCAATGTACCGATTGCAGTTTTAATGGTATATATAGAATAAGTATCCGCTTCGGAAACGCTTTTCACACGTAGCCCGAAGCATAAAATCAGGCGAACGGATAGTACATATGCTTATAGAAAAAGAATTTGTTATAAAAGAATCCGAATACTACGAGACTGTTCCCGAAGACGCCCTTTGTTTCGATATAGAAACCGAAGGACTGAATAAGCAGTATTCACGTATAACGGTAATCGGGACCGGCTACGTCAGGGATAAAAAAATAATATTCCGGCAATGGTTTCTGGACTATGAAACAAGCGAGGAGAAAATCCTCAAGGAGTTTTCCGACTATCTTAAAAGCTTTAGTTCTATCATTCAGTTTAACGGTAATTCCTTTGACATACCGTATACGCTGAACAGATGCCGTCTTTACGGATTGCCCGATCCTTTTGAGGAGATGGGCGTTATCGATATATACAGATGCGCGCGAAGCCTCCTCGGCGTAACCGAGCTTGAAAACCTGAAACAAAAGACGCTTGAAGGTCTCTTTAATATAAATAGAAGAGACCGGATATCCGGCCGCGACTGCATCTACGCCTACCGCGACTATATCATACATAACGATCTCTCGGCCTTGGACGCTCTCTTGCTGCACAATGAAGAAGACGTGCTCGGGCTTTTAAAGATATATTCTATAAGCGCTTTAGAAGGGATAGAACACTCTGCCGAACTTGAAGAAGTCAATATCCAAGAAGACATAAGCCTCTCCTTTAAACTAAAGACGCCTATTCCCTTTAAGCTTTCCCGCTCTGATGAGGAATATTCTGTCTATGCGCATCGCGAGCACCTAAACCTGACGCTTCACCCTCTTTTCTGTACGAGAAAGCTCTTTTTCGAGGATTATAAAAATTATTATTATCTCCCGCAGGAGGACAGGGCCATACATAAAAGCGTGGCGATATATACGGACTCCGCGTATAGAAAAAAAGCGACAAAAGCCACTTGCTATGAAAGGCTTGACGGCTGCTTTTTCAGGCAGTACGCAGAGGATATCCGTCCGGTCTTTAAATCTGACGCGAAAGACAAGGGCTTCTGGTTCCGCGCAGAGGACATGAAAAAAGCAAGCGAAGAAAGTCTCCGCTCGCTTTGTAGGAATTATCTGAAATATCTCTTCCGGACTTAAATAATATAAGCCGACTGCTGTATTGCCTCCGCTCTTTATGCTGTCATGGAACCCGCGTCATTCCGTATGACTCGGTTTTTCTACGATATTCGTCCCATAGACCAAATATATGGCCTATTCAACAGTTTCTTCTGCTGCTTCTTCAGCAGCTTCTTCCGCTGCTTCCTCAACAGCTTCTTCTACCGCTTCCTCAACAGCTTCTTCCACTGCTTCCTCAACAGCTTCTTCCACTGCTTCCTCAACAGCCTCTTCTACTGCTTCCTCAACAGCCTCTTCTACTGCTTCCTCAACAGCTTCTTCTACTGCTTCTTCAACAGCTTCTTGGGCTGTCTCATCTCCCGATAGCCCCGGTATATTCTTCGGTTCAAGCGCCTTCATGCTGAGCGAGATCTTTTTCTCATCTTCGTTGAAGTCTACGACCTTGACCGTAACAGTCTGCCCTGTCTCAAGTACATCAGAGGGTTTCTCAACACGCTCTCTGGAAATCTGAGAAACATGTAACAGAGCGTCTACTCCGGGCTCCAACTCAACAAAGGCGCCGAAATCGGTCATTCTTGCGATGCGGCCTTCGATAATGCTGCCGACCTTATATTTTTCGGCGGCAGTAAGCCATGGATTCTGATTCTCAAACTTAAGGCTCAGCGCAATCTTATTACCGTTTATATCTTTTATAAGTACGTGGAGCTTTTCTCCAACTTTTAGTATTTGTTTAGGATTGTCAACTCTTCCCCAAGACATCTCAGAAATGTGGAGCAGTCCGTCAGCTCCTCCAAGATCGACAAAAGCTCCAAAATCCGTGACGTTCTTTATCGTTCCTTCAACGGTGTCGCCTATGTCTATACGGGAAAGCAACTCTTGCTGCGCTCTTTCTTTCTCGGCGGTTACAATCTGCTTGCGATCACCTATTATACGGCGTTTCTTCGGATCAAACTCTATGAGCACGAAGCTGATATCCTGTCCTACGAATTTTTTAAGATCGCGCTCAAACACATCTGAAACAAGACTTGCCGGAATGAACACACGCGACCCCTCTACCTTTACGGAAAGTCCGCCGTTGAGTGCCTGCGTAACCGTCGCCGTGAGTATCTCGTGGTTCTCGAAAGCTTCTTCAAGCCTCTTGTTCCCACGTTCCGCGGCAAGCCTCTTGTAGCTCAAGAGTACTTGTCCGTCTCCGTCGTTGACCTTAAGGACCTTGACTTCCATCGTGTCACCCGGCTGAGCAATCTCCGTAAGATTTACGGAAGGATCATTCGAATATTCTTGCTTGCTGAGGATTCCGTCGGCTTTGCACCCGATATTGAGCACAATCTGATCCTCTTTGACATCGATGACCGTACCTTCGACAATCTCTCCGTTTCGAGGTATTTTGATGGATTCATCCAATAATTGTTCAAAATTCTCTTCTGACATAA
>CAYXUB010000118.1:0-2695 GCA_964468385.1 uncultured Lachnospiraceae bacterium
GCGTGCACAATACGGTGTATAAAATTTCCGGCAAGATAATATGTATCATATATACTGAAAGATTATATCTCTGCCTGAAAAGAAACTGTATCAAATAAAAAGACAAGTTATAAACAAATCCGCTTACGGCTACCATCACCATCGGAACCTTTATATCTTCATCGAAGAAGACGTTGCAGAAACGCCCGTTAATATATCCGAGATACATATATATCAACGCGTTGAAGCCGAGCATGTTTCCGTAAAACAGGTCTATGATAAGCCCCGATACAAACCCTACCCAAAGCCCCGTGTGTTTCCCGCGCATAAGCGCAAGTGAAACCGTAAGCATCAGCAGTAGGTTCGGCGTAACATTCCCAAGCGGAAAAAGGTTCCAAACCGTCGTCTGGATCAAAAAAAGCACAAATATCATTGCAAAGGTAATGAGCTTTCTTTTCATGCCCCCTCATCCTCCGATGTCTCAACGTTTTGTTTTAATTCGGTTATCACGAGAACCTCTTGTATGGATGAGAAATCAACGGCAGGAAGGATATATCCGGTCTTTGTCAGGTTGTTGGAGTCTACATTTATTTCTTGGATGTTTCCTATCAGTATACCGGGAAGATATTTGTCGCTGATATGCGAAGTCACTATCTGCTCACCTTCAACGATAATCTCGTCGGTGTTCATCTGATCAAAATACAGGAGCCCCTCATCGATAAGGGTGAGATCGCCGTTTACCACACACGTATCCTCAGTAGTAACCGTCATTGCGCTCACGCTGCTGGAATCGTCTATTATGGAGCGAACGGACGCCCAATTGCTGCCAACCTCCGTAACGAGCCCCACAAGCCCCCCGGCTGCCAGCACATTCATATCAACCTCTATGCCGTCGTTTGAACCCTTGTCAATAATAAAAGACGAGTACCAGTTCCCGGGATCCTTTGAAATAACATTTGCAGCAATCTTGTCATACTGAGTGTAACTCGTATCAGTGTCATAGAGCGCCCTGAGCCTTTCCAGCTCTTGCTGGCCGCGCGAAAGGGCAAGATTCTCCTCTTCGAGCGCAGCGATTTCGGCTTCGAGTTCGTCTATTCTTTCATTCAGCTCCTGAGAACTTTTAAATTCATCGAAGAGGTCATTAAACCAACTGCCTATGTAATTTATCCCTTTTTGGAAGGGCACGACAACCACCGCCGCCGCTTCCTTCACCGGCGATATTGGAATCAAATCGGCAGCGGTAAATACTATTGCGATTACACAGATTATGGTGAGAACAAAAAGCGTAGTTCTTCCGTTTTTTTGAGATTCATTCTTTTTGCTCATTCTATTTCCTTCCCATCTCAAGCGGAGTGAAAGCGAGTTTGTTAGCGCCCGAATGGAGCATAACTTCCTTTAATCCGTTCACGGTGCAATATTGATATTGTGACGATTGATGCACCGTATAACCTATATTTTCCGAGAACATTTTAACGGCAAACGAGATGCGGCTGCTGCCCCCCGCAAGATAAATCCCATCCTCAAGCGTCACGTTGCGGATCTGGGGAGGGATCCTTTCCAAAAAGTTGCGGAGTTCTTCGATAATCTTGTCTATCTGCTGCTTTACGGCCTTTTCCACTGTAAAACGGGTAACATAGCCTTTTCTGGGCAACCCCGTTATACTGTCTTTCCCTTCTACCGATATCCCCTGCGCGTGTGAAGGCGAGCCAAGCAAATCGATTTTAAGAGATTCAGCGATTTTTATGCCGATATTGAGCCTATTTTTTCGTCTCACGGCGTCGACTATGCTTTCGTCGAAGGCTTTTCCAGCTATCGGTATAGATCTACTCAATACGACGTTAGGCCCAGCTATCGCCGAAAGCTCGGTAGATACCGAACCCATGTTTATCATCATGGACGTTTTTTCTTTTCTTATCGGAAGGCCTAAAGCCAACGCGTCCAAAATGGGCTTTTCCACGAGATAAACCGTACAATTGCGCAGCCTGCCCCGCTTCGCTATCGAAGCGTACGCCCTTCTTTCCAGTTCTGTCATATCGGTGGGGATTGCAAAATAGATGACCGGCCTGCTGCCGATATAGTGCTTCTGTTCAAAGAGGAGCAGATGCAGTATGGCCTCGGTGTATCTGATATCGTTTATCCTGCCACCGTTCGCGGGAGTCATTACCACGGTATCGCCGGCGGCTCTGTTCAGCATTTCATAGGCCGCGTCTCCCGCGCCTAACACCTGGAAATCATCTTTAACTGCTATAAGATTTTTTTCGGCCGTGATCGTGTCGGTTTTTTTATCGTATATTTTAATGGTATCGGTACCAAGATCTATTCCAAATTCCTGTCTAAAGAACACCGCCGTTCCCCTTTTATTCTACACATCGATGAGTTTTGCCTCGGCTATTATACTGGTATAGCCTTCCCGTCCGATGATTATATGATCAAGCAGCGCGATTCCGATCATCTGTCCGGCCTCATATATCCTTTTGGTCACCGATATGTCGTCATCGCTTGGAAGAGGATCCCCGCTCGGATGATTGTGAACAAGCACAATCCTTACCGCGTGGTACGAAAAAGCCTTTAAAAACAATTCCCTGGGCGTAATAAGCGAACAATTGACCGTTCCTTTTGTAATACACACGTCCCCTATCAATGAATTTTTGGAATCCAGCATCATACAGTATACGTACTCCTGCTCTTCGTGCCTGAGCTTCTCGGCATAATACCT
>CAYXUB010000119.1:0-2594 GCA_964468385.1 uncultured Lachnospiraceae bacterium
GGAAATTCATTAGACGCCCGGTCGATTAAATCTCATAATCGATCGGGCGTTTAATATTGACTTGTTTTTTTATATTATTATTTTATAATATCCTATGATAAAAATAAAAAGTGAAAACGCGTAAAGATCAAGAGCTTGTTCGAATATGCTGTGATTTTTGAATGAAGCGTTCGAAGCATTTTGATATTTATAGAGGGAAAAAATGAAGGAAGAAGTACTGAGTTTAAAAAAATTTGAAGATGCGGCCGAGACCGTCAAAAGAGTGGTGCGCCCTACTAATCTTATTTACAGTGAATATCTGAGTGCCCAGTGTGGGAATAAGGTTTATCTGAAACCTGAGAATATGCAGCTTACAGGAGCGTATAAGCTCCGCGGGGCGTATTATAAGTTAAGCACTCTGAGCGACGAAGAAAGGCAAAGAGGTCTTATAACGGCCTCGGCGGGCAATCATGCGCAGGGAGTTGCATACGCTGCGAGGGCTTACGGGACTAAGGCTGTAATAGTTATGCCGACTTCAACTCCGCTCATAAAGGTCAAGCGGACAAGGAGTTACGGTGCGGAAGTTGTGCTGTATGGTGATTTATACGACGAGGCCTGTGAGTACGCGCTGAAGCTTGCCGAGGAAAAGGGATATACCTTTATACATCCCTTTGACGACCCGGTTGTCGCCACGGGGCAAGGGACTATAGCGATGGAGATCTTTCAAGACCTTCCGCTTGTAGAATATATGCTCGTACCAATCGGAGGCGGCGGGCTTGCCGCGGGAGTGTCAACGCTTGCAAAGCTTCTGAACCCGAATATAAAAGTGATAGGGATAGAGCCTGAAGGCGCGGCCTGTATGAAGGCTTCGCTTGAGAAGGGTGAGATAATTAGCCTTGGCGAGATAAATACGATTGCCGATGGTACGGCAGTAAAACGTCCCGGGGAAAAGATCTTTCCCTATATAAAGGAAAATGTGGACGAGATCATCACCGTAGGTGATGATGAGATTATCGTTGCTTTTCTCGACATTGTCGAAAACCATAAAATGATAGTTGAAAATTCCGGGCTGTTGACGGTCGCCGCGCTCAAGCATTTGGATTTTCAGGGAAAAAAGGTCGTCGCGATATTGAGCGGCGGCAATATGGACGTGATAACTATGTCCCAAGTCGTACAGAACGGGCTTATCGCAAGAGATAGGATATTTACGATTTCCGTGCTCCTTCCCGACAAGCCGGGAGAACTCGTAAAAGTTTCAAGTATAATCGCTGAAGAAAAGGGAAATATTGTAAAACTAGACCACAACCAGTTTTACAGCATAAACAGGAATGCCGCGGTTGAACTTATCATAACGCTTGAATCCTTCGGCACCGATCACAAAAATGAGATAATAGGTGCTTTAAAGGCTGCCGGATACAGATTGAAACAGGTCGCCGGAAGGCTTTAAGAAAGGCAAAGCGAGCTTGACGTAAAGCGGTAAAAGCTTGTTATGATTGACAAATCAGACGATACGGTATATAAGTATAATTACGTTATTAATACGCTTTATACTATTTATTTTAAAGGAGAGTCATTATAATGAAAAAAACAGATCTGATTTCGGCAATAGCTAAGAAAACAGGACTTTCAAACAGCAATGCAAAGGCGGCTGCAGACGCCTTTATCGAAGTTGTTGCTGAGGAGCTTGCAAATGGAGGATCGGTTCAGCTTATAGGATTCGGAACATTCGACGTGCAGGAGCGTCCGGCAAGAAAGGGCAGAAATCCGCTTACAGGAGAAGAGATTACGATCAAGGCCTCTAAGTCGCCTCGTTTCAAGGCAGGGAAGGCATTAAAGGATAAAGTTAACAAATAAAAAATGAGGCTTGACAAATTCTTAAAGGTTTCAAGGCTTATAAAAAGACGCACTGTTGCGAATGAGGCTTGTGACGCCGGAAGAGTTGCAGTCAATGGTAAAAGCGCCAAGGCGTCCTTAGCCGTTAAGGTTGGCGATGTCATCGAGATAGAATTCGGTACCAGGACGGTTAAGGCAGAGATTTTAAACATCAGTGACAGCGTGAAAAAAGAAGACGCTGCGCAGATGTACAGATTGTTGTGAGCGAAGCATATAGATCTTTCGCTTTTATGGGGAGTTATAATTATTAAAGGGGAATTGATGGCCGGAAGAGAACGCAAGACCAAGAGGGAGCGGCGCAGTTCAATACGCGGTGCAATGCTGCTTATAGTTTTTGTGGCGTTTGTTATGCTCGTGGTAATGGTCGTAAGCGGTAGCCGTCTTTCTGGACGTATATCAGATAATGAAGCGCGCATAGAGGAACTTCAAGAGCTCATTGATGAGGAGGAGCTTAGAACCGCCGAAATCGAAGAACTTGAGGAATATATGCAAAGCGATGAATATCTCGAACAAGAGGCTAAGGAAAAGCTCGGGTTTGTGAAAGAGGGCGAAATTATCTTCAGAGAAAGCAACTGATAGGCCTAAACGAAAGGGAAAGACGGCTTCCGTTTGATGAACGGAAGCCGTTTCTAAATAATATGGGATCGTCAGCATTTCCAGCCAGCTCCTTCTCTTGAACTGCTCTTGTTGGGGCAATGTGGCGTGATACCACAGCCGATTGT
>CAYXUB010000120.1:0-2580 GCA_964468385.1 uncultured Lachnospiraceae bacterium
AAGTTGTCTCCCCTTCCCAGTCCGTGAAATAGACCGGAGCGCCCTCCGTCAGGTACTTTATGTTCCCGAAGTGTTGGGCGTAATTATGGGCCGCGATAACCAGATCGTCCGTATCTACGGAGCCGGTGTACCGGCAAGGCGATATGAGAAGATAGTCATAGCTCCAGCTGCTCATGACCGGAAGCTTAAGATCGAGGGTGGGAAGGTATAGATATCCGATATACGAGTACCCGTCAATATACAGCCCCGCAATTTCACTGTCGCCATCCGCCTCTTCTTCGCCCGCAGATGAACCGTCAGCATCCCCTGCAGTCTCCCCGGAAGATGCCTCAAGAACCGCCTCCTCCAGCTTTGAGAGGACCTCACTTGAGACTTTTCCGGCTCGGTAGCTTTCCCATTGGTTCCATCCAAACAGCGCAATGGCGGCACAGACAAGAATTATGCCCGCCGCCTTGAAGAACAACCCAATCCTGCGCTTCATACTATCAACTCTTCGAATTTAAATGTATCTTTTTTACGGGAAAGGCGATGCCCTATTATAAGGAAAACCACTCCTAAAAGCGCCATCACCGGTACCGGCCAGTTCAGCTGCCCCGTCTGCGGAAGTTTTGGATTGTTAGTTACGGGAGTTTCGGGCTCGGGGTCCTCCGGCACAATTATCGGAACCAAGGTCTCCATCTTAGGCTGCGCGTCTACCTCGTAGAAAAGTTCCCTTGTGGTAGCATCGTAGTACGGCAAGCTCACCAGGAAAGGCGATATTGCCTCGTACCCCTCCGCGGCCTCGGTTTGCATCACCAGATACAGGCCCAACTCGAGACCTGAAATGCTCCAGCTCCCGTCCTCTCCTATCACCACTTCCGCTCCGGCCAGTTCCTGCGTTAAGGCATACTCAGCCAAAGACTGGGCAAGGACGCTGTCGCTTATGTCGTCAAGCTCTATCCCGCTTTCGGAAAACTCGGCGGTCAGGACGAATCCATAATCACCGCTCGAACCTTCCGACGACGCCCCCTCCTCGGAAGAACCAGTTTCGTCAGAAGAATCGTCGCTTGTTGCCTGCGTTAAGTCGGCAACCTTGTAGATGGTCAAAGTTCCGCCGCCTACCGCTGCGCCCTCATAGAGCATCTCTCCGTAAATCGTGCCCGTTCGGCTCTCGTCGATGGTCGCAGAGCCGGACGCATTTGCTTCCTCGATAACCGAATCCTCCGATGTGGCATAAACGGGAATCGCGGAGCACATCACCAAAATCACCAAGAGCAAAGCCAATAACCCCTTGCGTGTTCCGCAAGCACGACTCTTAGCCACCTTTATTATCCTCCTCATTCGACCTCCTCCTGCTAGTAAAATTTATTTTGTCCCTACTAGTTATTATGTATCTACGCAGTTTTTCTTTCACTTTCCTGCTTCTAGCGTTCTTTCTCTTAAGGAACCAGATTATAAGCAACAGCGCGGCCGTGCCCGCCACGACTATTACTACCTGCTCATGGTACGCTTCCTCGACAACCTCGGCATTTACGCTTTCATTTTCTATCCTGTGCCCCCTCACCAAGAGCCTATGGGTATTGATTCCATAGGGGAAACAGGTCATAAGGGTGCAGTAGTCCTCACCCTCAACGATCTCAAGTGCATCTATCTCCGAAGGCTCGACTATCTCTATATTATCCACCTCATAGGTGAGTTTCTGCCCCAGCACGGTCAGCACAAAGGTGTCGCCCTCCTCGAGCTGGTCGAGTTCCGAAAAAATCTTGGCCGAAGGCAGCCCGCTGTGCCCGGAGATAACGCTGTGGGTACTCTCGCCCCCTATGGGAAGGCTGCTCCCTTCCAAATGGCCGGCCCCCGTATAGAGCACTTCGCTGCTTGTGCCTAGAAAAATAGGCATGTAGACGTCAATCTTTGCAATCTCAACATAGCCGATGGCCTCGGTGCCTTCTACCCTAAGCAACTGTTCATATTCGGCGAGTTCTTCTTCGCTCATTATAAATCGACTGCTATTTTCGAGCAAGGCCGCATTATATTCCTCGGCCTCTTGAAGCAAGCTTTCGATAACCTCCTGCTCCAATGCAGAAGTTATTTCTTCGTATTCGTCGGCGGCCTTCTGCTGACGATATCTGTTGTACATGTCGCTTACCATAGGATAGAGCATCAGCGACAGCCCAACCGCCAAAAAAAGGCCCAACATGACATATGTTAAGCGTCTTTTTCGTTTAACCTTTCGCAACACCGTCCCTTGTACCTTTTTTATCTATATCGATGTTGGGGTCAAAAGCCCCCAACAATGATACACCCACTTATGAGCAAGCTCATGTGGGATTAGACCTTTTGACTCTGGTATCCTACATCTTCTGTTTTCATGTCTTTCTGCGACACAAATCCTTCGTATGAGTGTACACCAAGATTTCATCCGATGTCAACATCGCCAATGAATCATAGCTTTACAGCCAATGAATCATAGCTTTTCAGCCAATGAATCATAGCTTTTCTGCAGCCGGCGTATACCCTCATACAACGTCGAACGGAATAATAATAAAGCCGTCGCTGTCGAGATAAAAGCTCCCCTCTTCCAATCCCTGGCTTAAGTTTTCA
>CAYXUB010000121.1:0-2477 GCA_964468385.1 uncultured Lachnospiraceae bacterium
AAACCCATGTCAAAAGAAATCAAACTCACTAAAGAACTCATTCAAAAAGCTAAAGGGGCAAAATCAGTCGAAGAACTCAAAGCTATTGCAAAGGAAAACGACGTGGAGCTTGGCGACGAGCGGGCAGCAGAGCTGTTTTCTAATCTAAGTGTTAGCGGAGAACTCGCCGACGATGAGCTTATGGCTGTTGCAGGTGGCGGATGTAATAAGGCATTGGAAGGTGTATCTTGTCCGTATTGTGAATCCCAAACGGTAGAGTCTACTACTAATGCATTTTATGATGGAAATTCAGATTGGAGGACGTGTACTACATGTAATAAATATTGGCGGGAATAAATAACTAAATACCGGCAGGGAACTTGCTGGGGCGCATACTTTTTTGAACTGTCGGGATTCTGTTTTATGTAGTTTGAGAGGCATGGATATGTATTATTTGCTTGACGAAAACTATAGGCTTCGCGGTTATGAAAAACTGCCTTACTGCGTTATAAAAAGACCGCATAACGAAATCTCCTTTTTAGATGGCAAAACTTTTAATGCGCTCGACATGTGCGACGGAACGATAGATATGTCGCTTCCGCTTATCACAGACGAATATCGCGAAATAGTCAAACAGCTTGAAGAAAATGGGGTCGTACATTCAAGCGATACCCCCTCGAAATTAAAAGAAGGACAAGCCTATAAAAAACATGAAAACCGTTTCATACGTACCGCTCACTGGTCAATAACAGGAAAGTGCAACTTCCGCTGTAAGCATTGTTACATGTCGGCGCCGGAAGCGAAATTGGGAGAGCTTTCGCACGAAACAGTCATGGATATCGCAAGGCAAATAATAGACTGTGGGATCACACGAGTATCGCTTACGGGCGGCGAACCACTCATAAGGAAAGATTTTCTTGATATCGTGGAGCTGTTTGTCCGAAACGACGTAAGCATTGTCCAGATATATTCCAATGGAAAGCTCGTTACAAAAGAGCTGCTGATCGCGCTCGATGAAATGGGCGTTCATCCCGAATTTAACATGAGCTACGATGGTGACGACGGTTGGCACGATTGGCTTCGAGGCATTCCGAACGCCGGAAAGATTGTCCTTGACGCGTTCGACCTGTGCCATGAAATGGGCTTTCCTACAGGCTCGGAGATGTGTCTGCATAAAGGGAACATACATCTTTTACGGCAGAGTATCAACACTTTAGCTAAGCACCATTGCCAAAGCCTTAAAACGAATCCGGTATCGGATACCGAATTATGGAGCAAATACAGCGCGGATTATTCTATGAGCATGTACGAAATATACGATGCTTATCTTGAATATATCACGCATTTCTTTGAAGACGGTATGCCTATTTCCATCATGCTTGGCGGATTCTTCTACTGTGGAAAAGGCAAAACAAACTGGTGGATACCCTCTCAGAAGCAAAAAGGTAATGAGCCGTGCGAAAAAGCCGTCATATGCGGTCACGCGCGTCAAACGCTATATATCTCACCTGAGGGGCGTATGCTTCCGTGTATGCCGCTTTCATCGTTGCCAATACAGAAAGATTATCCGTTGATAACTGATATAGGGTTAGCTAAAGGTTTGAGCGATTCAAATTACATGAAGCTCATAAATACGCGGCTTGCTGAATATCTGAACAAAAACGAAAATTGCTGCTCCTGCGAGTACAGATGGCAATGCGCGGGCGGATGTCGCGGAAGCGCCCTTCAGTTTGATCCGAATAATATCATGGGACCGGATAAAGCCGTTTGTCAGATATTCCATGGCGGCTATATCGACAAAATAAGAAAAACCGCTGAAAAAGCCATTACAAACAGAGATTCTTTTGCATAGCCTAATATATTTTTGAAAGGAGGATACTACTATGACAAAGAACTTAAAAGAATTTTTACAGAAACTATGCACGGATGACAACCTTGTAAAAGAGTTCGAAACTCTTCAGAACGAAGAAGACAAAAACGAGGTCATCACCAAAACTATTGAACTGGCAAAAAGCGCGGGATATACCCTCACTGAAGCCGATTTTGAAGAGCCGCAGGGAGGACTTGACGATGAAGAACTCATGGCTGTTTCAGGCGGAATTCCCATTGCAGGCATAACAAAAGCTTGCGGATGCGTTGCCGGCGGCGGCGGCGAAGGTTGCAATTGTGCTTTTGGCGGCTCCGGTGAATCGTACACAAACGACAGCGTATGCGCTTGCGTGGTGAGCGGCTACGGCTACGATCAAGACGGCAATAATAGATGCGCCTGCATAGCCATAGGAGGAGGCACATCTCGAGACTGAAGAAGACGAAAAATAAAATGTTTTTGATAAGGAGGATACTACTATGACAAAGAATTTAAAAGAATTTTTACAGAAAGTATGCACGGATGACAACTTGGCAAAAGAGTTCAAGGCTCTTCAGAATGAAGAAGACAAAAACAAGGTCATCACCAAAACTATTGAACTGGCAAAAAGCGCGGGATATACCCTCACTGA
>CAYXUB010000122.1:0-2455 GCA_964468385.1 uncultured Lachnospiraceae bacterium
CATGTGTTAAGCACGCCGCCAGCGTTCATCCTGAGCCAGGATCAAACTCTCTAAATATGTACGTTTAAAACTTGTGTGCGCGGATGAAAATCTGCTGGCTGAAAGCTCGCTTTCATGCCAGTGGATTTTTAGACGCATTGACAAGTTGACGATCAGCGAGACGCTTTGCGTCGAGCTTATCAAAACTTGGCACACAAGGTTTAATCTTTTACATCTCGGAATATGATCTGCGCTGCGCGCAAATCTTCCGATTTGTTTGTTCCGGGTCAAAATTTAGCTTGGCTAAATATCCCTTTACTGTGTTAAGGATCTTCCGATCGCTCATGATTATCTTCGTCAAGCGCAATGTCGCTTGACTAATTGTTTCTTGAACTTTCGAGGATGTGTTTTACTGTTTTATTGTCAAGGTACATATCACCGCGCACACTTTGCTTTTTCGGTGACAGCTCGTTAAGAATAGCACACGCCTTTTTCTTTGTCAATAATTAATTTGACTTTTTATTACTACATAATTTGACATAATTTGACTACATAATTTGACTTTTATTACTACATAATTGTAGTAGCCTAATTGCTTAAGTAAAATCCTCCCTTTCCACCTTAGGTGCGGAATTTATTTTTTCTTAAAACAATGGATTTTTATCTTACAAAGTGGAATCTATTTTTGCAATTGGTCTCATTTTTTCATGTAAATTATTCAATTTTAAAAAGTATTATTTTAGCGTATTGACATATCTTTTTTTTAGGTATATAACATTTCAATAGATGAGCAAAGGCGTTCTTTTCAATGCAAAACAAACATTTTGCATTGAAACGAGCGTTCTTTTTTTCTGTTTTTTCAGTTCATCACTGACGGATTTCTTCATATTATTATTAAATTGTAGCTATAATCATACATTCCGTCATATTTATAGAAAGGATGTGAGTCATATATGATGCTTGAGGGACAGATAAGGATACCCTCCGGTTGCGCAATTGCGGCCGTAATATCAAAAGAAGGCAAGCGAATGACCGGAGAAAGCATAATAAATTCAATGAAGCCCATGCACGAACGTTCCAACGGTCTCGGCGGGGGCTTTGCGGGTTATGGAATATATCCTGATTATAAAGACTTTTACGCTATGCACGTTTTTTTCGACGATAAGACCAGCCGAAATAATTGCGAGCAGTTTTTAAAAGATCATTTTGAGATCGTCAAGGCAGAGATAATACCTACTCGAACAATCCCTGCGATCACGGATGAGCCGCTTATATACAGGTATTTCCTGAATCCTTTACAAAGTGTCCTGGCTTCCCTTCAGCTTGACGCTGACGAATACGTGGCTCGTATAGTAATGCGGATTAACACCTCCATAACCGGGGCCTATGTTTTTTCCAGCGGAAAGAATATGGGAGCCTTTAAAGCCGTCGGCTACCCCGAGGATGTAGGTGTATTCTATAAGCTGGACGAATATGAAGGCTATAGTTGGACCGCACACGGCAGATACCCGACCAATACCCCCGGCTGGTGGGGAGGCGCGCATCCTTTTACCTTGCTCGACTTTTCTGTTGTCCACAACGGTGAAATATCTTCATATGACGCAAACCGCAGATTCATAGAGATGTTCGGATATAAATGCACCCTGCAGACCGACACCGAAGTCATAACTTATATAATGGACTATCTGATCAGAAAACAGGGGCTTAAACTTGAAGAAGCAGCTTCTGTAATAGCCGCGCCTTTTTGGAACACGATAGATAACAAGCCCGAGGAAGAAAAGCATGTTCTCAAATATCTCAGGACTGTTTATTCGAGCCTTCTTATAACGGGCCCCTTTTCTATCATACTAGGATTCTCCGGAGGTCTTTTGGCTTTAAACGACAGGCTAAAGCTTAGGAGCATGGTCACCGGCGAAAAAGACGATAAGGTGTTCATAGCGAGTGAGGAAGCCGCCATAAGGGTCATGGAGCCGTATGCGGAGAATATCCGCTATCCCGCCGGAGGCGAAGCGGTAATCGTAAAAGTAAAGGACGGTGCTTACGAATGAGTGGAATCAATTATATATATCCCGAATTTGAAGTGGTAAGGAATGACAATAGATGTATAAGATGCAGGGTGTGCGAACGTCAGTGTGCCAATGAAGTGCATTTCTATGATGAGGAACACCATGTTATGCTCAATAATGAGGAGGATTGCGTAAATTGCCAACGCTGCGTTTCTCTTTGTCCTACACGTGCCCTCAAGATTGTAAAAAGCGATTGCCGGCTGCGCGAAAACGCAAACTGGAGCAATGACAACATAAAAGAAATATACAAACAGGCAGAAAGCGGCGGAGTACTGCTCTCCTCAATGGGAAATCCAAAACCCTTCCCCGTTTACTGGGATAAGATACTCATAAATGCCTCCCAGGTAACAAATCCGCCGATAGATCCTTTAAGAGAACCCATGGAAACCAAAGTTTTCCTTGGAAAAAAA
>CAYXUB010000123.1:0-2447 GCA_964468385.1 uncultured Lachnospiraceae bacterium
AAAGCAAGGTTTTCTTATGCTTAACTATTCGTAAAACCTGCGTTTCCCGAATAGTTTGATATATCTCTTTATTGTTTTTCTTTGCTTTCCTACTTCCGTTTTATACATAAATCATCTTATTTCACTCCTGCACCGCTACATGATAAAAGCCGTGCCGCCTAAGGGGAGTTCGCGGTACGGCTTATTTATGGGGATACCAAAATAAGTTGATATGCTTGCTATATTATGTTTTTTGTTCGGGATATATATCCGTATACATCTGTACAGTAATCAATAAGTCTAAGTCTTAATAAAGCTTATAATATTTTCTATTATGCATCACCATATAAGGGCTCGCTTGCGTAATAAGGTATACAGAGCCTTCCTCCGGCTTTTATGTTTTCAGACTTTAATCCGTTTATACTCATAACCTCAGCTATATATTCATTATAGTCTTTGTATTCGTCCGTAATATATGTTGCGGCTATGCTCCACATGCTGTCGCCTTGTTCAATATTTATAGATGTATAATATTTGTTCCTCTCTTCGGAAAGATCCGGCGAAGCCTCTGTATTTTTCAATGTCAGGTTCAAAAACAACAATACTGAAAAAACGATAAGCGTGATAAGGATTGCCTTTTCATATACTCTTCTGCTTTTTCTGCGTTTTTTTATGTTTCGTCGCGAAGAGCTTTTATTCATATCTGTACGAGCTACAGCCTTAATACTGCTTTGCTCGGACTTACTTGCATATATCATCTTCGCTGCCTCCACTACATACTTGAATAGGAACTTTTGTTCCGAACATATGTTCTGATATTAATTTACATCAAGAACATTTGTTTGTCAAGCTTCGCAGTAAAGTTTTTTTAAAAAAAATTTATGCTCTTTAGAGCAGCTTGCATTTTTATCACATATGAGTATCTTTATATTGTTGAACCGAGTCCCATAGGACATCTAAGGCATCTATCGTTTTACAGTAGAGTGCGTATTTTTCATCATAAATCTGAGAATTGCTCGGATTTGGGAGTATGGGCTTTCCTATCTTACACATTTTGTCCACTGCTTCAGACACACTGCCATAGACTCCGCAAGCTGTTGCGCCGATGATGGCACAGCCTGCCGCTCCTGTCTCATTCACATCAACACTTTCGATCGGAAGTTTCATAACATCTGCAAACATCTGCGTCCACATCGGAGAACGCGCTGCCCCGCCCGCGAGACGTATGGATTTGGGAGCTTCTTTTCTGGTCTTTAAGAGCTTCTCTAAATGATAACGATGTGAAAAAGTAACACCTTCATAGACGCTGCGCAGCAAATGCTTTCTGGTATGATAATTAGTAATTCCCACGAAACATCCGTTGGCATTTGGATGTACATTGCTAGCCATCAAGAAAGGCAGGTAAACAGGGCAGAACTCTTCTACCGGAATTTCCTCAACCCAAGAATTCATTTGCTCATATATATTTTTCCCACTTTCTTTGCAAGCTTTGTATACCTCAGGCAATAATGTCTTTATGAACCATTCATTATTCCCTGCCGAAGTCGGACTGCATTCTTCAACAAGATAATAATTCGGCAGACAATAGAAGGAGTTCATCATGACACTTCCGTCTGTAACCGCTTCTTTGGCAATATATTCATTGATGCTCCATGTCCCCGCGATCATACAGATATGATCTTCATTCGTGATTCCTACCGCGAGCGCGCAGGCATCGATATCAAAAGCTCCTCCTGCCACGGGAGTACCTGCCTTAAGGCCTGTCTTTTCAGCGGCCTCTTCTGTGATATATCCACAGATATCGGTGGAATATCTCAAAGGCGGAAGCTTTTCCATACACTCCGAAAGCCCGAATAATTCTAAAAGTTCCCTATCATATTCTCCGGTATGAAGATTGACAAAATTACAGCCGGAATAATCCGTACGCTCTGCAAAGGCTTCGCCGGTAAGGCGAAAACGGACATAATCTTTACAAGCGAAGATCCATTCTGTTTTATCCAGAACTCCCGGTTCATTATCCCTTAGCCAAGCCAGTAAAGACACAGGCTGGCTGCTCAAGATGTGCTGGCAGGAAAGCTCGAAAACCTTGTCTTCCGTACCATCCTGCTTCCATTGCTGCGGATAATTCCATGCACGGTTATCCGTAGATATGATGCCGTTCCTAACGGGCTTTCCATCCTTTCCCCATAGATATAAGCCTTTTCCATGACCGCAGACTGCCACACAGGAAATATCATTCCCTGAGATCCCTGCTTTTTTAAGAGCCCCTTGGATCACTTGGCAATTAGCCGTCCACATTTCTTCCATATCCCGTTCCGTGAAACCGGGTTTTGGAATAAGCATAGCCGTATCCATTCCAACTGTTGCGATCTCTCTGCCTTCATCATCAAAGACAGCTGCTTTTGTAGCAGTGCCGCCATTATCTAATCCGAGAAAATATGCCATAGTATCCCTCCTAGCTCTTTATT
>CAYXUB010000124.1:0-2376 GCA_964468385.1 uncultured Lachnospiraceae bacterium
CCTCAAGTATGTAATAAGGCATATACTCAGGGTATATGCTCGCCTCGTTGGGCGCCACGACCAGATACAGGTTAGCGCCTAAGAGCTCCAGATAATCCTGCATAAGTTTTAGATTGTGCGCGATATTGTACAGCTCCCTGTCGCTAAAGAGGTTCAGGTTCTGGAAATCGTCGAGCGTATCGGCATAGTACAGCCAGCTGCTTTTGCCGACGACGATATTTTGCGTCGAGGAAGTCTTTAAGATTACCCCTTCGAGCAGAGAATTTAAGTTCACGATGTCTGAGCGGAAGGCGAAATGATCCTCGAAATAAGTTCCCGCGTCTGAGATGAAATACTCGTTTAAGCTCCCGTCCTCGTTCCAAAGCTCAGGTTCGGCGGCAAGTTCAGTGTTTTCCGTATCAAATTCTCCGCTTGAAACAAACATGCCAACAGACGGTATGAGCAAAAGCGTCATTATGATGATTATGAATATCCTGTTTTTTAACATTTGCCCACACTCCTCTAAAATCTGAAATAAATGAAGGGATTATATCCTCCGCCCGAAAGATACAAGATACAAAGCACGAGCAAGCCCACACAAGCGACATACGCGGCCGTCTGAGCCTTTTCACGATGATTTGCGCTCAAGGCGAGCGCCCTCTTATGCGGGTATGAAAAGAACACCGCCGCGAACAGGCAAAGCAAAAACAGCGGAGTGAGCAGCCTTAGCGCGAGCATAAGCGCCTCGGTGCCGCCCGCGTTCATTCCGAACATGCTCCTCAAGATATCGCCCGCATGTGACAGGGTATCCGCCCTGAATATAACCAAACCTACACAGACGACGAGCAGCACATATATCCTGCGAAGTATATAGGGCAGCTTTTTTATATTTACCGCGTCCTCAAAAATGAGAAAGGCCCCATGGAACAGTCCCCATACTATATAGGTTATATTTGCCCCGTGCCACGCGCCGGTGAAGAAAAATACGACTATCTTGTTAAAATATGTCCTCGCCTTGCCTTTCCTGTTGCCTCCAAGCGGTATATAGAGATATTCCTTGAACCAGGTAGAAAGCGAGATATGCCATTTGGTCCAGAAATCCTGTATAGAGTCCGACGCGTAAGGATACTTGAAGTTTTCCATAAAGTGGAAGCCGAAGATCTCACCCATGCCTATCGCCATGTCGCTGTAGCCGCTGAAATCGTAGTATATCTGCAGCGTATACGCCGCGGCGCCTATCCACGCGGAAAGTGCTCCCAGCTCGCTTGCGCTCAGCTCGAATACCGTGTCCGCGGCCTGAGCCATGACATTGGCAATAAGCACCTTTTTCGCAAGACCGAAGATAAACCTTTTAAGACCGTTTGCCACCCCCCCTACGGTCATTTTTCTGTCCGCTATTTCCTTTTCGATATCCTTGTATTTTATTATCGGGCCGGCTATGAGCTGCGGGAAGAATGATATGAACAAGAAGAAATTCGAAAGCTTCTTCTGCGGCTCCACCACGCCTCTGTATACATCGATGACATACGATAAAGCCTGGAATGTATAAAACGAAATACCTATCGGAAGCGTGATCTCTATCTCTGGCAGCCCAAGCCCCAAAAGCGAGCTTAGGCCGTTTATTATCCACGCCGCGTATTTAAACACAAAGAGCAAGCCTATGTTCACCGCGACGGCGGCAGCGAGCTTTGCCTGCCTATGCTCTCCTTCCAACAGCCTCCCGAACATATAGTTCAAGAGAATACTGCCTATCATCATGAAGACATATACAGGCTCGCCATACGCGTAAAACAACAAGCTTGCTATTACAAGAAATATGTTTTTCGCTCCGAGCGGTTTTATAAACCAAGAAAGTATTATTACCGCCGGAAGAAAGATACACAAGAAAGTTAATGAACTAAAAACCATAGCTTAAACTTTTGCCTAATTCCTCCTCAAAACAAGAACATAACTATCAATACGCGGCTTCGTCAGGAAAATAGTAGATATAAGCCTCGTCATACGTTACCATATAAAGCGCCGGATACGCGGGATATCTGTAGGTCAGCTGAGTATCGCAAACATACGTGACCCCATCAATATAAACCTCAACCCAGCCATGCACTATATGTGAATTAGAAACATCGCCAAGAAGGACTCTCCCCTCAATAAGCTTGCAGTCATAGCCCAGCACCTTGGCAGTCCAATAAAATGTGGCCGCGAAATTAAAGCAGTTGCCTGTGCGGGTCTCATAGGCAGATACGAAATAATACTGCTGTCTCGTATATCCGCTGGGATAATCCTGCGGTGTCGGCCTGGACTGATAGGTAATATTGTTGATCACCCACCAAAAAAGCTGTTCCAGATTTCCGCCCGTAGCCGAAATCAGCTCATTTGCATACTTTATTACAAGCCATT
>CAYXUB010000125.1:0-2340 GCA_964468385.1 uncultured Lachnospiraceae bacterium
TATTGTTCCTGTACAAGATAGAACATATATCAAACGTAAGCTCTGAAAGGATATCGAACAAGTAGCAGGGATATTTTACGGACGCCTTAACCGCTTTTGCATATATCCCCCCTAAGATGATCTTAACTTTCTCTTTTTCTTTTATATCTATGGCGGATATCAGGAACGTGGATTCCTTTTCGGTCATTTTATAGACCCTGTCGGGCTTCAGACATTCGAGCTTTTCGGCAAATAATATTTTTTCACCGCCTAGAACGACCCTTGCCTGCAGGGCGTCAAGAGCCGCGTCCAGTGCGTCCGCTACTTCATATAGCTTCTCGGTCTGTGCGCTGCAGGCCATAGACACTTCAATGTCGGTTTGATTTTCAAGCTTCTGGCGCATGATCGCAAATTCATTAGTCAAAAGCCCTTTAAACTTCATAGAATTTTCTCTAATGTAGTTTATTAATAAAACAAATCCGTTTCCCCTCAGGTAAAGCTCCATATCTATACATATAGGATGTATACGGACATATAGTTCCGTCGAAAGCTGCTCTATTATGGTCTTTGACGCCGAATAATTCAGTGATTTTATTCCATCGATTAAAAACACGCAAACCGAATACACTCCGTCGTCGCTAAACGAAAAACCATAGTTTTTATTGATCTTGACGACGTCTCCTTCTGCACTCTCACGAAAATGCAGAAGGTTAAAGAGATAGGAGTTTCTTAATTCTTTGCGCTGCTCATCGACCTTCGATTCCATTATATTCAGCTGATATTCGACCTTGCGCGATTTGGCTATCTTCTGTATCGTTTTTTCCAGAAGGATATTGAGCTCTTCCTTGTTAAGAGGTTTTAGAAGATAACCGCACACTCCCGCATTGAGCGCATTCATCGCGTATTTAAACTGAGTAAGCCCGCTTATAATAATAAACTGCGCTTCGTCGCCCTCATCGGCTGCCTGCGTGATCATATCGACGCCGTTCATTACCGGCATATATATGTCCGTTATGACAATATCCGGCTTATAAGAATGGATCATCTCCAGACCGACTTTTCCGTTCCCGGCAATACCGCAAAGCTCAAGAGAGAGCTTATCAAAATCAATTGAATTTTTGATAAGATGGGCTATTCCAACCTCATCCTCTACAATCAAAAGCTTCCAATTAGCTGCCATGCGTCTTCTCCTTACACCGCTTGCGGACGTAGCCAATGTTCCACTTGCGTCGTATATTCTACACCATAAAGTGATTCAAAACAAAAAAAACGTAAAGGAGCAATATGGAATTTTACTCCCTCACGTTCACAAATGATCTTATTAATGATGCCAGGCCAAAGGGCTGCCAGCCTAGTTCCTATTCCTTAAGAAATCCGGTATCTGGATCTCTTTTCTCGGTACCCTACTGGTGATGGGCGCACTGCTCGGAAGAACCATCCTTCCGGGAGACACAGCGTCTTCCTTGGCCGCGGGTCTTGGAGTACGCGGCGTCGAACTGTCCGGCACCTTAAAGGTGGGGAAGGATGCCGCCGGTTTGCTTCTGTTCGAATCCATCCCCCGCTTGCCGGACTTTGACTGCGGCTTATTAGAGCCGTCGTCGGTAAGCCCGGTGGCGATAACGGTTATCTTTGCCACATCCGGGATCGAGTCGTCGTACATGGCACCGAAGATAATGTTAGCCTCTTCCCCGGCGAGGTTCTGTACATAGCTCGCCGCGTCGTTGGCATCCATAAGGCTAATATCTCCGGAGATATTGATGATGACATGCGTAGCGCCGGTTATCGTCGTCTCGAGAAGCGGACTGGAAACGGCCTGCTGAACCGCCTCTAATGCCTTGTCGTCGCCTTTGCCCTCGCCTATGCCTATATGGGCTATTCCCTTGTCCGTCATAACGGTCTGAACGTCGGCAAAGTCGAGGTTTATAAGCGCGGGAAGGGTGATGAGGTCCGTAATACCCTGTACCGCCTGCTTTAATACCTCGTCGGCCTTTTTAAGCGCCTCGGGCATGGTCGTGCGCCTGTCGACGATCTCCAACAACTTGTCGTTGGGAATGACAATGAGAGTGTCTACATTGGCCTTTAACTTATCCAGCCCGTTTAGGGCATTGTTCATACGCGTTTTAGCCTCAAAACGGAACGGCTTGGTAACGACACCTACCGTGAGGATTCCCATGTCTTTCGCAAGCTTGGCAACTACCGGAGCCGCGCCGGTCCCGGTTCCGCCGCCCATTCCGCAGGTGACAAACACCATGTCCGCCCCGTCCAAAAGAGCCTTTATTTCATCTATGCTTTCTTCGGCAGCCTGCTCGCCAACCTCCGGTTTCGCGCCTGCTCCGAGCCCCTTAGTCACCTTTTCTCCGA
>CAYXUB010000126.1:0-2330 GCA_964468385.1 uncultured Lachnospiraceae bacterium
CTTTTCCAAGCTCCGAGGTCTGGTACGCTATATTGTCGGAATCCATTATGCCGCGGAGGAAGGCCAAGTATTCAGCGTTCGCGTCGTTGGAGCCGGATTTGCCTTTCACGCCGGTATATTTTGCGAACACGGGGCCGTATCCAAGGTAGGCACTGTTGTTGGGCTCACTTACGTCCGGATACATGGGATCGAATCCCACCATTACGTCGGAAGACAGCACGCAGCTTTTCTTGAGCGCCCTGCGAAGATTGATCTCACTGTAGCAGCCGCTAAGCTCCATTACTTCGGCTATCGTATCTTCGAAGAAACGTGAATGCATACCCGTAGCTCCTACGCTGCCGATTTCTTCCTTATCCGTAAGGAGACATATGCTCGTAATTTCCGGATTTTCCTGATCCAACACTGCCCTGAACGATGGGTAAGCGCATACCCTGTCGTCCTGCCCATAGGAGATAATCATGCTCCTGTCAAGACCGAAATCCCTTGCGCCCCCGGCGGGAACAACTTCGAGCTCGGCGGAGATAAAATCCTCTTCCTCTATGCCGTACTGCTCTTTTAACAGGGAAAGTATATAGTTTTTAACCGGATTCTTCGACCGCTTGCCTTTTTTGTCGGATTCTTCGCATTTTGAAGGAGCCGGCCTGCTGCCTACAAGCAGATTGAGGGATTCGCCCGGGATAAATTCCGAAGCTTTTTTTGCCATCTGCTTTGAGCCGAGATGGGGAAGGAGGTCGGAGATGCCGAATACCGGATCTTCGGGCTTTTCGCCTATGTTCACGGTGACGCAGGAGCCGTCTTTTTTAGCTACGACGCCGTGAATGGCAAGCGGAAGAGCCGTCCACTGATATTTTTTGATCCCGCCGTAGTAATGGGTATCGAAATACGCCAGCCCGGTATCTTCAAAGAGAGGCTTTTGTTTTAGGTCGAGACGGGGCGAATCTATGTGTGCGCCCAGAATCCTAAAGCCTTCCGTCAGAGGCTTTTTCCCTATCCTGAAGACGAGGAGCGACTTTTTCATTATATCGGCATAGACAAGATCGTTCGGCTTAGGCGTTTCGTTTGACTCGATAAGCTCCTCGACGGATTTTGCTCCTACCTTTTTCAAGTCGCTTACTATTTCGGTTACGCATTCGCGTTCGGTTTTACAGGTCGAAAGAAAATTTTTATAGTCATCGCAGAAGGCCTCTGCCTTATTCGCATCAAAGCTTTCGCGCGACCACAGGATTTTGTTTTTCATGATAAAGTCTCCTTCTAAAGATTTAAGATGATACAATGAGCAACTGTCCTCTAATCAAGCATTGTACACCCGATGTTTTGATCTGTAAATGATACTGGGGATAAAAGGTTGAGCTTTTTGATTATACGATTATATGTTACGCCTCAATCATACACTCGCTATAAGAACGGCGTAAATATGAGGCTTTGCCATCATACCATACGCCATCGAACATCAAAAACAATTTAAGACATCAAAATTATAACACTTTTGTAGTAAGATATGATATATTTTTAAAACGGATAACATATCACCCAGGTTAAAGGCTGGTGAGGAAGGAGGCAAAGATGGAATTTTCTGAACTTTTATTAAAACGCGAGAGCTGTCGCAAATTCAGCGATATTCCGGTAAGCAGGGGAGATCTGGTGAAGATAATTGACGCGGGAAGGATGGCGCCGAGCGCGTGCAATTCGCAGCCGTGGAAATTTATGGTGGTAGATTCTTCCGACGCGAAGGAAAAATTATGCGATGCTCTTGTTTTAGATGATGGGAAAACGGGTGCCCCGTGGCGCAAAGAAGTCCCCGCTTTCATCGTCTTCCTCGAGCAGGATGCAAAGGTCGTGCCCATGGTGCGTGAATATTACGGAGGAACGCAGCGGTTTGCCGCGGGAGACATGGGCGGGGCGTGCCTAAACATGTGTTACCGGGCGACGGAACTGGGGCTTTCAACCTGCATAATAGGGATAACAAATGAAAGGAAAATGAAAGCACTATTCGGCATCCCCGATCCCTCGAGAGTGAGATTCGTGCTTGCCATCGGATATGCCAAAGAAGAGACCAAGCCGAGGAAGAAAGAAAGGAAGGATATCGACGAGGTAGTGTGCTTCAATTTGTATAAATGATAAAAAGAACCTGATTGCTAGGTGATTTGCAATCAGGTTCTTCGCTTGTCAAGGGATGTGACACGGCGTCGATATTGCTTTTTTATGCTTTTTCATGTAAAATGCCCCAGATAATCTTTTGTGGAGGGCAGGATGAACTCACAGAACTATGATGCTTCCAGTATAATAGCGCTTGAGGGCTTGGAGGCGGTGCGCGTAAGACCCGGAATGTA
>CAYXUB010000127.1:0-2261 GCA_964468385.1 uncultured Lachnospiraceae bacterium
AATCTTTCCGGTGTCGTTCTGTGTGCTTGACACGATCAGACCAAAACAGGATGTCTGTGTCAGAAGAAATCCGTCCGGATAATTCTGGAAATCTATCAGAAATAGACTCCACAACATCCTGACGTATTCTTCCTATAGAAACAACCTTCAACCCATCTGAGAATATCTCTTTGCTTAATTTTACTGCTTTCCTTTTTTCCATCTTCTCAAGCTGTGTCATATCATATTTTTTCAAATAGTAGCGTAAGCGTTCGGAAAAAATTGATTAAAATCACGCCCTGACATTTCACAACTCCCCTTGCTTGTTGCTACAACTATAGCATACACAAAAAGTAGTAACATCTCAATAAAAACGGGAAGGGTGGAATTTACTTTTGCAGTAGGCGATTTTGAAAATTTTTTAATATTTTTTGTATTTATCGCTTGACAAGGGGAATGTTTGAGTTATAATAATGATAACAGTTATTATTATTGATTAAAGGAACGTAATATGAAGCAGAGAAAATTCAGCCGGCAGAGGGAATCTATCATAGAAAACCTCAAATATCGAAAAGATCATCCGACCGCGGATATGGTGTATTCGGATATAAAAAGGATATACCCGAACATCAGCCTCGGGACGGTGTACAGAAATCTTTCGCTCCTCGCGGAGGAAGAACGGATTCAAAAGATCGTCACGGACGACGGCGTCCTTCGCTTCGACTACGACGTAGCTCCGCACGACCATTTCATATGCAGGCGATGCGGAAGCGTCTCCGACCTGCATATGCTCGATACGGAAGCGCTCAAAGACTCCGTTTCCAAAACTTTCGACGGCACGGTGGAGGAATGTGTGGTGACATTTTACGGTTCCTGTAACAACTGTTCAAACACCCATTGAGGGCAAAGCCGAGAGCAAAAAAACAGAAAGGACAAAATGCAAATCGCGCTTTCGGTTCAAGGATTTGCGTTCTGCGGGCAACAACCCACAGAGAAAGGTAGAAGAGATGAGTAAATATGTATGTAGCGTATGTGGTTATGTTCACGAAGGAGATTCCGCTCCCGCAGAATGTCCGGTATGCCATGCCAAGGCCGAAATGTTCAAAGAGGTCAAAGGCGAGATAGCTCTCGCTGCCGAGCATACGTACGGCGTATACGGCGCGACGGTTAAGAACAACCCCGACATCAGCGAAGAAGACAAGAAGTTCATCTTCGATCAGCTTGTAGCCAACTTCAACGGCGAGTGCTCGGAAGTGGGAATGTATCTTTGCATGGCTCGTATCGCTCACCGCGAAGGCTACCCCGAGATCGGTCTTTACTGGGAAAAGGCAGCTTATGAAGAGGCGGAACACGCTTCCAAGTTCGCTGAGCTCCTCGGCGAGGACCTCGAGCCGAACATGAAGGCTACGACCAAAGACAACCTCGCATGGAGGGTTGAATGTGAATTTGGCGCTACCGCCGGAAAGACGGAGCTTGCGAAATGCGCTAAGAAGAACAATCTTGACGCTATCCACGACACCGTTCACGAAATGGCACGCGACGAGGCTCGTCACGGCAAGGCTCTTAAAGGGTTATTGGAAAGATTCTTCGGATAAAATTTCCTGTAAAAAAGTATGCGCGTCAGCGCACAATAGGAATTTTCATTTCCTATCGTACAAAATGCCCGCGGTCATATGGCCGCGGGCTTTATATATCCATCTCAAACTTTCGGGACATGAACGCCGTTGACCGAAACCACGGCAATCGTCTCCTGTTTATCATTCGTTATCTCTATTTCGTACGTGCAACAGGTGCGCCCGTCCTTTATTAACCTGCTCTTGGAATAGACGACTCCGTCCGAGACACCTCGCAGAAAGGAAATCTGGCTCACGTTCGTGACTGTTCCGTACGGCTTGTTGTAATTCGAGGCGACCGCAAAGGTGAAGTCCGCCAACGTAAAAAGCGCGCCGCCCATGACGGCCCCCCTCGCGTTTTTATGCCGTTCGTCCGGAGTAAAACAACATCTCGCGTATCCGTCCGCTACCTCAAGTATGTCTATCCCCGAAGTCACCATGGCGTAGCGGTCGTGTATGAAAATGCTCCTTGCCTCCTCGACGTCGAATGTCTTGTCGTCTCTTTCGGTTTCCGACACCGATTTCTTTTCTTCCATTTCAGCCAACCTTTCGTGAATATAGATTTTTCTTTGCTATTAGTTTCCATCTGAGTTTAAGCAATTTCGGACGTTTTCAAGGTCTTTTATCAAAAGCGAACGGAAAGCGAACGGTTTGTGCGATTTTCACTTT
>CAYXUB010000128.1:0-2241 GCA_964468385.1 uncultured Lachnospiraceae bacterium
CAAAAGGACAGGTCGCGTCGACGCACTTTATGCCCTCTCTTTGCAGGCTATCCTTTATATCCTTTGAAACGCCGTGTGAGCGTATTATGACCGTAGCCTCCTTTAGGGCGTCCAGCTCTTCTCTGGACCCTATGACTCTTACGCCCTTTTCGGACAGCTCCGAAACGACCGTACTGTTGTGTATGACGGGGCCGTAGGTATATACGGGAAGTTCACTCTTTTCTACCTGCTCATAAACCGCGTTTACCGCCTTATCCACCCCGAAGCAAAACCCCGCGGTCTTTGCGCATATAACCTTCATTTCTTTATACGCTCCTTGAAAAGCCCTATTATAACGGCCGCAGTCTCCTCTACGGACTGTTTTGACGAATCTATCAAGATCGCGTCCTCGGCTTTTACCAGCGGCGAAGCCGCGCGCGAGCTGTCTTGCCTGTCACGCTCCCTTATATCCTTTTCCACCTCTGAAAGCTCGGCGTCCACCCCTTTATCCGAAAGCTGGGCGAGCCTTCTTTTTGCCCGCACTTCCGTATCGGCCGTCAAAAAAATCTTAAGCTGCGCGTCCGGCAACACAACGGTCCCTATGTCCCTTCCGTCCATGACAACACTTTGACTTTTCGCCATCTCACGCTGAAGACTCACGAGCTTTTCGCGTACCTTCGGATATGCGCTCACTATCGAAGCGCTCATACCCGCTCTTTCCGTCCGAATATCTTGCGATACTTCTTCTCCGCCCAGATATATCTTCTGTTCTCCGCCCTCATTTTCAAGTCTGATAGATGCCGAAGCCGCCAAGTCTTCGACATCGTCCTCTTTCCAGCCCATATGTCTATCAAAATGCAGACCCATTGCCCTATACATTGCTCCGGTGTCAATATATAAAAAGTCCAGCCTTTTAGCTATGAGCTTTGCTATCGTGCTCTTTCCCGCTCCCGCAGGTCCGTCTATGGCTATTTGATAATACATACGCCCTCCTCTTCTCACAAACCCGCTTTTGCACAGGCAGCCGTCGCAGCTTTGTAAGCTGTCGACCATGCTATCTGGAGATTATAGCCTCCCGTTACGGCGTCGATATCCAATACCTCTCCTGCAAAATACAGGCCTTTTACTTCTTTCGCCTCCATCGTAGCCGGATTTATCTCCTTGACATTTACGCCTCCTTGAGTTATCACCGCCTCATTATATGAACGGCTCGAAACGACCGTAAAAGAAAAGTTTTTTATAAAATCAGCAAAGTGCTTTCTTTCCTCCTTCGTCACGTTGCAGGCCTGCCTGTCGCCGGGAATATCTCCAAGCGCGACCATGACCGGAAGGAGTTTAGCGGGGAACAGCGGCGCTACGGCATTTTTAAAGCTTTTAGTCCCGCTCTTTAACAGTTCTCGACGCAGTCTCGCGTCCAGCTGTTCCGGATTTAACGCGGGCTTTAAATCTATGGCCGCCTGAAGGCTTCCATTTTCAAGCTCCTTTCCGATAAAAGAACTTGCAGCTAAGGCCAGCGGCCCGCTTATCCCGAAATGAGTGAAAAGCAGTTCTCCGAAGCCTTCATATAATTTTTTATCTTTTTTCATTATGGTCAACGAAACATTCTTAAGTGAAAGCCCTTGAAGCTCCTTTACGTAGCTTTCAGCCGTCTCAAGCGGTACAAGCGCGGGTCTACTCTTTGTAAGTGCTATGCCCGCTTCCTTTGCAAACCTATATCCATCACCCGTGGAACCGGTAGAAGGATATGAAAGACCCCCTGTGGCTACAATGACCGCCCTCGCATCAACTGTTTCCCCGTTGCCTAGAACTACACCGTACACAGCTTTGTCTTTCATCATCAATCCCTTTACGGGACAATTCAAAAAGAATTCAACTCCATGGCGTCTCGCCTCTCCTTCAAGCGCGCGTATTATATCCGAGGAGCGTTCTGATGCGGGAAACGCCCTTCTGCCGCGCTCCACCTTGCAGGGCACACCGAGCCCTTCGAAAAGTTCAATCGCATCTGTGCTTGAAAAAGCGCTGAACGAGCTGAATAAAAAACGCCTGTTACTGACTACGGCCTCGAGCAGCTCTTCATGTCCGCAGACGTTTGTAAAATTACATCTTCCCTTCCCTGTTATAAAAAGCTTCTTGCCGGTTTTTTCGTTTTTTTCATATACGGCTACGCTTGCTCCGAGCCGCGCGGCAAATACCGCTGCCGCCAGACCGGCCGCTCCGCCGCCTATTATAACGATATCCTTCACTTCTCTCCTATACTCTTTT
>CAYXUB010000129.1:0-2233 GCA_964468385.1 uncultured Lachnospiraceae bacterium
TACGCAAGGTCTATGACTCCTATTCCTCCGCCGCGATCGCCCTGCAAAGCGCGTACTTCTTCCCGCCCGGAACCTGTATGACCCCTAAAAAGTTGCGGGATGAACCGTTAAAGGAACTTCCTGATAGCATATTTACGGATTTCAATGAGGCATTGAGCCGGACGGATCGTGATGAGGTATCTAAATTATGCAAACTCATCTATGACTCCTGCCGCGAGAACCTTTCCATGTTCCGGCACGCGGCCTGGTCCATATACTACCATGTCTTCAACTTGATTTCGGATCAGCGAAAGAGCCTGCATATCACTGGCCTGTCCAAACTTCCCGATCCTCAGCACATAATGGGGCGAATCGAGAATTTCTTCTTCTATCAGGAGCTGCACCAATATCTCCTGGATGTTCTGGATGAATTCTTCTCCTTACTTAGTTGTGCCGAAACGGATAGTTCGTCTATCTACCTGATGAAAGGCTACATACACCGCCACTATGGAAATCCTATGCTTTCCATAAAAGAAGTAAGCGAACACGCTTCGCTTTCCGTCTCCTACGCATGTACGGTTTTCAAGGCCGAAACGGGCAGGACGATGAACCAGTATCTGACCGAGTACCGGCTGAACAGGGCGTGCGAACTCCTAAACGACCCTAGAAATACCGTCTCGTCCGTGGCGGCTTCGGTAGGATACAATGACAGCAATTATTTTGGCAAAGCATTTAAAAAACATACGGGGATCTCGCCTTCGGCCTACAGAGAAAAGAGAATTAGATGAATTTAATAAAAAAACTCCGCGGCTCCTATCAAAAACTGAGTATTCAAAAAAAACTATCCATCCCTATCGTGACCTCGGTTCTAATACCGATGGCTTTAATCGCGATCATTTTTTCGGGAAGGCTCTTTGGTATGCTCGCCTCCGACGCTATCAGCCGGGAACAGAACAACGCCTCCGAAACCGTGCCCCTTATCGAAGATGTTATCCAAGAAGTTTTAGATACTTATTCGACCATAGCTAACTCCCAGGCATATAATTACCTCTTTGAAAATGCGGGGCATAACAGCATAAGCGAAGCGCTTTACTCCCCGCGCGGAAGCGCCATAGCCGACGTCCTTTCGGACGCCGAAGATTCTTCCGTCATATCGGCAGTGCGCCTTTATATCGACGCAGATTCGTCAGAACCATATTTTTCGGACAATGATACATATTTTTCGCCTGTCTCCCGGATTGTCGGCACGTATTGGCACGGCATTTTCCAAAGCACCAACCCGTCCTATCTCTTTTGCCCCCCGCTCTACTTAGGCCCCGGTGAGAGTGCTTCTTATGGGGACTGCGCCTACATCGTCCCCGTGCGCATGACGATTACCTCGCAGGGCTATGTTCAGTGCTACCTGGCGCTGTATTTTCGGTCGCAGGTTTTGGAAGAGATCCTACAGGGAAGCCATACCTACGAGGGCAGTCTTACCTATATAACCAATGAGAGGGACGCTGTTCTCGCCACGTCCGATGAATATCTCATAGGGCTTTACTACGTAAAATACGACACGATCCGCGACAATCTCATATCATCCAATAACTTTTTGGAAAGATATATCACAGGAGCGAAGGTGTATTTGGGCTTTTACTACATCTCTTCGGCAAATTGGTTCATGGTAACGGTTCTCCCGGACGAGCTGATACAGTCGAGGATACTACAGGTAAGCGTCCTGTTTCTTGCATTTATCACGGTCGCCGTGCTCACCGGAATATTTATATCGCTTTTCCTGTCACGTTCGCTGACAAAACGGATCATGGCCGTAAGCAGGCAGATGAGCCTTGTAAAAAGTGATGCCCCTCCCGAAATAATGAACGGTTCTCATCCTGCGGATGAAATCGGCGGCCTCGTAGACTCCTATAATTATATGGTGCGCAAAATAAACCGTCTCGTCGAGGAACAGGCCAAAGCCGCCGAAGAGCTGCGCGTCTCGGAATTTAATTCTCTTCAGGCACAGATCAATCCTCATTTTCTCTATAATACAATGGATATGATCAACTGGAAGATTCAGCAAGGCGAAAAAAGCGAGGCAAACGCGGCCATACGCGCGCTGTCTCGCTTCTATAAGCTCACCTTGAGCCGAAAAAATCCCATAACAACCTTGGGAAATGAAATTGAACACGCCTCTATCTATATGCGGCTTCAAAACATGCGTTTCGACGATAAGATCGATTTTGTCATAGATATATCCGACGACATGCTTGACCTC
>CAYXUB010000130.1:0-2217 GCA_964468385.1 uncultured Lachnospiraceae bacterium
TTATTCGAGCACGGCGCCTTTGTCTGCGCCCGCTACCATGCGACTGTATCTTTCAAGCCAGCCACTCTTTACGTTCGGCTCGGGAGCTCGGTACTGTTTGCGCCTTTCCTCAAACTCCTCATCCGAAACACGTGCGTTTATCGTATATTTGGACATGTCGATGTCTATGATATCACCATCGCGCAGCAGCCCAATCTCGCCGCCAATAGCCGCTTCAGGTGAAACATGCCCTATCGCCGCTCCGGAAGAAGCTCCGGAAAAACGGCCGTCTGTTATAAGTGCGACCTCGCGGTCAAGTCCCATGCCTACAAGTGCCGATGTAGGAACGAGCATCTCCCTCATTCCGGGACCGCCCTTAGGTCCTTCGTAAAGGATAACCACTATATCTCCGGGCTTTATCTCACCTGCATAGATAGCTTCTACTGCCGCCTCCTCGCCGTTAAATACCCTCGCCTTACAGCTATGCTTTTGCATTTCGGGAACGACCGCGCTGCGTTTCACAACACAGCCCTTTTTAGCGATATTTCCAAAAAGGAAGGCTAATCCTCCTGTCTTGCTGTACGGCTCGTCCGTAGGCCGGATTATCTCTGGGTTTATATTTGCGGCGCCGCTTATATTTTCTCCCAGCGTTTTACCCGTGACCGTCATTAATTCGATATTTATAAGACCAATATCGGCTAACTCCTTTATAACCGCGGACACCCCGCCGGCCTCGTTCAAATCCTCCATATAATGATGCCCTGCGGGAGCAAGATGACAAAGATTCGGAGTATTTTCACTAATCTCATTAAAATAGTGAAGATCTAAACTTATGCCTGCCTCATGTGCGATAGCCGGAAGATGAAGCGCAGAATTAGTAGAGCAGCCTAACGCCATGTCAACCGTTATCGCATTTTTAAGCGAATCTACATTTACGATATCTCTCGGCTTTATATCCTTTTCTACGAGTTCCATTATCTTGGCTCCGGCACGCTTCGCGAGCATGGTTCTGCTTGAATATACCGCAGGTATGGTTCCGTTACCGGGCAACGCGAGCCCTATCGCCTCGCAAAGACAATTCATAGAATTTGCCGTATACATACCAGAACAAGAGCCGCAACTAGGACAGCATGACTCCTCTCTTGCCTGAAGCTCCTTTTCATCTATTGTGCCTGCCTTATACGCTCCGACCGACTGGAAGATCGAAGAAAGACTGGTCTTTTCTCCGTCTATACGTCCTGCAAGCATAGGTCCGCCCGAAATTACTATCGTCGGCACATTTACCCTTAAAGCTCCCATAACCATTCCGGGAACAATCTTGTCACAGTTAGGTATGAGCACAATCCCGTCAAAGCAGTGGCTCGCCGCCATTGTCTCAACAGAGTCTGCTATAAGCTCCCTTGAAGCAAGGGAATAGTGCATTCCCTTGTGTCCCATGACTATTCCGTCGCAGACGCCTATCGCCGGAACCATGATTGGAGTTCCTCCTGCCGAATATACTCCTGATTTTACTGCCTGCGCCAGCTTATCCAGATGGGTGTGTCCCGGTATTATCTCGCTGTACGCGGAAATAACTCCTATAAGCGGCTTTTGAAGCTCCTCCGCAGTAAAACCGGCCGCATAAAATAGGGAGCGCTGCGGCGCTCTGTCAGAACCTTTTTTGACCGTATCACTTCTCAATTTTCATCTACCTCCATATATATAAATCAGTCAAATTTTCAAAACATTCCGGCGATTATCGACAGTAACATCAACGCCGCTATTGTGATGGCTATGATAGCTATAATAATACGTTGGCTTTTCTTTCTTTTCATTTTAACCTTCCCTTCGCATTCCGAGAAGATATGTTATGAACTGCTGTGCCGTCCGCCCCGATATACCTCCGTGGCTAAGCTCCCATTTGTTCGCTTCGGCGATAAGTGTGCTCTCGTCCATATTTATACCGGCTCTTTTTGCGAGCTCTATGACAATGTGGAAATATTCCTTCTGACTGGGTTTTGAGTAGTTTATGGTTATTCCAAAGCGGCTTACAAGAGAAAGCTTTTCTTCCATCGTGTCGGATTTATGTATCCCTGCGAAGTTTTCAACATCGTCACGATCCTTCCAAGTTTCTTTTATTATATGCCTTCTGTTTGAAGTGGCATAAATAAGCACGTTGTCGGGCTTAGTTTCTACGCCACCCTCGATCACTGCCTTTAAGAACTTATATTCTATCTCAAATTCTTCAAAAGATAGGTC
>CAYXUB010000131.1:0-2165 GCA_964468385.1 uncultured Lachnospiraceae bacterium
GGATAGAGTAATATAAAAAAGCAAAAAATAAATAAGCGGCGGATCAGGGGCACCATTTTCCGTCGCTATAAAAAAGCAATGAAGCGGAGGGAATCATGAAAGAGAAACCAAGCTCATTGTCTATCGCCATTTCGGGCGCAGGCGCTTTCAATATTTTCAGGGAGGTATTTTTGCATGTCCAAAAATATCTCTGAACGCATATTAGAAGGAAGCAAAGCGATCTGGGATGAGTTTTACACTCATCCTTTTATTTTGGGGATAGGCGACGGCACTTTAGAGATTGAAAAATTCAGGCACTTTATGCTACAGGATTATCTGTACCTGTTGGAGTATGCGAAGGTATTTGCCATTGGGGCGGCTAAGGCCGAAGAGCCTGAAATAGTGACGGCGTTTGGCGGCTATATCTCGAATATATTAGAAGGCGAGATGAACATACATCGTGAATATATGCAGCGGCTCGGAATAGACTTAAAAGAAGCTGAGCGCACATATATGTCGCAGGATTGCCTAAGCTATACGAGCTATATGCTCCGGATAGCCTATGAGCGCTCAACCGCGGAGATATGCGCTGCCATACTGCCTTGCGCCGTAAGCTATGAGATGATAGCAAAAAAACTTGTTAAAACGGATCCTCTATGCTTAGAGCATGGATTTTACGGGGAATGGGTGCGCGGTTATTCATGTGAGGAATATCACAATGAAAACGAAGCGCTTATAGCTCTTACGGAACGCTGCGCGCTCGGCTATGATGAAACACGTATCAATGCCCTGATAGAAATAGGAAGAAGATGCAGCCTGTATGAAAAGGCTTTTTGGGATATGTCATGGGAAATGAGGAGGTGAGATGATGTCTGTTTCAAAATATGAGAAGATAATAAGCGAAATAAAAGGCGGAGCCGATAAATACTTAAACAGCCAGATTGAAATGCTCAAGGAGTTTTCTTCCTTTGACAGCGAAACACATTTTCTCCAAGGAAATAGGAAAGCGGTTGATATTGCCAGACGTCATCTTGAAGCTCTTTGTCCGGAATTTGAAGAAATATATTATGAAAATGTCGGAACCCATCTGATCGCATATATAAATAAAGGAGCTAAAGGGGGGAGAATAATAGTAAATGCCCATCTTGACACGGTATTTCCCGTAGGCTTTGCCGAAAAGCATCCGCCACGCCTTGAAAAAGACAGGCTTTACGGTCTCGGCGTTATCGACTGCAAGGGCGGCGTCGCCGTAAGCGCCTATGCGCTGCGCATCTTAAATGAACTTGACCTTATGCCGGATATAGAAATTGACCTGGTCTATACCTGTGATGAGGAACAGGGCTCAGTAACAGGTCAAGAGGTCTATAGTAAAATAGCGCCGGGAGCGCTTGCCGCATTTATATTTGAGCCCGGCTATAAAAAGGACGGCGCTATCCCCATACTCACGAGCAGACAGGGAGTAATACTCGGAAATCTGGATATATACGGAGTAGAGGCTCATGCGGGCAGCGACTATTCTAAGGGTGTAAGCGCAAACAAGGAGTTGGCGCATAAGATACTCGAGCTTTACTCCTTAAACGATAATGAAAAAGGCATATTTTATAATGCCGCTCCCGTGAGCGGAGGAAGACCGAACGGAGTCGTTTCGGGAAGCGCGAATATGCAGTTTTGTGTCGCGGGCATTCCCGACGATGTGTCATATAGAGAATGTGAGCAAAAATTAGATATCCTCGGTAAACAGCCGCAGAACCAAAGGTGCAGGCTTGAGCTTTCCTATCGTATGCTGTTTCCTCCCCAGCCGCCTACGGAAAAAGCCGCGGGCATATATAAAAAAGTGGAAAAGGCCGCAAGCCTTTTAGGGCTTAAGACGAAAGAGGATGGCGTAAATAAAACGGGAGAAGATATATACGCCGCTACGGACGCGAATTACATTGCCGCGCTCGGTGTTCCGGCGCTTGACGGCTTCGGGCCTCAGGGTGAGGGCATGCACACAACAGACGAATATGTATATATTCCTTCCATAAAGGAAAAAACAGAGCTGTTCGCACTGCTTCTTGCTCTCTACCATTGACAAATGTGCTTAATCCGCTTATGATATACGCATACCCCTAACGGTATGGAGGACGCACAAAATGAAACAATGTATGGATGCGGACAATCTTCACCGTCGGCTAAAAAAAATCATC
>CAYXUB010000132.1:0-2147 GCA_964468385.1 uncultured Lachnospiraceae bacterium
AAGAGCAGCAAAAGGAGCTTGAAGAAAAGGAGTTTACGGCATCCTCGGGAGGCGGCGCCGTTGAAGTGACCGTCACGGGCAAAAGAGAGGTTGTCAAGGTGCATTTTGCCGAAGAAGTCGTCGATCCCGAAGATATAGAAATGCTCGAGGATCTCGTCATGGCTGCAGTCAACGAAGCGCTTAGGAAGGTGGATGAGGCGACTGCGGCAGGGATGTCGAAGTTTTCCGGCGCTCTGGGAGGATTAGGCCTTTAATGGACTATTTTAGCGGAGAATTAAAAAATCTCATAGAGGAGCTGGGAAGGCTCCCGGGTATAGGCGCCAAGAGCGCGCAGAGGCTGGCCTTTCATATTGTCAACATGCCCGGCGACCAGGCTAATGCGTTGGCCGAAGCCATCAAATCGGCGAAGAAGAATATTCACGAGTGCAGCGTATGTCACACGCTGACAGATAAGGAAACATGCCCGATCTGCGCGGATCCGGGGAGGAACCATCGCATCATCATGGTAGTTGAAAACTCCAGAGATCTGGCCGCTTATGAAAAGACGGGAAAGTACGAAGGGGTCTATCATGTGCTGCAGGGAGCTATATCTCCCATGATTGGCATAGGGCCGGACGAAATAAGGCTCAAAGAACTCATCAAACGGCTTTCGGATCCGATCGAAGAAGTCATTATCGCCACCAATTCCAGCCTCGAAGGGGAGACTACTGCCATGTATATAGGCAAACTTGTCAAGCCCAGCGGTATAAAGGTGACGAGGATAGCAAGCGGAGTCCCCGTGGGCGGGGATATAGAGTACATAGATGAGGTGACCTTGTTAAGGGCCCTGGAAGGAAGAATAGAGCTGTAATAATGGATGAAAGCAAAGCGGACAACGGGATATCTAAGAGCGGAAGTAGACTAAAAAAACATATAACCAACCTCAAGTTCGTTATAATCGGCGGCTCTTTATTGCTCGCGGTAATAATTGTTGTTATTTTATTCGTTTATTTCAGAAGTTTCTCAGATTATGATATACGGTTCGAGGATACAAGCGAAAACACATTTACATATTCGTATTATGTGCTGAACGGAAATGTGCTGAAATGTGCGTCCGGCTCCGCGGTTCTTGCCGATTCAAAAAACGGTACAATCTGGACCGTGGAATATGATATGAATAATCCCAATGTGGACGTATGCGGCGACTATGCGGTTATATATGATGTGGGCGGGACGCGCATTGTGGTGGTAAACAGCGAAGGCATGGTGTCTTCGTTCAGCGTCGAAAAGTCGATAGTCAAAACTGGAATATCTTCCGTAGGGACGGTTGCAGTCATAATGGACGATGGTTCTAATGCACAGATCGATTACTTTGATGCCGAGGGGGAGATGATAGCTACTGTTGTCACCACTATGACCGACGATGGTTATCCTATGGACATTGCTCTTTCCGATGACGGGATGGATCTGGTAGTAAGTTATCTTGTGTTTAATTCCGGGTCAACACAGGCAAACGTGGTTTTTTATGATTTTGGCACCACGGGACAAAATGCCGATGATAATATCGTCGGAGGATTCGCTCATGCGAACGAAATAATCCCGGATCTGGAATATATGGACGGAAACAGGATTGTTGCCTATGGATCCGAGATGATATACATATATGAAATCGATGATGAGGTCTTATTAATAGACAGTATTGAGATCGAAGAAGAGATTCAAAGCACATTCACCGGAGGTGATTATTTTGGATATGTCGTCCAGAGTGAAAATGGAACCGGTTCGGAAATTGTCGTATGTAAAAGCAACGGAAGCGAGATAACGAGGATCGAGACGGAAATTTCATATACCTCGCTTGAGGTCTATGACGAGCAGATAATATTGTACAATAGCCATGAGGTCGAAATATATACTAAAAGAGGGATAATGAAGTTCGGCGGACAGTTCGACGGCGTTATACGCCAAATTAGAAGACTGAAAGGATATAGATATGCTTATGCCTCGGCAGACGGATATTATGTCATAAAACTGACGTAAACATCCATTCATAAAGTCGAAAAAATTTCCTCGAATTTTTCCTCGAATTTTTCCAAAAATAAATTTTTTAAACTTGTTGACAAAGAAAAACCCGTGTGCTATCCTTAACAAGCTGTCACGCGAAAAGGCAG
>CAYXUB010000133.1:0-2139 GCA_964468385.1 uncultured Lachnospiraceae bacterium
TCAACGGCTTACTCGTCGCAAGGCTCAAACTACCCGCGATGATAGTTACCATAGGTACTATGAACGTGTTCCGTGGTCTGTCACAGATACTCATAGGCGATCAATCCATGGGGAATTTGCCGGACTGGTTTAACTCGATCGAAAGGATAGATTTTATCCCCATAGGAAGCGCAAACTTCTCAATAACGCTGACGATCTTCACCGGTCTTTGCGTCGTCATGTTTTTAATGCTGCACAAAACGGCTTTCGGAAGAAAGGTCTACGCCATAGGCACCAATGAAGCTACCGCAATCTGCGCCGGAGTCAACACCGGCAGGATAAAACTGATCGTATTCGCCATGGCCGGACTCATTTATTCCCTCGGCGGAATGCTCACTATGTCAAGGCTTACGCTTGTAAGATACGACATGCACGAAAACTATGAGATAGACGTTGTTATCATGGTTCTCCTTGGCGGCACTAACATAATGGGCGGCTCAGGCAGCATCATAGGAACGATCTTCGCTGTCATAACTTACATTATGCTTAAAACCGGCCTGATAGTGGCGAATATTTCCGATACGAAGCAAAAGCTGGTAATGGGTGTTGTGCTTCTTATTTCGATAATAATTCCAAACATACAAAAGACGCTCAAGGCGCGCAAAGACAAATGAGATCAGCTATATTTTATTTATGCACTTTATTAAACAAAGGAGGAATACAAATGAAAAAGAAAGTATTTGCAACTATCCTATGTGCCACACTCGCCTTCTCACTGTTTGCGGGTTGTAGCAGCTCATCCGATTCAACAAGCGAAGCCTCATCCGTAAGCGAAGCTTCTTCGGAATCGGAGGCAGAAGTCGACACTTCGTCTGAAGAAAGTACGGCGAGCGAGGAGACCGCAAGCGGCGACGTTTGCACGGTTTACTACATTCCGAATAATATGGGAAATCCATATTTTGAATCCATTGAAGACGGTTTCTTAGAGGCAATGGAGGAGCTCGGAGAAGATAACTTCAACTTCGTGTTTACGGGTCCTGCTGAAGCAACCGCTACTTCTCAGATAGAATATGTAGAAGCTGCCGTTCAAAACGGGGCAGATATCATATTCATCGCGGCAAACTCCAACGATGCCCTGAATGCAACTTTTGAAGAAGCGCGCGAAGCCGGAACGATGATTTACATAATCAATCAGGATATCCCGGGCTCCGAAGATTACAGAGACTGTGCCATCATGCCCTGTGATTTCTCGGTTGTTGGTGTGCTTCAGATGGAACTCATGGCTGAACTCATGGATTATGAAGGTCAGTTCGCAATACTTTCGTCTACGACCGACGCTCCCGATCAGAACACATGGATCGAGGGAATCCAGGAGGAATTAGAGTCTAATGATGCTTATTCCGATATGGAACTTGTTGCTGTCGTATACGGCGACGACCAGCCTGACAAATCCACCACCGAAATGGAATCTCTTCTTGCAACCTATCCCGACTTGAAGGGCGTTATAGCTCCTACGACCGTTGGTATCGCCGCTGCCGCAAAAGTTATCCAGACTCAGGGCGTAGGCGATCAGGTTAAGCTTACGGGACTCGGACTTCCTTCCGAAATGGAAGAATTCATACTTGACGGAACCGTTGAGGCATTCCAGCTTTGGAATCCTCCGTATGAGGGATATCTCGCAGCATACGTTGCTTACGCGACAGTATTTGAAGGATGGACCCCCACGGCAGGCGCAACGATTGAATGTGGCAAGTTAGGCGAATACACGGTTACCGATGATCTGCAGATCATTACTCTTGCAGAGCCTATGACCTACGATATCGACAATATCGAAGAATACGCAGCACAATTCTAATCCTGCAACCTTTTGTCAAAAGAACGGTGTTCCGCCCTGACTGGGCGGAACTCCTTTTTTACCAATCCTGTTCTACGAGGAATCGACAAATGAATGAAAAAACAATTATCTGCGCATATGAAAACGCGAAAGAAATATTTTCCGCATATGGTATAGATACCGAAAAAGCGATGGCTGATGCCGACGCCATCCCCGTCTCCATGCACTGTTGGCAAGGCGACGACGTATTGGGTTTTGACGGAACCGGCGCTCTAAGCGGCGGCATACAAACAACCGGAAATTATCCCGGACGCGCGCGAACCCCC
>CAYXUB010000134.1:0-2102 GCA_964468385.1 uncultured Lachnospiraceae bacterium
CGAGACTGTTTTTATGTCAGGTCAAGAAGCGTATGTTTTAGAGCATGGTATAGAACTTACATGGGATGACTTGGCAGGTCAGTATGCGGGAAGCGCAGATGCGGGAGATGCCAGATATTATATCTGGATAGAAGACGCTTCTTCGCTGGGATTGAAGCTGGATCTCGTGAACGAATACGGTCTTGCCGGAGCCTCGGCATGGAGACTCGGCATGGAGACGGACGATGTCTGGGAGGTTTGGGTAGAGCGTCTCGGATAAAAAATAAAAAAAGGGGGAATATAAATGGCAGAAAACAACTATGACGATCGTTTCGAGTTTTATTCAGTCGAACAGTTTAAGACGAGTTTAATGGGCGGATATGATAAAGAAGATGTTCAAAATCAGTTTAATGCCTTAAAGAATGAAATGCGAGCGATGAAGGGGAAGTTTACGGCAGAGCTCGAAGAAAAAGACAAAGTCATTGCCGAAAAGGACAGACTCATCTCCGAAAAAAATGAGGAGATTGCCAAACTTAAAAAGGATATTTCGGAAAAATATCAAAATTACATCGACAACTATGATACTATCGGCAAGATAGTATACGAAACTCGTATTGAATCCGAAAGACTTTTAAAAGAGGCCGAAGAAAAGAGCGAAAAAACTGTCTCCAAGGCTGAGGAAGAGGCTAAGCTGAAAGTTGAAAAAGCTAAGGACGAGATTGAGCGTGTAATCTCGGAAGGGAAAAGTCGTTATGCTGCGATTCAGGAGGAAATAAACGAGCTTATTACTGTCGTAAATCAGGTTCAACATAAATTTATGAAATCTTTCAAGGAGATACACGAGTTATCTGATTCGGTGGTGGGAGATCATCATCTCGATATGGACGACTCCTATGATGAGGACGAGGAATTTTGAATAGGTCCAAAGCCAAAGTAGTACGTGTTGATAAGTACGAACCGGATAATGGGATTATAAAAGAAGCTGGTGATTTGATCAAAGCCGGGGGCTTAGTTGCTTTTCCGACAGAAACGGTCTATGGACTTGGAGCTAATGCGCTTGACAGTACGGCCGCCGAGAAAATTTACGCGGCAAAGGGGCGCCCTTCCGATAATCCACTCATAATACATATTGCTGCTATCGAAGCTTTGAAGAAGATTGCGGCTTACGTGCCGGAAAGCGCTTTGCTTCTTGCGGAGAAATATTGGCCCGGACCTCTTACGATGATATTTTATAAATCCGATATAGTTCCCGAAGAGGTTACGGGAGGTCTGAATACGGTCGCGGTCAGATTCCCAAGGCATGAGGTTGCCAGGAGGCTTATAGCCGCAGCGGGCGGATATGTAGCTGCTCCGAGTGCGAATTTATCAGGCAAGCCCAGCCCTACTAAGGCTGCACACGTTATCGAAGATTTATTGTGGCGTGTCGATATGATAATAGATGCAGGGTATACGGATATCGGGCTTGAATCCACCATTGTCGATCTGACGGAGGATACCCCTGTGATTTTGCGGCCGGGATACATCACCAAGGAGCAGATAAAAACAGCTGTGGGAGCAATAGAAGAAAGTTCAAATGTGATAGATGAAAACAGCACAATGCTCCCTAAAGCTCCGGGGATGAAATACAGACATTACGCCCCGGAGGGTGAACTGATCATAGTCGAGGGCAAAACTAAGGAAGTTGCGGCCTTTATCAACAGAGCCATTTCGGAAAAGACAAAGAACAATGAAAAAGCTGCCGTGCTCTGTAGCGAAGAAAACAGAGAGTTGTATGAAAAGGCTTACGTACTTTCTCTTGGAAGTTTAAAAAAGACTGAAGATATCGCCTTTAATCTTTTCGGCGCGCTTCGTTTTATGGATGAAAAGGGAGTGCGCTTTATATATTCGGAGGCCTTTGATACGGAGCATTTGGGTGCGGCTATCATGAACAGGCTTCTAAAGGCGTCAGGTAACAATGTGATTAAAGTATAAGAGTTTAAAGGGAGAGCGTTATGATTGCTTTAGGTTGCGACCACGGAGGATATAGCCTTATGGTGCATGTAAAAAAGCACCTTGAAGAAAGGGGGGTAGAATACAAGGATTTTGGAACTTATTCAGATGAACCATGCGATTATGCCGAATAC
>CAYXUB010000135.1:0-2099 GCA_964468385.1 uncultured Lachnospiraceae bacterium
GATAGACTAATTTTAAGGATTCGAGCTTCTTGAAATTCTCCCTGATGGTGAGCATATCCGCGAGCATCTGCGTGGGATGATATTCATTGGTGAGCCCGTTCCACACGGGGACGGTCGAATATCTCGCTATGGATTCGACGATATCCTGTCCGTGTCCTCTGTATTCGATCCCGTCAAACATGCGGCAAAGAACCCTCGCGGTGTCGGCTATGCTTTCTTTTTTACCTATTTGGGATGCCGTCGGATCCAGATATGTCGTGTCCATTCCAAGATCATGGGCGGCGACCTCAAAAGCGCAGCGAGTACGAGTGCTCGTTTTTTCGAATATGAGGGCGATGTTTTTCCCCCTTAGTTTATCGTGAGGGACGCCTTTTTTCTTTTTTTCCTTATAATCCGCCGCAAGATTCAGCAGATATACTATTTCTTCCTTTGTAAAGTCCTTTAATGTCAAAAAATCTCTTCCTATTAGGTTCATTTTGCCTTCCTTTATGTGTTAAACACCCAGATTTCTTTTTCTGTGTACGGTATACATCAAGATCGCCGACGCAACCGACGCGTTGAGCGATTCCAAGTGTCCTTCCATGGGGATGGAGATGAGGATGTCACAGCATTTTGCGAGTTCAGAGCTTAAGCCTCGGCTCTCGTTTCCGATCAAAAAGGCGGTTCCGTCCGTATAATCAGGGGACGCATAGTCGCAGCGGCCGTCCAGATGAGCGCCGTAAACCGTGATACCGGCGGACGATAGGGCGCGAACCGCGTCTTTGAGAGTGGCTTCATAAATAAAGGGAACCCTGAAAACCGAACCCATGGTGGAGCGTATGGTTTTCGGAGAAAAAATATCGGCGCAGCCATTGGAGAGGATAATCCCCGTAACGCCGGCTCCCTCTGCGGTACGTATTATCGTCCCTACATTGCCCGGATCCTGAACGTCTTCGAGAACCATTATAAATGGAGAAGGAGAGTTCAAGATATCCTCGCAGGTATACTCGGGCTGCTTCAAAACCGTAAGTATGCCCTGCGGAGTCTTGGTGTCGCAGATTCTTTCGAAAAGGCCGTCTTCAACGATTTCGTATTTTACGTCGCTTAGAATATCGGGGTTGGATGCGGCGAAGGAGTTAGATACAAATACGTTTTGTATGAGGCTGCGCGGCGCTTCCTTGAAGAGCTTGACGCCTTCCGCCGTAAACAGCCCCGTCCTGCTGCGCTCCTTATGCTTGGAAATCAGCGCCGTAAGTTCTTTGATCTGCCGATTATGCGCACTGGTTATCATGCTGTCGCTGTTTATTTCTGATAATTATACGAGAGCGCTTTTGATATCTCGTATTGGTAATCCGGCAGATCCTTTTGCACCTTAAGAGCCTCGTCGATATCAAGATCCGTAAACTCGCCGTCCTTTAACACGACGACCCTGCCCTTCTTTCCTTCAATGAGGACGTCGACGGCCAATGCGCCCATGATGGAGCCGTACATACGGTCGCGAGCCGTAGGGCTTCCGCCCCTCTGCATGTATCCGAGGATGGTCGCGCGGGTCTCTATGCCGGTGGCCGCCTCCAGTCTTTTTGCCATGGCTGCGGAATGTCCTATGCCCTCTGCATTGATAATGATATGATGAGTCTTGCCCTTCTTGCGGTTCCTTATGATGTTGTCTATTATACGTTCCTCGTCGTAATCGTATTTCTCGGGCAAAAGTATATTTTCGGCGCCCGTGGAAATTCCGGCCCAAAGCGCGATGTACCCGGCATTCCTTCCCATCACCTCGATGATGCTGCAGCGTTCATGGGAAGTGGAGGTATCCCTGACCTTATCTATCGCTTCCATGGCCGTATTTACCGCGGTGTCGAAGCCGATCGTATAGTCGGTGCAGGTTATGTCAAGATCGATGGTGCCGGGGACGCCGACAACCGGTATCCCTTCGTGTGCCAGCTTGCAGGCGCCCGCAAACGAGCCGTCTCCGCCGATAACAACCAGACCGTCGATCCCGGCGGCGCGAATACTCTCGACGGCCTTTTGGATTCCCTTTTCGGTGTGCATCTCTTTGCAGCGGGCGGTGTAAAGAATAGTGCCTCCGCGCTCGATGATATCCGAAACGTCCTTAGCCG
>CAYXUB010000136.1:0-2087 GCA_964468385.1 uncultured Lachnospiraceae bacterium
TGAAAATTCCAAAACAAACACCCCCTCCTTCTTAAAGAAAACTGAATTGATTGAGTAGTGAAAATAAAAAAGTGCGCATCCGCAGCGGAGCGTTTTGTACGATGGGTAAGGAAAATTCCTATCGTACAAAAAAAGCAAAGACGCCTCGAACAGAAACGTCTTTGCTTCATTTGCCCGTCATCTTAGTACAAACCCACAAATATGTCAAGCGTTTTTTGTTTAATTACATGAGGCGGACTCGCTAGCACTTTTGTGGTGTGCTTTGCCCGGGGTGTGACATGTAGATAAAAAGGCTCAAAGCCCGTGGCTGCGATACCTGTGGATTGTTATGTGCAGCCCGATATCTTAAGATAAAACAGAAAACGTTTGCACAAATAATTACACAAGTGATGTTTAAGTATAGAAAAATACTCGTTTTTAATGTGTTTAATTTATCATCTGGATTTTGAATATGGGCAAAATAGAGCCGGCATAGCCAGTGCGCACGCGGATTTATGGGCGAATATAAGATGATATAAATCTAATAATTAATTTAATTATGCATTTCCCATAAAATAAATATCTAATTCCCGTTATTATCCTACAAAAAATAATAAACGGATTGACACGTAATTAATAATAAAATACTATACTGTCAAAGAAAACGTTTGCGTAAAATCTTGCTAAGTTTTCGAATTTATGAACAAGGCAAAACAAGATGACAAACCAGGAGACAATGATTAAAGCCGTTTTTTTTGACATCGGCGGAACCATACACACTCAGAAGGCCACGCCCGAATGCGACCTGTCTTACGCTCAAAGGCTCTGGCGGTTTCTCGAGCAACATGGCATACGAACCGCCGACGCCCCCGAGCTCTTGCTTGAAAGCATTAATAAAGGGGCACGCGAGTACAAGAGTTTCAGTGAGGCGGAACTTATAGAGCTTAATCCCGACGAAATATGGCAGAGGTTCATGCTGAAGGACTTTTCCATACCCGCTGAAAAAATAGAAGGCCTAGGCGAGGATCTGTGTTTTATGTTCGACAGGTACCGAAAGGAGATTACAAGGCGAGCGGGACTGGAGGAAATGCTTCAAGAGCTTAAGCGGCTAGGGTACCGCTTGGGTGTTATCTCAAACATAATGAGCCGAACCTTCGTCCCGAGGATTTTAGAAGAATATAAAATAAGCGAATATTTCGAGGCCGTTGTACTGAGCAGCGTATGCGGCATACGAAAGCCCAGGCCGGAAATATTTGACATAGCCCTTAAGGAAACAGGACTCAAAAGGGATGAGGTCGCCTACGTCGGCGACACCGTTTCGAGGGATGTGATAGGCGTCCGCAATGCGTGTTGGCGGCTTATTATCCAGATAGACAACCCCCTTACCTATCACAAGGACAAAAAGTACACTGGTGTGGATTTTGAGCCGGATATACGCATAAAAGAGCTGACAGAGGTGGTTGATGCCGTGGAGCGGTACAATAACAAGCTGAAGGAGGAGATATGACGACGATTACTGCAGAAGGCAATTATTCCAAATACAGACGATTTAAAAATCAGGTAAAGGCCGTAGTCACGAATCCATATAATGTCATCGTGGTGATCGCCATTGTCTTGTTGACATATCTGATCGTGCTGCCGCTTTTGGATATGATCGCAACGACTTTTACCTTGTCTCAAAGAGATTCTTTGTCAGTCAGTGGCGCCGCAGGGGAATTCACGCTGTATTATTGGCAGCGTCTGTTCGCGAGTCAGCTGACGAAGCAGCTGCTTGTCCAGCCGCTTTTGAATTCGCTGCTGATAGGTTTCAGCGTTTCTTTTTTTGCGATCACGCTGGGCTCGGTACTTGCGTGGTTAATGGTACGAACCGATCTGGCATTCAAAAAGTTTTTCTCACTGGCCGTCATCATCCCCTATATGATCCCCAGTTGGTGCAAGTCACAAGCGTGGCTGGCCGTGTTTAAAACCGAACGAATCGGGGGCTCCCCGGGATTCCTTATGAGCCTCGGAATCAATGTGCCGGATTGGCTCGCATATGGTCCGGTCGCAATCATCATAGTGTTGACCCTCCATTATTACGCATACGCCTACCTGCTCGTATCGGCGGC
>CAYXUB010000137.1:0-2064 GCA_964468385.1 uncultured Lachnospiraceae bacterium
ATGCGGTTATAGAAAACGTTACTTACAATATGGAAAAATACGAGCTCGGCATTGCGCTTTCCAATATATACGACTTCATATGGGAGCAGTTCTGCGACTGGTATATCGAGATGGTAAAGCCGAGGCTCTATTCGGACTCCGATGAGACGAAGGGAGCCGCGCTCTGGACGCTAAAAGTAACGCTCAGCACTGCGCTCAAGCTCCTGCATCCGTTCATGCCCTTTATAACGGAAGAGATATACTGCACGCTCAATCCGGAGGAAGAGAGCATCATGATCTCGCCCTATCCGACGGCTGATGCTTCTATGAACTTTGCTGATGAGGCCGAGCAGACGGATATGATCCAAAGCGCTGTAAGGGCGATAAGAAACCTGAGGACGTCTATGGATGTACCGCCTTCAAAAAAGGCGAACGTATATGTCGTTTCGGAGGACGAAAAGGTCAGAAATGCCTTTGAGAACGGAAAGCTCTTTTTTGCGACACTGGCTAAGGCGGATAAGGTCATTATACAGTGTGATAAAAACGGAATAGACGAAAATGCGGTATCCGCGATAATCCCTCAGGCGGAATTTTGCATACCGTTTGAGCAGCTCGTTGACGTGGAAAAGGAAAAAGAAAGGCTTAAAAAAGAAGAGAACAGGCTTGAAAAGGAGATCGCGCGCTGCGAGGGCATGCTTAAGAATGAAAAGTTCATGGCAAAGGCGCCGCAGAGCAAGATAGACGAGGAAAAGAGCAAGCTTGAGGATTACCGCAAGATGATGGAACAGGTAAAAAGCCGACTGGCGCAATTTCGATAACAGGTGAAGCCAATGCTCAATTATGAAGAAGAATTGAAAAAATTTAAGCCCTGTCTTTCCGTGGACGAGGTGGAGGAAACCATTTATGAAAAGGATCTCACCGATGTGATAGATCTGCTAAAGGAAATGCAAAATTCAAAAAACGCTTTTGATAAAGGAGCCTCCGAATGAATTGTATCGCTTGCGGCTTTGATATGGGGAACGTAGTCGAATGTTCGCACTGCGGGTACGACAACAGCGTTCAACATAAGGCGCTTAAGATATCAACCCTGTATTATAATCAGGGACTGGACAGGGCGTGCATAAGAGATATGTCCGGTGCTATCGACATGCTCGAAAGGAGCCTTAAGTTCAACAAGCGCAATATTGATGCTAGAAACCTTTTAGGGCTCGTGTATTTCGAAACGGGAGAGGTCGTCTCCGCGCTCAGCGAATGGGTTATAAGCAAAAACATGAAGCCGCAGCGCAACATCGCCTCAGAATATATCGACAAGGTACGGGCAAATCAGTCACGCCTTGAAAACATACAAAAAACAATCAGACGCTACAACAGGGCACTCGATCTTTGCAGGGCGGGAGACGAGGATATGGCTGTCGTAACGCTTAAAAAGGTCATAGACGCAAATCCGAAGCTCATAAAGGCGTATTATCTGCTTGCGCTTATCTATCTGAAAAGAGGAGAATATGAAAGAGCAAGGAAGATATTGAGAAAAGCCCAGCCTATCGACAGGACGAATCCAACAGCTATACGCTTTTTAATGGAAATAGACGAACAGACCGGCACCACCGACACAGACGAACTCAGGAGCGGCATTGCCCGCAAAAAAAGAATAAGATGGTTCGGCTCAAAGCGTAAGGAGAAGGAGCCGCAGATAAACACCGGTTATACGACCATAAACTGGGACGACGAAGAGAATATAATAACCGAGCCGGTAGTGCAGCCGATAGCGTTTCATCAACTGCCGGCTTTCGGGAATATACTGAACATTATAATAGGCATAGTGCTCGGCGCTTTTATAATAGGACTTATAATAGTCCCCGCCGTAAAAAGCGGTATAAACCGTGAGGCAGAAGAACAGATCGAGCAGTTTAGCCAGACGCTCGTGACACAGAATGCCTATATCTCCAGTCTTGAAGCCGAGTTGAAAGATATAAACGAGCTTTTAACGAGTGGGAACGAAGAGATAACGAGCGCTCAAAGCAGTATCAGTGCGCTTGAAAGTTTGCTGGAGGCCGTAGCGCAGTATGCGGTCGGAGAGCTCGATGA
>CAYXUB010000138.1:0-2007 GCA_964468385.1 uncultured Lachnospiraceae bacterium
GGTTAAAAGGCGAAGCACCACTCCCTCATTGCCCTCGCAAACTATGGTGGCTTTCCTTGTCGCGCCTGTCCTGATATAGGTCTCGGATGTTACGGAAACATATTCCTTACCTTCCGACAGGGTATTTATAACCATCCGGTTCGGATCGGCGTAGGTCTCGAGTTCTATATAAGAATATTCCTCCACGCAATCCGCCGAAATATAGTATAAGCCTTCGTCATCCTTTAGAAGATTATTGCTCCCGTCGTCTATGCTCCATGTCAGGGTCTGATCCTGGAGCGTCATATACAAGGTGTCCGCGGCTTCTTCAACGTAGAAAGCTCCGTTTATTTCATTCCACACGAACTCGTAGGGCAGATAATAACTTCCTCCCTCGTTCAGCCCAAAGGTATCACCTAACTCTCCGTCTATAATAATGGCTACTTCACTGGAATCCGTCAAATCGAACAGGCTGTCTTTATCGGCGTAAGTGTCATTACTGCTGAAAACCTGATTCGCGATGAATATAACGCACATCACCGCTATCACTATTAAAATAAAGGTCATAACCAGTGCTGACTTCTGCCTTTTAGTCCTTCGTTTGCCCATACTCTCTCCGAATCTATATAGAGCCATTTTGCAAAAAAACAACCGATAACCGGCGATTTGTCACTGCAATTCGCTTCGTGAAGATAAATCGCTCGTTGAATTATGTTAACCTCTGACCACGCGGAAGCGCGCGGCTGAGATATGACATTTGGTACATCATATCAATAAAAGCAGATAATATCAATTGCAAACTAAAAGAAAATGATTTATACTGACGCTAAGTCAGAGATATGCTTTTACGAACGAATCGAGGCGAGAGTCTATGAAGATAGAGAAAATTAATGAAAATCAAATCAGGTGCACGCTTACAAGAGACGACCTGAATAATCGAAAAATCAACTTAAGTGAGTTGTCGTACGGCTCCGAAAAGGCGAGGCATCTCTTTTACGATATGATGCAGCAGGCAAATCTGCAGTTCGGTTTCGAATTCAACGGAACCCCTCTTATGATCGAGGCGATACCGACCACGAACAGCTTGATTCTCAACATAACCAAGGTAAAAGATCCGGAAGAGCTGGATACACGGTTTTCATCCTTTTCCTCTCCTCCGCCCGCCGTAAACGCCGAGATGCATATACCCGGTGCCGATGGGGTGTTGAATCTGCTAAGAAAGATAAAAGAAATGTCGGAGGCTATCTCGGAATCCTCTAAAACCGTCGTGGAAACGCCGAAGACTCCGTCCAAGGGCAACAACAAGCCAAAGGCTCCGTCTAAGCTGATCGAGGCTTTCAGGTTTTCCACCCTCGACGATACCATCCGTGCGGCAAAGGCGGTCAGCCCGTATATAAATTGCAAGAACTCGCTGTATAAGTACGACGCCGACGCCTACCTGCTCATAGTGCATGGAATCCCGCAGGAGTCCGAGAATTTTAACCGCATATTCAACATCCTCTCCGAATACAGTATGGCCGACAGGTGCTCGGAAGCCTCGGAGAAGCACTTAAGGGAGCACGGCTATCTCATGATAGCAAACAACGCGATACAAAAACTCAGTGCGTTGTAAAAAGCGCATGGTATTTCGCGCTTAGACCCCCTTTTTGAGGGGCTGGCGGCGCATCAAAAACACGAGGGAGAGCACTTCTTTACGAAGCCTCTCCCTCACAACAGTCTTTACATTTGCCCTTTAACTCTTCTTCAATAAGTAATTCTCAATCTTTGCCATCGCGGTTTCTTCGTCGGCACCGTTAGTGATCACGGTCACCTCTTCACCTGCGTCAAGCCCCAATGTCATCATCCCCATGATGCTCTTGGCATTCACCCGCTTATTGCCGTTTTCTATATAGATTTCGCTTTCAAACTGACTGGCCACCTGAACCAACATCGCGATTGGCCTGACCTCCAGCCCGTTAGCAATCCGTATCGTCACCGGCTTCCTTATCATAATAATCTCCTCCTCGGCTCCTTATACCCTTAGCGATA
>CAYXUB010000139.1:0-2003 GCA_964468385.1 uncultured Lachnospiraceae bacterium
TTCCCGTGTTATAGGAATGTTTAGACAGATCTATCGTCGCCTTATAGCTTCCGTCTCCCTGAACCTCAGCCGTGTACCAATATATATCGCTCTGGTCGGACCGGCTCCATACGGGAACTCGCACCTCCTTTATCCCCGAAGCCGCGTAGACTCCATCTACCGTGACTTCGGCCGTACCCGCCGCGTTATCTATATCTGATACCGTAACTTCCGTGGCTGTGTTCTCGGACACTGTAAAGCTATCTGTCACTATGACATCACCGCTTGCGACTCCGTCTACAGCGCTGTATATATGCACGTTATATGTGCCCGTGCTGCCATGGTCTGAAATGCTTACCGTAGACACATAGTCCGAGCCCTCGGCCGTCATATCGTACCATTTAAGGTCGTCCTGATCGTTGCCGTTTGAATCCCTCTCAGAGCTCCAAACAGCCGCCATTACGCCGCTGCCCTCCTCCGCGCTATAGCCGGAAAGAGTTATCTTATACTCGGTCTCATCTGAGTTTACGTCAGCTATAGCAATGCTGACATCAGAGAGACCTTCATCGGCGGCAATCTCCAAGGCAACAGGCGTGTCCGCTTGTCCTGCAAAAGTGAAAAGCTCCGCTTTTTCCGAGGATTCGGTCTCGTCCGCGTTTCCGTCAGAACTCTCCTCTTCCTCTGCCTGAGCCTCTTGAGCGCTTGCCTCATAGGACTCTGCGATATCTTCTTCGGAAGCTTCCTCCGGTTCCTCTTCCTGAACTGAAACTATTTCATCTGTTTCCTCCAAAGAAGCGGCAGAAACTACCGTAGAGCTTCCCATCATGAGGCATAAGACAAATGCTATGATCCTTAGTCTTTTCTTAAACATATACTATCTCCTGTAGTGCAAACAAAAATGAACCCTAGGGGTCAAGCTCGCTATTGTTTTATTGCCATCTCTCCCATGCAGTCTTTCTGTCCAACTAACCAAATACACTTGTAAAGTGTACTCCCATTCTAACTGTTTTGCAACCACTGCAGCCGAAAAATGCAAAATAAGCATATACTAGATTTCATAAATTTAAGCCGGTTTAAGGAATTTCAATCCCTGACGCCACGGCAAGCGCCGAGCCGTCGTCAAAAGCACTGTCCGAAATCAATATCTCAACCTCGCTTTGTTCATCGTTCGCAAGAACATAGAGCTTGTATCCGTTAGTCGAAGTATAAAAGGGCGTATAGGCCGTATATGTGCCGTCTTCGTTATAGATCTTTACACAGATCTGGGTACGGTCATCAATATAATCTTCATCTATAGTTCCCTCTATAACATAATATCCTCCGTTGGTAGAGATCTCGCAGTTTGTTTCCGTTTCAACGAGCGTTGCCTCACCCACTTGAACCGTGGGGCCTTGCATTATGGCAGGCTCATCTAAAAACTTGTCGAGATTTCTTTCCGCAAGAACTATGAGCACGTCCTGCGCCTCATTCGAATACGCGTTTACGAGCGCATATGGCTCGTATCTCGAAAATACGGCAGTCTCATACGCGGAAGTCAGGGGCCTTACGAGCGAAGCCCCGAAGGAATCTCTGAAAACAAATAAGGTGCCCTCTCCGTTTCCTTGGCCAACTATCCATTCGTCCATATAGGTCTCGGAATCCGTTGAGCTTCCCGCGTCGTTATATAAAAAAGAAAGCTCATAGTATTCATTCTCGGTCATTCCCTGTAATGACAGCAGACCCGAATACTCATACCAGTACTCTTCCTCGTATATGCCGCTCTGAGGATAGAGCATCTCCGCCAGATCTCCGTAATGCTCGCTTATTTCATCAGTTATTTCAAATGACAGAGTTTTGCCGAGCGTCGATAGTATCTCTTCGGCAGCCACATTTGCGCCGCTGAGATTCCAATGAGTATCATACTTATAATATAAAAGCCCGTCGGTACTCTCCTTTTCCTCAAGCAGGGCACTTTGCAGGTCGATATATCTTGCGCCCGCCTCATCTAAATATTCTAAAAGATTATCGTAATTTGTATTCTCTTC
>CAYXUB010000140.1:0-1984 GCA_964468385.1 uncultured Lachnospiraceae bacterium
TTGTGCAAGGGAGGTCGAATTGTAGACATGTACGACGGCGTTCTTGCAGCCCTCTAAGGCTTCAAAGGTTTTGCGTATTATATGCTCTCTGGCCTGAGTAAGCACCTGTACGGTCACGTCATCGGGGATAAGTTCTTTTTCTATCAGCTCGCGCAAGAATTCGTACTCTGTCTCCGAGGCGGCGGGAAAGCCGACTTCTATTTCCTTAAAACCGACCTGTACGAGCAGCTTAAAAAAATCGAGTTTTTGCTCAAGGCTCATCGGTATGATAAGTGCCTGATTGCCGTCCCTTAGGTCGACGCTGCACCAGATAGGCGCTTTATCTATAGAATCTTTATTCACCCAGTCGGAATTTCCGGGCGGCGCCGGAAAATATTGCTTTTTATATTTTTTATAGTCCATAATTCCCATTACTTTCTTCCTCCGGTTTTATTATGATGCAATCAGCTTTATACGATAGGAAATGAAATTTCGTATAAAAAAGAACCTCCGTCTCATCTTAGAGACGAAGGTTGAAATCAACGCTACGCGGTACCACTCTAATTCACGAAAAATCGTGCACTCATCGGACACTTCGGCTTAGCCGACCTATATCCTTCTCCTATAACGGGGAGATTCCGTCTGCGCCTACTATTATTTCAGGCAGAAGCTCGAAGGCGAGTTCGTCAGCTTTCTTCCGCTGCCTTACACCGCCCGGCAGCTCTCTGCGCTCAGAAAACCTGATTACTATTCCTTGTCATCGCTTTTTAATATTTGCTTTTGTTTGATAAAAATAGCATTCTTTAAGAGCAAAGTCAAGCAATTTAGCATAAATCCGAGCATAAAATTTATTTAAAATTAAATTAAGGTAAATAAGTGCTTGCATAATCGAGTGATAAATAATAGAATCTTTTTTGGTAGCGTTTGACAACTATTTACGTACTGTAAAGGAGTGGCGGAATATTGGATAATATGTATGACATACATTGCCATGCTTTGCAGGGAGTGGACGACGGCGCGACATCGGTGCAAGAAGCACTTGATATTTTAGGAATGGAATACAAAGACGGTGTAAAGACCGTTATACTCACCCCGCACTTCCGACGAATGATTTTTGAGACGCCGAGGGAAAGAGTAAAAGAGCAATTCGAAATTTTGAAGGAAGCGGCAAAGAAAACGTATCCGGAAATGCAACTATATCTCGGCTGCGAATTTCATTCCAATATGGATATGATCGATTTTCTTCAGAAAGACGAGAGCTATCTCATGGCCGGAACGAAATTTGTTCTTGTTGAGTTTTCGGGAAGGGATTCGATAGACTACATATCCGATAGGATATATCAGCTGGTTGCGAACGGTTATGAACCGATAATAGCCCATGTGGAGAGATATTCTGTTTTTTGGAACAAATTAGAATCCGTAGAACACATGGTCCGCATGGGAGCGCGTATGCAGATAAACGCCGAAAGCGTGATAGGGCGTTCAGGACGACATGAAAAGAAATTTTGCCATAATCTCATCGGGCGCAATCTATTGTCTTATATCGGAAGCGATGCGCACGATATAGCCGAACGCAGGCCTCTGATTGGGGAATGCTCAAGGTATGTTATAAAAAAATGGGGACAGGATTATGCCGAGCAGATATTCGTTCGAAATCCAGCCGAAATTTTGTTGTGACTTTCCGGAAGAAATTTGAAAGAGGGATAACAGATGGAAACCAACCAGAATTTTAATGACGAAGAGACTATAGATTTAGGCGAGTTGTTTCTCGAGATCTTAAGCAAAGCAGGAGTCATTATTTTAGCCGCTTTAGTAGGGGCTCTCTTAGCTATGCTTATTACAAAAACAATTATCACGCCGAGCTATTCTTCTACGGCTAAGCTTTATGTGATGGCAAGAAGCGACAGTGATTCTATAACGAGCGGAGACGTTACGGTCGGAACTTATCTCACCACAGACTATGAAGAGATAATACAGAGCAGATATGTGGCGGAAACGGTCATAG
>CAYXUB010000141.1:0-1974 GCA_964468385.1 uncultured Lachnospiraceae bacterium
ATCATCTCACCGCCTCCTTTCCGACTTCACCTATATACTACGGTTTTAGCGGCGAATACTAAATGAAAGAGAGGATTCTCGAAAAAATCATACCACACTTCGCGTGAGATTGCTCGCAGCAACTTTCGTCGGTTACTGTAAAGTGTTCGTTGGCAACTTCTCTTTTGATATGTCTTTTTTATTCGGTGTGGCGCACGGTCTTGCGTATCGCGGACTCATAACCCGAAAGAGCCGCAAAAGGAGCGAACTGTGCAGCGCGTTCGCTTAGGGGCATGGGCGCGTGGTCCTTTGATATGGGGCGCGGAAGATATAAGATATCGAGATAGTCTGATATAGTTCTTTTCATATCGGATATTCAAAAACTGTTGTCGTTTCTCAGCTTTGGCTCAGGATAAACCTTAGGCTTTGTGACCGCCTATCTGTTCGTTGCGCTCCCTGCCCGTAGCTCCTTTCATCAGATTCAACCCCTTTAGCACAGCATTTTTTCCATATCTGTTTTTCAATCCTATGACGGCAAGCTCCGCCTCCTTTTCACGCTTTGCCTTTGATAAGGCAAGTCCTTCATCGGACTTGGACAGACTAAAATCGTCGAAAAGGTTGAGCTGCACTCCGTCGTTCATATCGCTCTTTGGGCTTTCGTGTATCAGGTCTGCGGCCGTGATGTTGAGGCGGCGTATCGTAAGATCAAAGTTCACTATACGGTCGTACAGTTCTACGGCGGCCTCGGATATACGGCTCGGCAGGGAGGTGGGAGAATTCAAACTTATCGTGCCGTGCGCGTGCTTAGGGACGCGTCTTCCGTAGTGGTCTGTAGTTGTCTCACCCCTATATTTTTGCTTTATCCTTGGGTTGCTTAGATTTTCAGCGTCATATGAGACGGTAAGCACGAGGCGGCAGGTCAAAAGCTTATTGTACAAAAGATCCTCGGCTAATTGTATAGCCATTTCTTTTAAAAGCAGGCGCGCAAGCGCGGCGTCATGCGGGCTTTGCAGCACCTGCCCTGAATTTATACTGTTGCTTTTCGGCTTGTAGGCTTTTATATCGCGTATAGTACAAGGCTCCCAGCCCCATGCGTGGTCGATAAGGAGCTCGGCGTTTATCCCAAAGAGGCGATAGAGCAGGGCTTCGTTGTGATATTCATTAGCCTTTCCGAGAGAGCATCTTGCGATGTCCCCCATTGTGTAGATACCGTTTTCGTTCAGCTTTTTGCATATGCCACGGCCGACGCGCCAGAAATCCGTAAGCGGTGTGTGCGCCCAGAGTGTTTTGCGGTATGAGATCTCGTCGAGATAGGCTATGCGCACGCCGTTTTCGTCCGGCGGCATGTGCTTTGCGACAACGTCCATTGCAATTTTGCTCAGGTAGAGGTTCGTCCCGATACCGGCGGAGGCGCTTATTCCTGTCTCGCGGTATACTTCGCGCAGTATTTTAACGGTCAGCTCTTTAGGACTCGCCTTATATATCTTCAGATACCCGGTCGCGTCGATAAAGACTTCGTCTATCGAGTAGACATGTATGTCTTCGGGAGCGATATATCTAAGGTAAATGCCATATATGTGTGCGCTTACGTCTATATACTCTGCCATCTTAGGAACGGCCGTGATAAAGTCCATTTCAAGGCCGGGGTCATCGGAAAGCTCGCTTGCGACGCAGCTTTTGCCTGAAAACCTACGTCCGGGAGCTTTTCGTAAGCGTTCGCCGTTTATGCGCTTTACTGCCTCAATGACTTCAAACAAGCGCGGTCTTCCGGGGATTCCGCAGGCCTTGAGGGCGGGCGATACCGCAAGGCATATTGTCTTTGAGCTGCGGCTTTCGTCGGCGACCACGAGGTGAGTATCGAAGGGGTCAAGCGAAAGCGCCGCGCATTCGACCGAGGCGTAGAAGGATTTAAGATCTATTGCAATATAAACTTTCTCTGACATACGAGGTATTATACAGAACATTTGTTCGGAAATCAAGAGGGTTGGGATTTTG
>CAYXUB010000142.1:0-1961 GCA_964468385.1 uncultured Lachnospiraceae bacterium
CCTTGCAAAGACTTACGGATAAGCAGCGCACCGTCCTGTTCCTTTCCATAGGAGAAGGCAAATCCCGCGATATTGCCAAAGAACTGAGACTGAATAAAGATACCGTTCGGGAACATTATCATGCAGTCGTAAAAAACTGAAAAAAATTTTGAAAAACTCCCTGTGACGTGGGCGAATACATGGGACGAGTGTGCAAGGAAACGATAGCGCAGATGCCGAAGGTGAATTGAAATAAGATATTTTAAATCGGTGTCTTATCTCAAGGATTCGACTTTTTTTGTAATAATGCCATTATACAGATAAGCTATATTTCAAAGAGGTGACGTATATGAACAGAGCAGGGCAATATATAACGGCATTGAGCGGCATTGCCGCGTATAAGGCATATAAGCCGAATGCGTTACCGCCGGAGCCGCCATTGGAGATGGATGTGGAAATGGTCGGGCTTTTGTCTGAGGCGCAATACGGTCTCGGAAAATTAGATGCGGTTTCGGAGACGGTACCGAATATAGACCTGTTTTTGGGTTCCTATGTGAGAAAAGAAGCGCTTTTAAGCAGTCAGATTGAGGGAATACAAGCGACATTGGAAGATGTGCTTGATGCGGAAACGAAAAGGTCGGCAAATCTTGAAGTAAACGACGTTATCAATTATGTGAACGCATTGAATTATGCCATGAAAGAGATGAAAGCTTTGTCTGTCTGCAATCGTCTTTTGTGCGAAACGCATAAGATATTGATGCAGGGGGTAAGAGGCCAGGAGAAAAATCTCGGAGAATTTCGGAATAGTCAAAATTGGATCGGCGCGGCAAATAGTACGATACAGACGGCGCGGTATGTTCCGCCTACGGTAGAGGATATGACCGAAGCGATGAGCGACTTGGAAAAGTTCATCAACATGTCGGAAATGAATGCGTTGCTCAAAACGGCGTTGGTGCATTATCAGTTTGAAACGATACATCCTTTTCTTGACGGAAACGGGCGGATCGGCAGAATGTTGATAACACTTATGCTTTTGAATGAAGAAATAATACATCGCCCGGTGTTATATTTATCATTGTTTTTAAAAACAAACAGGGTGGAGTATTATGACCGATTAAGCGAAGTGCGGAATAAAGGGAATTATGAACAATGGATCAAGTTGTTTTTGTCGGGAGTTATAGAAACCTGCAAAGACAGCGTGGAAGCGATTCTAAAAATCAATGGGATTATAAGCAAAGATGAAAAGAAAATAATGAAGGAAACATCGGCGGTCAGAAAGATATATGATTACCTGAAAGAGCACCCTATTGTGAATATAAGTGCGACTGCAAAAGCGGTTGGGCTTTCTTATAATACTGTTTCCGCGGCGATAAAAAAACTTAGAAGCGTCGGAATCGTTACGGAAAGGACGACGAAGGCAAGGAACAGGGTGTTTGAATATTCGGAGTATTTGACGATTTTGAAAGCGGGCACCTAAAACAGCCGCAGAATAGACAAAGGACATAGCAAAGGTCAAACGGAAAAAGGGGGAATAAAAACAAAAATCAGCGCGACGGTATGTGTGGGCGTACGCCAAGCGGGTCAACGATGACGCCCCGCCCGTCGCCGCTTTGTTTTTGTGCTTTTGGGTTTGTTTGCGCGGGTATAGGCGTGGGCTTGTCTCGGCGCCCACGCGCAGCCGCGACGTCAGCGAAGCCGCCGACTTGTTCAAGACAAGCTCACGCCAGAATCCCACTACCCAAACTTTATCTCAACAAAACCTACAGCACTAACAGTCCTATCAAAACAGATATGTGTAAGATTATTCTGCGAGGTAAAGAAAATTAATTCTCCTTTTGCATGGTTCCCGAGAAAAGTCAAAATTTCAGACGATTTCTTTATCGAAAATAAAAATTGGAGGAGTCTTATGCGAAAAGTTAAACCTTTTAACAATAAATGGGCATTCTCAAAAGAGGCGACACGCATCCCTGAAAAAATGCCTG
>CAYXUB010000143.1:0-1946 GCA_964468385.1 uncultured Lachnospiraceae bacterium
AGGCGGAGTTTTATTCGGAACCGCAGGAATTAAAATTTTATCGAGTAAGGATGCAAAGAAAGCGTATGTACATATGACCGCTGCAACGCTTAGGATGAAGGATAGCGTGATGAAGACCGTGACGACAGTGCAGGAAAACGCCGGAGATATCCTAGCTTCGGCTAAAGAGCTCAATGAGGAGCGTGCTAAGGCCGAGGCCGAGGCGGAAAAAGCCGGAGAATGATAAATATCAAAAGACACATAAGGCCCTGCGTTGCAGGGCCTTACTTTTTATAGCGGAGGCCGATAATGAAATTTTTGATAAAGCATGAATGTAAAGGGAGAATGCGCATACAAGCGAAACAGTCGAGCATGACGCTTGAACAGGCTGATATTTTAGAATACTGGCTTGGGACTATTCCGCAGGTAACGCGAGCCGTAGTGCATGAGCGGACTTGCTGCGCCGTCATAGAATACATGGAAGACCGCGGGGCTCTCATAGAGGCTATAAAGGGCTTCTCTTACGATGATGAGGCCTTGAGCGAAATAGCTCGGTCACACAGCAGCAGAGCTCTTAACAGGGCATATCAGGAAAAGCTGGTCGGCATGGTGATGTTTAAAGCGGCACAGCTTCTCTTTTTCCCCGCTCCTTTGCGCGCGGCCTATACAGTAATCAGAGCTATACCATTTATAATTAAAGGCATACGCTGTTTGTTAAAAGGAAAGCTAAAGGTTGAGGTTCTTGATGCGACGTCAATAGTCCTGTCTATGGCGCGTGGAGATTATTCTACGGCGAGCTCTGTCATGTTCCTGCTTGGTTTAGGAGAGCTGCTTGAAGAGTGGACGTATAGAAAATCTGTAGATGACCTTGCAAGGAGTATGTCCCTCAATATAGATAAGGTATGGCTTAAAACTGATGAGAGTGAAGTGCTTGTCCCGCTCCATCAGGTCCGTGCCGGAGATGAGATCGTGGTGCGTATGGGAAATCTGATACCGTTTGACGGTGAGATAGCCGAGGGTGAGGTCATGATAAATCAAGCCTCTCTTACAGGGGAATCCATCCCGGTTCCAAAAAGATCCGGTGCGCTTGTATATGCGGGGACCGTAATCGAGGAGGGTGAATGTACTGTTAGGGTGACTCAACAGTCGGGAAACAGCAGATACGACAAGATAGTCGCGATGATAGAAGAATCCGAAAACCTTAAATCTGCCGCGGAGAGCAAGGCGGCTAACATTGCCGATAAGCTTGTCCCGTACACCTTTGTGGGAAGCCTTTTGGTATGGCTTTTGACGCGAAATACTACGAGGGCGCTTTCGGTCCTGATGGTGGATTTTTCATGTGCTCTTAAGCTTGCGATGCCTCTGTCTGTCCTCTCTGCAATGGGGGAGGCGAGCCGTTACCATGTTACCGTCAAAGGAGGCAAATATCTTGAGAACGTTGCAAAAGCAGATACGATAATTTTTGATAAAACCGGAACGCTCACATACGCAAGCCCGGTAGTTGCAAAGGTCGTTAGCTTTGGCGGCAGGAGTGAGACGGAAATGCTGAAGCTTGCCGCATGCCTTGAGGAGCACTTTCCTCACTCGATGGCAAATGCAGTCGTCCAGGCGTCAAGGGATAGAAATTTAGCGCATGAGGAAAGACATACCCAGATCGAATATATCGTTGCGCATGGCATAGCGAGCAGGGTCGGAGATGAAAGAGTAGTAATAGGAAGCGAGCATTTTGTATTCGAGGATGAGGGATGTATCGTTCCTGAAAAGGATAGGGAGCGTTTTGATTCTATCCCGATGGAATACAGCCATCTTTATCTTGCAATAGCAGGAGAGATAGCGGCGGTCGTCTGCATTTCCGATCCGCTTCGTAAAGAGGCGGCGGCTGTTGTTAAGGGATTGCGAAGTCTTGGCATAGGAAAGATAGTAATGCTCACAGGGGATAGCGAGCGTACCGCAGCGGCAATAGCCGC
>CAYXUB010000144.1:0-1942 GCA_964468385.1 uncultured Lachnospiraceae bacterium
TTTAAATATATCGGCCGTCAGATCCTGGATTTTGAAAAAAACAAAACAGGAACCTATCTTTTCGGATTCGAAGAGAGCTACGGCTGCCTTATCGGCACCTATGCCAGAGACAAGGACGCCGTCTCCGCTTCCATGGCGCTTTGCGAGGCCGCAGCCTATTATAAAAGCATCGGCAAGACCCTCTGGGATGCCATGGTGGGGATATACGAAAAGTACGGATACTACAGGGAGGGCGTTGATTCCATAACCCTCTCCGGTATAGAAGGGATCCGGAAAATCCAGGATGCGATGAACACTTTAAGACAAAATCCCCCCGCGCAGATCAACGGGCTTAAAGTCATTTCTTTCAGGGACTACAAGGTCGGAAAGATAAAAGACATAGCTTCCGGCAAGGAAAGCGATACGAACCTTCCGGTTTCGGACGTGCTTTATTTCGATTTGGAAGATGCGGCCTGGGTATGCGTAAGGCCTTCCGGAACGGAGCCGAAGCTCAAACTGTACTTCGGTGTGCGAGGGACAGACGAAAGCAGCGCCGAGCGCCTCTCTTCAACGATGTCCGCCGCCCTTAAGGCGCTTGTGGCAATCTGAAAACATCTATGTATCTCAAGGAAACTAAAGTGTGCGCCCTGGCGCACACCCGCGCCGAGCGCGATTGCCGTCAGGCAATAATTTCCCTTCGCGCGAGTGCTCATCCACATCGGAACATCTTTATGCGATAGAAAATGAGATTTCCTATCATATAAAGCCGCTACACAGACATTAGCTGTATAGCGGCTTTTCTTCATCCGTATTCAAATATTCGCGAAGCTTATCAAGCAGTTTCTCGGTCGTTTTTCTGCCTATATTATAGACTATCTTAATCCTGTTCGGGTCGTGCTCCACCCTTCCTATGGGTAGGCTCGTCGCGGGGGCTATAACGAAAACATTGCCCTTTTGCTCCTCGTTCCTAATGTATTTCAATGTCTGATTATAGATAAAATGCCTCTTGCGCAACCCTTCCGCGACGCGGGGATATTTTTTTAGCAGGACGTTTAGTACGGGTTGGAACTTGGCCTTGTGCTTCTCGTAGGTTCTCGGCTGGGTCAGCACCACTATGTTCTTGCCGTACCCTATGCTTTGAAAGAACCGTAAGGGGATAGGATCCGATATGCCCCCGTCAAGCAGGGCTCTCTCTCCTAATTTTATCACTTTTGAGACCAGCGGCATTGACGCCGAAGCCCTGATCCACTGCAAATCGGTTCCCTTCCCGTCCGAGCATTTGTGGTACACCGGCTCGCCTGTATTTACATCGGTGCATACCAGATAAAACTCCATGGGCGAGGTCTCGAAGGTTTTAGCGTCGAATTTATCCAATTCATCCGGCAATACCCTGTAACAAAAATCGCCTCCGAACATGTCTCCGGTGGTTATCAGCGAACGGAGGCTGCAGTACCTGGGATCCTTGCAGAATCTCAAGTTGTATCTGTAGGCTCTCCCGATCTGCCTGGATTTATAATTACAACCAAAGGCCGCCCCTGCCGAAACGCCGATAGTGCCGTCGGTATATATTCCGTTTTCCATCAATACATCTATAACGCCCGCGGTGAAGAGTCCGCGCATGGCTCCGCCCTCTAAAACGAGACCCACCCGTACTTTCGACTCCATCTATGCCCATCCTCGAAACTTAAAATTGCCTTTAAACCTAATTATATATCCTGCCCCCGTTTAATCAAATAAAATATTTATAAATACCGCTGGCCAAAGCTGCTTAGCCGCTGACATCATAACTTGTATTCTTTTATCGAAAATGAGCGGAATACGCAGCTTCTCGCGTCTGCAACATCTTTGAGTTTCCCTGCGGACAACATCTGTATACACAAATTTCCGACCGCCGTCGCCTCACCTGGTCCGGCGTAAACCGTCTTTTTAGATGTCTCGGCCGTCAGGCGGTTGAGATAATCCG
>CAYXUB010000145.1:0-1941 GCA_964468385.1 uncultured Lachnospiraceae bacterium
CCGTAAGAGGCGCGGCGGGCGGCGCGATACTATGCGCCGAGTCGCTTGTTGAACTCGGGTATATCGAGGCGAAGGCGTAAGAAAAGCTACATGTCACATCTCAATCAGAGCATTCCACAAAAACGATAGCGAGCGCGTTTTGTGGAGGGCTGATGTATGAGGCGAAATAATCTTGGAAAAATCTTTGTTTATAGCCGAAAACCCAGCGTTGCCAGGGGATTTGCGGCTGCATTAATGGAGTCCGACAGCTATGTTATCACATGGTGTGTCGGACATTTTATTGCCAGAGGTGACGTCCGAAGAATATAATGCCAAGCTGAGCAGTTTCGTCTCGAAATATGTTCTGCAAACGTTTTCCGGTTCCTTTATGATATCATATTATAGAACGATATCAAATACGGTTCAGCAGTAAAGAAAGATTAACTTTGTTTATGCTCCGTATGCTCTGTTTTTGTTAGATTGTCTTATTTTAGACATTGTTTTTCTCGGATAAAGTGCTATAATTATAACGCAAACGTTTTCTTTTTTTTCGGGAGGGTGTATGAATAATAAAGCAAAATACGATGTTATGTTTATTGGTCCCGCATGTGTTGACGAAAACATAGACTATACTGGAGTATGCATAAACGAACCTGGCGGGGCGGTGCTCTTCGGCGTGGCCGCATCCAGAGCAGCGGGCGCTCGTACTTGCGCGGCGCTTAAGATTTCCCCGGAAGACTGCGATATTCTGTCCGGCTATCCGCTCCCGAAAGAAGATATATTTGTCATTCCTTCGGAGAATACGACACGAATGCGCAACGAATATTTTACCGCGGACAGGGAGCGGAGAAATTCTCAATGTTTGGTAAGCGCTGATGCCATAACTTCCGAACAAATCCCTTCCGTAAGCTGCTCACTGTACCATCTTGCGGGATTAGTATACGGTGATTTCCCAGTGGAGCTTATCCCCTATCTTGCCGAACGCGCCAAGCTTTCCGCTGATGTTCAGGGCTTTTTGCGTCACAATGATGACGGTAAGCTGCATTTTAAAGACTGGGAATGTAAGCAAACGCATTTGAAATATTTCGATTTTTTAAAAGCGGATGCCGCGGAAGCGGAAATACTTACGGGAAGCCCCGACAGGTATGACGCCGCTAAAATTCTGATCGATATGGGAGCAAAAGAAGTTCTGATTTCCTACAACACCGAAATGTTGGTGTTTGACGGAAAAGACTATTATACATATCCCGTCAAATCACGTAACTTATCAGGTAGAACAGGGAGGGGAGATACCGTCTTCGGGGCATATATAGCAAAAAGGATAACCGGTTTTGATATCGAGTCCTCTCTGCTCTTTGCTACGGCGACCGTTTCGTTAAAAATGGAGACACCTGGCCCCATCTTGCATGCAAACGAATATATACAGGACTATATTGAAAATACATACAAAAAATTGTAAGGTCTTAGGTATATGTCACCCCTCAACCACGCACGTCTGCATGGTTTGGGGACGAGATGATGTGAGGGCTTCACTATGGCAAAACAACGCGTTACTATCAAGGATATCGCACGAATTTCCGGTGTCTCCGTCTCTACCGTTTCACGAGCAATCAACGGAAATCGAGGGCTTAGCGACGATACACGTAAATACATACTGGAAATATGCGACAGGGAAGGGTACCGTGCCAATGCCCTGGCGCGCAGCCTTATCCACAAAAAGACAAATATAATAGGGGTCATCGTTCCCGATATAACAAATCCGTATTTTTCCGAGCTCGCCTACGCCTTGGAAAAATACGCCAAGCAAAAGGGATATAACATCATCCTCTGCAACAGCATGTACGACTACGACAACATCAAAAGCCTGTTTGATTTCCTTATAAGTCTGCAAGTGGACGGGATCATACTCGCAAGCTCCAGTAATTACAGCGCCCGATGGGTGAAGGAATACACTTTGGAGCT
>CAYXUB010000146.1:0-1911 GCA_964468385.1 uncultured Lachnospiraceae bacterium
CTTGACGGAGACGACGTGTACAAAATCTACACTGCCGCAAATATCTAACCTTGCCGACCAAAGCCATCCACAAAAACGCATCGCAAAATTAACTATACTTTCAATAAGGCCGCTGGTATAATATGTATTCTTAAAAAATTCTGGTATAATATGTATGCTTAAAAAATCAAGGAGGATTATCTATGAACAAGAAATTATTTTTGTCGGTTCTGCTATGTCTTGCGCTCACTTTTAGCCTTGCCGCTTGCGGCTCCGGCGAAAGCGACGTCGAATCGGAATCTGAAAGCGTCTCCGAAACATCAGAAGAAAGCGAGATTGTCGAGGTTACTTCCGAGTCTGAGGTTGAGGAAGAAACCGAGGAAACGTCAGAAGTTTCAGAAGTTGAAGACGAAACCGAAGAAACGTCAGAAGCCTCAGAAGTTGAAGAAGAGACCGAAACAGGGTCTACAACGGGTTCGGCGGATATTGCTGACGCAATTTACGGAGCAGACACGACCGACGAGAATGCGATTCCGCTTGGTACATGGGGAGAGATTTCTCGGTATTCAACGGGCGATGGTCTTTATCATACTGTATATGTACGTGTGACAAATGTCACATCATATGCAGATGATGCTGATTATGTGCAAGCAGCTATCGACCTTAATAATGAAAATAGTTATGATTGGGGGCAGATTGATTTAAGTAGTGATGACTATCAGCTGCCAAGTGATGTGCAATGGCATTTGATGGAATACGAAGTATATGTTCCTGAAAATTTCCCGTCCGGTATGGATGATGGAAGCATTAACGAGCCGTCATTCAGTTTTTGGGCGGAAAATATCGGTGGAGGTGGGATACCATCAGCAGATGGAACATCGACTTATATTAGTTTAGGCTGGCCCGAAGAGCTTGAGTGCTACGATTCTTACACTAGGTTTTATCCGGGGAATACATACTCGTTCAGTACACTTTATGCTATGGTCGAAGGATACGAAGATTATGTGTTCTATGAGACCTTTTATGCAGATGGTACGGACGAAGACATGCTTTATGTATATTATGCTTGTAAGTAATTTATAACACTAGGGTGCAAGGTCTAAGCCCACATGAGCTTGCTCATAAGTGGGTGAAAGAGCTTGGCGAACATACAGGGATCGAAATAAAGCACGGACACTTCGCTATGAGGTGTTCCGTGCTTTTGTTTCATGAATCCCCGTACCGATCTCGACCGTGAACTGCCAATTGTCCAAAGACAATGGGCCTCCTGCCTCTTTGACCTCGTAGCCTATTATCTCCACAGGCGTTAATTCGGGCAGTTCCCGCCCTATGCTTGAACCACTGCTTTGGGCTACCGTACCTCTAAAGTCCGTGAAATTGCGGTAGCCTTCTTTCAATATCTGTACAAATTGAAGCACACTACCTCGTCTATGTCCTTCCTCACTTTCTTCCTCGTCTTGGTTCCCTCTTTGGCGTAACCGACGGCAAGCACGAACCTCACCCTTGAAGGTTCGGGTATGTCGAACAGCGCTTTCATTTTTCTTTGATTTGTTATCCCTATTATGCAGGTTGAAAGCCCCAGTTCCGTCGCCCGGTAACACATGTTGAGACACGCCCCGCCAATATCTCCCGGGGCAAACCGCTGCGTCCCTCCGTAATAATCACGAACCATGGGAACAACGTTTGCGTCCTGCTCAATGAAGACGATGAAAGCGGGAACTTCATTGCGCCACGGGGCGCCCGTTTTTCCGTCATCCAAAACAAGGGCGTCGCATAATTTTTCCTTCGCCTCTGGAGAATCTACCACCATAAATTTCCATGGCTGCGAATTACACGCACTCGGCGCCAGCCTCCCAGCGTCAACAATCTTTACAAGGTCCCCCCTGCTTACCGGAATATCGCTGAATGTGCGGCAGCTCTCGCGTTTTAATA
>CAYXUB010000147.1:0-1910 GCA_964468385.1 uncultured Lachnospiraceae bacterium
TTGCTCCGTTAAAGCCCCCTTAAATTCCGTGAACAGATTGCTGCCTTCAAGTAAAATCCGCTGATGGAGCCCTGTCATACAGCCGAGCAGACCCACATCAAGAGCAAATAGTTTAAATGCCTTGAGATCCTCGTATGCCTTTAAGGGAATTTTCGCCGCATTGACACGGCTGACCTTATGGACAAGCCCGCAATCTGTAAGCCACATAATAGCGCTTTCATAATCCCTTGCACGAGCCCCCTCACGGACAAGACCATAGATGAACTTCTTGTTTTCTTTTGCAAGCTGAGAAGGAACGCTGTTCCAGATCATACGTATTTTAGGAACGAGTTCATTCGGAGCGTGCTTTGAAAAGTCATGCTCATAAGCCGCGAGAATACGTTTTTGAATATCTCGCACTTCATCAAAGTCCTCATTATCGGCAAAGCATTGCACAGCCTCCGGCATTCCCCCGACGAAATAATAATGTTTCAACGCGGCGATATATGTCTGCTTAAAGCTCGTGACCATCTCAAAATCCTGCGTCTCGAGCAATTCCGCAAAACGTTCCTGTCCTGTAGCCATTAAAAACTCTTTAAAGGAAAGGGGAAAGAGTTTTAGAAAATCGACTTTACCCACCGGAAAGGATGTACCCTGATGTAATGCGATCCCGAGCAAAGAACCGGCACAGACGATATGATACTGCGGCGCGTTTTCATAAAAATATTTGAGAGAAGTAAGTGCTTTCGGAACCTCTTGCACCTCATCAAAGATAATAAGTGTGTTGTCGGGATCTATTTTTTTTCCGACATAAAGCTCCAAGCCCATGATCAGCCGCTCTGTATTCAAGTCTGAAGAAAAAAGTTCCTCCATAACGGAATTGGAATCAAAGTTGATATATGCAGTATCAGCATACGCTTGCCTTCCGAACTCCTGCATCAGCCATGTCTTTCCTACCTGTCTCGCTCCCTCTATGATCATTGGTTTTCGGTACTTGCTTTGTTTCCATTTTAATAATTTTTCAATTGCAGTCCTATACATATACCGCCTCCGGTTTTGATTCTATACAAACAGTATGCTACTTCCAAACAAAAATTGCAACGAAAAAATGCCATACGACCACTTTTTACAGCGGAAAAATGTGTTTTAAGTACATTTTTGCAACGAAAAAGCACCCTCCGCATGGAGGGTTGCCTCTGTGTGTACGATGTTTCGATATTGTCTTAATCCAAAAATCAGCCTGCCGCCTTCTTCTCGGACGCTCTTTCGGCTCTTTCGGCCTTTTCCTTGTCTTTCATGATACCGTATTCGATATCCTCGGGACGGGCAATCTCTTTCCAGAGCTCCTCCGCCACCGGCTTCCAGTTTTTGGCATACTGCTTCGTCTTTGCGACGAGGTTTTCCACTTCCTCCGGACTCTCGTAGTCGGTGCTTACCGCGCCGGTCTCTTTTACGAGTCTTTCGATCTCCTCGGGATTTTCGAGCATCGGGCACGGACGGAGCATGTTGTTGTTGAATGGCTGGTTGTCGTGGTAAGCCTGGAAGAGAGGGCTCTTGAGTGCCTCGAGGAGAGACACATCGTGTATGTTCACGTTTGAATAGTGGATGAACACACACGGCTCAACGGCTCCCTTGGCGTTGATGTGCAGATAGCGGCGTCCGCCCGCTATACATCCGCCGACGAACTGTCCGTCGTTCTGGAAGTCCATGGTGAATATCGGCTTCGTGCCGCGCAGTTCGCGAAGCGTGAAGAGCACTTCTTTTCTCTGCTCGGGGGAAAGAAGAAGCTCGGGAGAAGCTCCGTTTCCTACCGGCATATAGTGGAAGTACCAGGCGAAGAGTGCGCCGTTCTCAACGATCCTGTCTATGAACGCCTCGCTCGTAACGTCCTTGTAGTTCCTGCTCGTGTAGCAGATAGAATGTCCGAACGC
>CAYXUB010000148.1:0-1909 GCA_964468385.1 uncultured Lachnospiraceae bacterium
AGACAGAGGATCCCGCTTCTTATATACGCGGCATATTGTCGGAGTACACGAGTCCGAAGTTTGCTCATCTTCCCCCCTTTACAGGCGGGCTTGTCGGATATTTCGCCTATGATTATTTCGGCTATATCGAGCCGTCGGCGCGCGTAGAGCTAAGCGACGAGGAAGAGTTTAAGGATATAGACCTTATGCTCTTCGACAAGGTCATAGCTTTTGATAACTTCGCGCAAAAGCTCATACTGATCGTAAATATGCAGCTCGACGAGTATGAAACAAATTACAATAAGGCGGTGATGGAGCTTGAGGGCATGGCGGCGCTTTTAAGGAAAGGAAAGAAGGCTGCGGATAAGCCGGGCAGGCTTTTAGGAGAGGTCGAGCCCCTTTTCGGTAAAAAGAGATATTGCGAAATGGTGGAGCAGGGAAAACATCATATCGTAGAAGGAGACATATTTCAGGTCGTGCTTTCCAACAGGCTTAGCGCTCCTTTTGAGGGCAGTCTTTTGAATACCTACAGGATACTGCGGACGATAAATCCCTCGCCCTATATGTTCTATTTTTCGGGGACGGACGTCGAGATAGCCGGTTCTTCACCCGAAACGCTCGTAAAGCTGAAAGACGGGATCTTGCACACCTTTCCCCTTGCGGGTACGAGGCCTAGGGGAAAGACGGAGGCTGAGGATAAGCGGCTTGAGACGGAGCTGCTAAGTGATGAAAAGGAGCTTGCGGAGCATGATATGCTCGTAGACCTCGGCAGGAACGATCTCGGCAAGGTGAGCAGCTTCGGAAGCGTCCAAGTCGAAAAGCTGCACAGCATAGAGAAGTACTCGCACGTTATGCACATAGGCTCCATAGTGCGCGGCAATATCAAAGAGGATCGCGACGCCATCGATGCGATAGGCGCGGTGCTCCCTGCCGGAACGCTTTCCGGAGCGCCCAAGATAAGGGCCTGCCGGATAATAGGGGAGTTAGAGGGCAATAAAAGGGGAGTCTACGGCGGAGCGATAGGATATATTGCCTTTAATGGGGATATGGACACCTGTATAGCGATACGCATCGCTTATAAAAAGAACGGCAAGGTCTTCGTAAGAAGCGGCGCGGGCATAGTGGCGGATTCAGTACCAGAGAAGGAATATGAGGAGTGTATAAACAAGGCAGCGGCGGTCATAAGGGCGCTAAAGGCGGCGGAAGGAGCAGATGATGATCTTATTGATTGATAATTATGACAGCTTTTCCTACAACCTCTATCAGATGATAGGAGAGTTAGAGCCGGATATAAAGGTCATAAGAAATGACGAGTTGAGCGTTTCTCAGATAGAGGAGCTTTCTCCCGAAAAGATAATAATTTCTCCGGGGCCGGGAAGGCCGGGAGACGCCGGAGTAATAGTAGAGGCGGCGGCTTCCGTTTGTAAGAAGATCCCGACGCTTGGTGTCTGCTTGGGTCATCAGGCGATATGTGAGGCCTACGGCGCGAAGATAGGCTACGCCGCAAGGCTTATGCACGGTAAACAATCGGAGATTACTGTGGATAAGGGCTGCGAGCTTTTTGAAGGCTGTCCCGAAAAGTTTCCGGTAGCGAGATATCATTCGTTATCCGCGGAAGCCGCAAGCATTCCGGATTGCTTAAAGGTGACCGCGATAGCCGATGACAATGAGATAATGGCGGTCAGACATGTAGAGTATCCTATATTCGGGCTGCAGTTTCACCCGGAGTCGATACTTACTCCGCTCGGAAAGAAGATATTAGAGAACTTCATAAAGAATATTTAAGTATAAAGGGGATAAAAAGATGATAAAAAAAGCGATAATAAAGATAGTGAACAAAGAGGATCTGACTTACGATGAGGCCTATGAGGCGATGAACATGATAATGGACGGGGAAAGCTCGGCGATACAGAACGCGGCGTTTTTGGCG
>CAYXUB010000149.1:0-1880 GCA_964468385.1 uncultured Lachnospiraceae bacterium
CGGTCAACAATGCCAATCTTGAGGCGCAGGGCATACTCGATTCGGCGCAGCAGGACGCGAACAATATAAGGATGAGCGCCTTATCCTACACAAACGACATCATTTCGAGCATACTTGCGGTCGTGGGAGATTCGCTGGCGGACGTTACGGGCAAGACCAGCGCGCTGATAGGTTCGATGCAGAATTGCTACGATGTCCTAAATCAGAATTTACGCGAGCTTTCGCCTTCGTTGGGTAGAACCGTGGAAAGCCAGGGCGGCAGCAGCGAGGAGTTTAAAATAGAAATGGAACCTCAAGAAGAGTTGGACGACGGAGAGGACGAATAAACATAAAAATCGGCGCGGCGCCCTTAACGGGGTGCCGTTTTAAATGCCTTTCAAGATTTTGAAGGCGCAGAATTTCAACCATGGAAGAAATAATTATTGATAAAACCACGCAGGAGCAGCGTTTGGATAAATTTCTTAAGCGTTATCTGCCTAACGCCTCAACCGGCTTTCTCTACAAGATGTTACGAAAAAAAAAATTAAGGTCAACGGGCGAAAATCCGAAGGCGGCCGCATCTTAAAAGAGGGCGATAGCGTATCGATTTACTTTTCGGACGAAACCCTTCTTACCCTTAAAGGCGCGGAAGCAGCCTTAGTGCAACCGGGGAAAATAAGCGTTTCCGAAGTTGAGGATTTTAAAACTCGGATCATCTATGAGGATGATGACGTTCTTATCTTCAACAAACCGGCGGGTATGCTTTCACAAAGGGCGGATGATAGGCAGATGTCCGCATGTGAATATCTGGTGGGCTATCTTTGGCACACCGGCTTTCTTGATGCCGATTCGGTTAGGAAGTACAGGCCCTCAGCGGTGAACCGTCTGGACAGAAACACAAGCGGGCTTTTGGTCTGTGCAAAGTCGTTTGCCGCCGCCAGGCAGCTTTCGGAACTTATCAGGAAAAGGGAAATTCGCAAGCATTATCTCGCTCTGGTTTACGGAGAAATCGAAAACAAGGCCAGATTACAAGCTTATCTAAAAAAAGATGCAAGTTCAAACATAGTGGATATTTCGGCATCGCCCAGGAAGGGGTATGAGGAAATACGAACCGGCATATGTCCCGCAGCCCGTTGCAAAAACATGACGCTGTTAGACGTGGAACTGATAACAGGCAGGACCCATCAGATAAGGGCGCACTTAAGTTCAATGGGTCATCCCATAATAGGCGATAGAAAGTATTCCTCCAAGGAATCGCTTAGAGCGGCTGACGGCTTAAAAAGACAGTTTTTGCACGCGTATAAGCTTGTTTTTCCAAAGAGCGGGGGAAGCCTGGCAAATATATCGGGGAGATGCTTCACGGCACAATTGCCGGAGGAGCTGGATGTATTCCTAGGAGGCAAAACGGGAGGCGCATGCGCCTCCATAACTGAAGGGGATTTTCATGTCACGAATTTTCGCGGATAATAACGAGGGAATCAATACGACAGAAGAATATAGGGAAAAATCATACTTAAGGGGTTTCATCGATTACGCACTTACTATCGTGATAATAGCGGCGATAATCTTTGTCGTTCAGGCCTATATCATAGTAAACGCGAGGATTCCGTCGGCGTCCATGGAAAATACCATTATGACGGGAGAGCGCCTTATTGGATACCGCCTTGCCTATCTCTTCGGGGATCCTGAAAGATATGACATTGTTATATTCAGATACCCTGATGACGAAAGCCAGCTCTTTATTAAACGTATTATAGGGCTGCCGGAGGAAACCATAATTATAACCGGCGGGCAGGTGTACGCGGTGGATGCGCTTACCGATACGAGCTCTGTATCCGACGAAGAGCTCATAGCCAATCCTATGATGTTTGAAGATACCATAGTGGTAGACGACAGCTTTA
>CAYXUB010000150.1:0-1876 GCA_964468385.1 uncultured Lachnospiraceae bacterium
GGAGGGGATAATCCCGACTTTAACCTCCCTCCCGAAATAAAGGCGCTCTCGGAAGAAAAGAAGGGCCTGTTTGAGCTGGCCGGTTTTAAAAACGGCATTGCCGCCGCCGAATGTGACTGTAGCATCTGCAAGGATACCGGGGTTGTGGACGGGAGGACTTGCGGCTGTTTCAAGCTGGCGGGGATCAGGTTGGTCTACTCACAGTCGGGGCTTACGGAAATCCTCGAAGAGGAAAACTTTGGCACGTTCGACCTGTCCTTGTACCCGGATACCGGGATAAATGCGGACAGCAAGCACACCCCCAGGCAGATAGCCAGATATGCCCGCGATTTCTCACTTGCTTTTGTTAAGGATTTTGACAATAAGCGGGGCGGGAATATCTGTTTCATCGGAAGACCCGGAGTAGGGAAAACTTTTTTGTCACATTGCATCGCGAAAGCCTTGATGGATAAAGGTGTGGGCGTGGTATACCTTACCGCGTCTGACTTATTCAACGTATTCGAGGAAAACACGTTCAGGCCAAACGAGAAAACCACGGAAAACTTCAAGCTTATCTTTGAATGCGACCTTCTTATAATCGACGACCTAGGAGCCAGCCTGGCCAATAGCTTCACTGTCCCACAGCTTTTTAACTGTTTAAATTCGCGCATCCTGGGCAAAAAAGCACGGTTATATCGACAAACCTATCCCTATCCGAAATGAGGCAGGTATATTCCGAACGCATTACCTCACGCTTAACTTACAGCTACCAAAGGATATACCTATATGGGGATGATATACGTGTAAAGAAACGCACCCGGAGCGCATTTTAGAAAAGCAGTTTGGAGGAAAGGGAGAATGAAGAACACAGAGCTGTTGGAGAGGTTTAACGAGCGTATTAATCAGGTAGCGGAATGTTGCTATAAAGACAGAGAGGGGAATAGGGTTAATTTTGACGCATGGCTCGCATTTGACGACGCAAAGCGTATCTTAGCGGATATTGTGAAGTATGAGGATATAGTCAGCGAGGAGGATGATCTGAAATGACGGAACAAGAGGCGATCGGAATCGTAAAAGGAACCCTCGAAATGGCGATAGCAGCAATTGACGCGCATCGCGAGAAATTTCAAATGGCCACTGACGAGTTGAAACGGGAGGTTGATCGTTATAAATATAATAACTCCAAGTATACGTGCCCTCGCTGCGGGGCAAAAGTTTTTAATTATTCTTTAAATATGGATTATGTAGGAGGGGATATGTATTGCTTGCAATGCGACGCAACTTATGAGTGGAAGAGGCAATGATGGATAAAGCGTTATTTAGGCCGGAAAATTGTCCCAGGTATTGCATTTACAACGGAGCTTTCAACGGCGAAGATAACAGAACCCGCGGATGTGAGTATAAAGCGCACACTCGCCTAGCAGAGCCAATTGAAAAGTGGCAGAGCTGCCCATATTTTGAGCTGATAAAGGACGAAGGGGCGAAGCCGGAGCAATACTATGACGTGTTATACGGCAGATTTGCAACGTACAAAGATTCACATAGTGCGGTGTGGAAGGATTAAAGAATATGAGGATTAGGCAATGAATGGTTTAGATAAATTCGGAGCAATCATGGAAATACTTATCGAAGACTGTGATGGTTGCCCGTTAGAAAGAATATGCGAAAGTAATTGTGATTCAGTATGGCAAGGATTTTTAGATTCAAAAGTAAAGGAGGATGGAATAGAAAACGGCGAAGGCATTTGATACAGCGTTATACACTGGATGCCACTACCTGGTCCGCCCTCATTGGAACTGTAGAAGAGTGTGAAATAGCGGTGAATAAAGAGCGTGAGCGCATTTATAGGGAACTATGTAGCGCTTGGAAAGACTAAAGCGGACGTTATACGAATAAG
>CAYXUB010000151.1:0-1848 GCA_964468385.1 uncultured Lachnospiraceae bacterium
CGCGCCTGAAGGGGGCATATATATGACCAAAGACGGCGACAGCGGGTTCGTCAAATCACTGAATCTTCCTAAAGGCTATATAAAGGGAAGTGTTGGCGCCGGAGACGCTTTTTGCGCGGGTATCCTCTATTCTTTATTCAAAGAATACCCTATCGAAAAAGCCATGCTGTTGGCAAACGCGGCGGCGGCGGCAAACCTTTCAGAAACCGACTCATTATCGGGCCTTCGTCCCATCAAGGAAGTACTCGATTTGGCTGAAAAATATCGATAATTGGAGATAGATATGAAAGCGGTTATGTATGGCGGCGGGAATATAGGAAGGGGCTTTGTGGGAATGCTTTTTTCTCAGTCGGGATACGAAGTTTCCTTCATTGACGTGGTACAGAACGTCGTCGACGAGTTGAACAAAAAGAAAAGTTATCCTGTTCGTGTGGTTCATACAAGCGGTCACACTGATTTTATGGTTGGGCCGGTAAACGCAGTGAACGGGAACGATAAAGAAAAGGCAGCACAGGCGATTTCAGAAGCAGATATTATGGCTACGGCCGTAGGCGTTCGGGCGCTCAGGCATATTATTCCCAATATTGCTTTGGGGATACATAAGAGAAGAAAACAGAATGGCAGCGACCTCAACATCATAATCTGTGAGAATCTAATGGATGCCGATAAAATAATTGATAAGCTTTTAAGAGAAGCGATGGATGCAGATGACATCAGCTGGTACGAGGAGCACGTAGGATTGGTAGAGGCGTCTATTGGAAGGATGGTTCCGGTTCAGACAGAAGATATGAAAGACGGGGAGCCTCTGAGAGTATGTGTTGAGCGTTATGGCTTTCTTCCCGTAAACAGATCCGCGTTTAAAGGAACTATCCCAAAAATAAAAAATCTAGTGCCTTACGAGCCTTTCAGTTACTACATAGAGCGAAAACTTTATGTTCATAATATGGGGCACTCGGTTTGCGCTTATCTTGGGAATTTCCTTGGAAAAGAATTTATCTACGAAGCCATAGATGAAAGCAATATAAGATGTATAACAGAAGGCGCGATGCTGGAAAGCATCAGGTCGCTTGCGTTAAAGTATAAGGCTGAATTAGAACCGCTGATCTTGCATGTACAGGACCTTCTGGAGCGATTCACAAACAAAGCATTAAGAGACACTTGTGCGCGTGTGGGCGCAGACCCCCAAAGAAAACTTTCTCCCGGCGACAGATTGATAGGTTCTGCCTCCCTCTGCCTTGAACAAGGAGTCTATTCCTCATTCATTATGGCAGGCTGCGCCGCTGCGGTATACCATTTCCTTCAAGAAAAAAATGTGGATCAGAGTGTCATGGCGGCAAGGGAGATATTAAGAGAAGTTTCAGGCCTTAAGGAAGATTCGGAACTTGCAGCCGGAATACTCGATCTATATGAAATGCTTTTGACAAACACGTCAGTTAAGCAAATTGCCGACAAGGCGCGCGCCATGAAAAACGAACGGCTTGGAGAGATCGTATAGCAACAGGTAATAATCTCCGCCTTTTGGCCCCGGTGTCATTTACAGATCAAAACAACGGGTGTACAATGTTTGATTAGATGGCAGTGACTCAATGCGTCATCTTAAATTTTTGTAAGGAGACTTCACCATGAAAAACAAAATCCTGTGGTCGCGCGAAAGCTTTGATACGGATAAGGCCGAGGCCTTCTGCGATGACTATAAAAATTTTCTTTCAACCTGTAAAACCGAACGTGAATGTGTCACCGAAATAATAAGCGAATTGAAGAAGGCGGGAGCAAAATCTGTCGAGGAGCTTATCGCGTCAAACGAAGCCCCGAAACCGAACGACCTCGTCTATGCCGATATAATGAAAA
>CAYXUB010000152.1:0-1817 GCA_964468385.1 uncultured Lachnospiraceae bacterium
GGCAGAAAGGTTTTAGCAGCCAGAAGATTAAAGGGAAGAAAAGTTTTATCAGCCTAAAAAAAGACCGCATTAAAAAAATGTGGTCTTTTTGGTTGGCTATAGAAATATGTAAATAAAAACATATGAAATATTCCGAGAGCTTAAAGAAAAATAAGGATTTCGCCGAGGTGTATAAAAAAGGCAGCTCATCGGCGGATAGGTTATTGGTACTATATGTGAGAGAAAACGACCTTGGAAGGAACAGAGTAGGCGTCTCGGTTAGTAGAAAAGTCGGAAACAGTGTCATCCGGCACAGGATAAAGAGGATTATCAAAGAGGCCTACCGCCTGCACGAGGAATCATTTCATATGGGATATGATCTCGTTTTTATAGCGAGGGTAAATGCTAAGGACTGCGCTTATAAGGAGATCGAGAGCGCAATTTGCCGTCTCGCCAAGCGACATCATATATTAAAAGAAAGATAAGTTTCATATTTCTTGCGTTTACGAAAGGACGGCAATATGAAATTTATACTGATAAAAATGATAAGATTCTATCAAAAAAAAATATCTCCGTTGAAAACAGTTCATTGTCCTTACACACCGACCTGTTCTCAATATGGTCTCGAAGCCATAAAAAAATACGGAGCATTAAAAGGGAGTTTACTGGCAATCTGGAGAATACTGAGATGTAATCCGTTTTCCAAGGGCGGATACGACCCGGTGCCGTAAACAGTCTATATCCGGAGGAATCTAAAATTGGATTTTATATTACTCAGTAAAACAACGACGCCGGTATTAGGATGGGTAGCGCAGCTTATGGGCTGGGTTATGGAGGGAATCTATTACATCCTCGATTCTATCGGAATACCCAATGTCGGACTTGCCATCATCCTCTACACGCTCGTGATCTACATATGTCTTCTTCCTATCACGATCAAGCAGCAGAAAACCACGAGAATGATGAGCTATATGCAGCCGGAGATCTCGAAAATACAGAACAAGTACAAGGGCAGACGCGATCAGGAGTCCATGTACAGGATGCAGGAAGAGACGAACGAGGTTTATAGAAAATACGGTACGTCTCCTTACGGAACATGCCTTCCTCTCCTCCTGCAATTGGTGTTCTTGTATGCGTTGTATCAGGTAATCTATCACATACCGGGATATATATCAAAAGTAGCCTCTATCTTTTCGGGGCTTGCGACCCAGATCATTTCAATACCCGGCGGAACCGCGGCCTTTTGCGAGTTTGCCATAGACAATAGTTTGAGCATTACGGTCGAAGAAGCCCTTACGAAGACGAATGTCATAGACGGGCTTTCGAATATGACGCAGAACCAGTGGACGGCACTCGCCCAGGTTCCGGAATTTTCGAGCATAAGTCAGAGCATAGCCGAAACGGCGGCACAAAGCAACCAGATAAACTCTTTCGCAGGTCTCAATATAACGGAATCGCCGGTCGAAATGGTACAAAGGGGATTTGCGGCGGGCGCGTGGTGGATCATCTTGCTTGCCATACTCGTGCCGGTACTGGCGTGGTTCACGCAGTGGATCAATTATAAGCTCATGCCGCAAAACCTAAGCGACTCCTCGGGTGCGGGCGCCTCTATGAAGACCATGAACAACTTCATGCCCATATTCTCGGCGTTCCTGTGCCTCACTCTTTCTTACGGTGTCGGCATTTACTGGATAGCTGCCGCTGTGATAAGAAGTGTGCAGATGGTCGCCATCAACAGAAAGATGATGCGCGTCGGCGTCGAAGAGCTGATCAGGAAAAACAAGGAAAAGGCCGAGAAAAAGCGAAAGCAGAAAGGCGAAGTGAGCAACGCAAGGGTG
>CAYXUB010000153.1:0-1802 GCA_964468385.1 uncultured Lachnospiraceae bacterium
GTTGTACCGCTCCACGGCATCAACCACCTCTGTTAACTCACTTATGCGGATATCTGGCTCAAAACCCGCACCAGTATACTTTTTGTCTTTGTGATAGGTAAGGGGGTTATCTATCTGGATAACAAGCTGCCAACGCGCATTGCGGGCACCTATCACATCTCTTGAAACGGTATCGCCGACGTAGGCGGCCTCATCCCTTTTGAGTCCGGTTTCCTTAATGGCTATGTCAAATATTTCCAGTCTGGGCTTTCGTATGCCGCATACGCTGCTCAGTACAACAGTCTCGAAATATTCGCTTATTTTATATTCTTCTAAAATCCTTGGGACGAAGGTTCGGCTCATTATGTTTGAGATAACACCCAAGCGGTACCCGAGACGCTTAAGTTCTTGAAGCGTTTCCGCCAACCCCGCCCGCCTTGTAATCTCCTTTCGGTACCTGTCGAACATAAAACACAGATCCTCTCCCAGGCCCTCTATCTTTTCGTAGGGTACGGAAAAGTCCTTCAACATGAACCGCTGCCATATTTCGTCGGGAGGAAGCTCTATCAGCTCCACCTCACTGAAACGCTTGTACTCGCGCGCCCCACTATTAATGCTTTCAAGCAAAACCTCGGGGGTATCAGCGGTGCGTATACCATGTTGCTCAAGAAACCGCCAGAGCCTTTGAGCGTAAGACAGGTCACATTCGGGCGTGGCTTGCTGAGTGTGTATGGTCCCTCCTATGTCAAAAAAAACTGCTTTTATCATTGTCTCCAGGTTTGTTATTTTGTTTTGCCTTGTTCACAAATACGAGAATTTAGCAAGATTTTACGCAAACGTTTTCTTCGACAATATAGTATTTTATTATTAATTACGTGTCAATCTATTTATTATTTTTTGTAGGATAATAACGGGAGTTAGACATTTGTTTTGTGGAAAATATATAATCAAATTAATTATTAGTCCTATATTATCTTATATTTGCCTACAAATTTGCGTGCGCATTGGCTATGCTGGCTCACTTTTTACCTATATTAATAATTCTGATGATAAATTAAACACGTTAAAAACGAGTATTTTTCCATATTTAAACATTATTTGTGTGATTATTTAAGCAAACGTTTTCGATTATATTTTAAGATACCAGGCTGCACGTATCAATACGTAAGTATCGCAGCCGTGGGCTTCATATCTTCTTGCGCAGTATAATAAATACTAGCGAAACATTCTTGCATTTTTTTGTCGTCTTGCTCAAGCAATGCAGCAATCTCCTTTACTTTCTTCAATTCAGCGGCAGTGTGTTTATAAAGAGCTTTATAATCTGCGGCAGTTGAAACCGCTTTTTCCGCATGTTTCCTTGGGGATCCTCTTTTCCGGGCTTGGGGATAATTCCTCCCGTTTCCAGATCCACGTGGCCAAGATATTTGCGTTTTGGGCTAGACTGCCTTTTTCTGAGCCCCACTTTGCGATGGATTCATAAGCTTGGGTTGCGACATGTAACCTCAATATTCTCCAAAACCAGTGTCTATGCTGTTTTTTTGATGCGCAAGAAACCGTAAAAAAACAAGTGAATAGTGCGCAGGACTTGTTGAAAACAGCAGTTAAAGAGGGTATCATAGAAGAGAACAAAATCCCGGAAGCATCATAGGGCCGAACACAAATGTGTACCCGCTTTCGAGTGTGAGGCGGAGCAATCTTGGAAAAATCTTTGTTTATAGCCGAAAAGCCCAGCGTAGCTAGGGAGTTTGCGGCTGCATTAAAGGAAAAAATGAAATCTAAGGACGGCTACATGGAGTCCGACAGCTATGTTATAACATGGTGTG
>CAYXUB010000154.1:0-1795 GCA_964468385.1 uncultured Lachnospiraceae bacterium
GCCGTCAGGCAATAATTTCCCTTCGCGCGAGTGCGCATCCACAGCGGAGCGTTTCTTTTATACGATAGGAAATGAAATTTCCTATCGTATAAAAGAATGGCGTTTCATTCCAAAGAGAAGCGCTCGGTGTTTAAGTCTATGCTTATCGTAGTGCCCTCTCCCACCGTCGATTCGGCGTATATGCCGTGACCGAGTTTTTGCGCGGCTCTTTTGCATAGGTACAGTCCGAGTCCCGTGGATTTTTTGAAAGAGCGGCCGTTATAGCCCGTGAAACCCTTTTCAAATATGCGCGGGAGATCTTCGGCAGCTATGCCTATCCCCGTATCGGAGATCCGCAGCACGTTTTCGTCTGTAAATGTTATCGTAACAGAGCCCTTATACGTATATTTTGTGCTGTTTGAAAGGACTTGCTCTATGATAAAAAGGAGCCATTTTTCATCCGTGAGCACCCGCTTATGCGTGGGCTCGTACGTGAGACTTATCTTTCTGCGCACAAAAAGAGGGGCGTATCTGTGTATTGCCTGCCGTATGACGCCGTCTATATCGCAATCGGCGAAGACATAATCCGAGGATTCGCTTTCGAGCCTGAGGTAAGTGAGCACCATCTCGACGTACTGCTCTATCCTGAAAAGTTCTGCCAAAAGCTCCCTGCGTTCCTCGGTGTCATCTTCTTCAAGTATCATCCGCATAACGGATATTGGCGTCTTTATCTGGTGTGCCCATGTAGTGTAAAAATCAATGCTCTCCTCTCTGTCCAGCGCTCGGTCGTCGATCGCATCTTCGAGATCCTTTTTCATGCTGTCGAGCATTAGCCTCATATCGTGCTCTAAAAGCGTCTTGGGCTCGGGAAGCTCGTCGAGCATAAGTCTTGGATTGCTCAGAACGATCACGTTCCGCTTGTGCCTTTTGAGAAACGCGTAGAACCGCACCGGCAGCACTATGGCGCAAAGCAGGGCGCAGAGCGCGCCCGAATAGGCGACTGCCTCAAGCGGCAGATCATAAAAATAAAATATGAGCGCGACTATCACTACAAAAGACAGAAACATGAACAGCGTAAATAGGTTCTGCCGCACATAATATAAAAATATCCTACTCGTCTTTTCCGTCTTCATTATCACTCTACGATATATCCGCTTCCGACCTTTGTAGCTATAAAATTGTTGAGCCCTGCGGCTTCAAGCTTTTTTCTCAACCGATTGACGTTTACGGTGAGCGTGTTCTCCTCGACGTATTCGTCCATCTGCCATAGCCTCGTCATCAGCGTTTCGCGGCTTACGACCTTTCCCTTGTTCTCAAGCAGCGTCTTGAGTATGCGAAACTCGTTTTTAGTAAGTTCTATGCGCTCGCCGTCGTACGTGAGCGTGGTGTCGTTCAAGTTGAGGAACGCGCCCTTGTGCTCTAAAAGCGGAGTCCTGCTTAGCGCATCGTACGTCCTGCGAAGCACCGCCTGCATCTTGGCGATCATGACCTGTAAGTCTATCGGCTTTGATATGAAATCGTCACCGCCCATGCTCATCGCCATAACTATATCCATATTGTCGGACGCCGAAGAAATGAATACGACGGGCACGTTTGAGACCTTCCTGATCTCGCCGCACCAGTAGTAACCGTTGTAAAAGGGGAGCATTATGTCCATGAGCACCATATGAGGGTCGTATTCGGCAAAGTCACGCATGACGTTTTGGAAATCCCGCACGCAACGGGCGTCGTTGTTCCACGAGACTATCCGATTCCTCATGGCTTCGGATAGCGCCAAATCGTCCTCTACTATCAAAACACGGTACATATCAATCCA
>CAYXUB010000155.1:0-1795 GCA_964468385.1 uncultured Lachnospiraceae bacterium
ACCGCAAAGAAAGCGTCTTACGGTTATAAAATGGGAACAGATAAGAAACGCGCGCCAGTCATCGACGAAGAAACCGCGCCTATAGTAAAACGTATCTTTGAAATGTACGCTTCGGGGATGAGTCCGTTAAAAATCTCGGAAACGCTGAATCTGGAAGGAGTAATGTCGCCTGCGGTGTATGCGCATACGAATCTCGGGCAAAAGCCGAGACCATACGGGATAGGATTGTGGTTAGCCAGTACGATAAGGGATATGCTGAATAATATCATATACATCGGACATATGGCGCAGTTGCGCTGGACGTCGCTGTCCTATAAAAATCACAAACGATTCAGAAAAGATGAAAGCGAGTGGGCAATCGTTTATAACAACCATGAGCCCATCATTTCGCAAGAGCTTTGGGATAAAGTACAGGAGCGAAAAAAGTCTGTTGCGCAAGGCAGAAAAACAAAAATCGGTTTCACGCATCCGCTGTCCGGATTTCTCATTTGTGCCGATTGCGGAAACAAGATGAAACTTTGCACATCGGTCAGCCGTAAAGGAACCAGATTATACCACTTCGATTGCGGCTATCATTTGCGGTACGGCAAGGCATATTGTTTTTCGCATTATATCTCGGCGAGCGCATTGGAAGAAATCGTCCTCGGAGATATACGGGAGATGGCGCAAAGGATCGTCCTTGACGAGAAAGCTGTCCGTGAGGACTTTATAAGGCATAACGCCGAACTTGCGGATCAGGCGATTAAGTCCACCAAGAAAGAACTGCAGGCAAAACGTAAACGCACGGAAGAACTATCCCGCCTTATGCAGCTTGCATACGAGGACAGGATGAAAGGCAAAATGCCCGAAGATATTTGTATAGGCTTTATACAGAAGTATTCCGACGAACAGAAAAAGCTGAAAACCGAAATTGAAGAATTGGAGATAAAACTTACCGAAACGGAGAACACAATGCAAAGCGCCGATGACTTTATACGGAACATCAAGAAATACCTCGAAGCGCCTGAACTTACCAGAGAGATGTTCTATGAACTGATTGACAGAATCATTATCGGAGGATCTCCGAAGATAACGGGAAAAGAGCGTGAGATAGATATCGTATACAAAGTCGATATTGCTTCCGTCTTACGGCACAAACTTTAATAATAACGATAAGCGTATGGGTTGTCTGAACTCATACTCTTATTTTCTGCTACTATTTCCTTTATCTAATGAGTGTCCATAAAATTGTGTCGCAACAAGCACACGCCTCGCTCTCAAAGGGGACAAAAAGGTAATCTGAGGTCACATTAAAGTATATAAGAAAAAATACCTGAAAGTGTACCTGTCTTGCGATGGCGGGAAGCATAAAAAAAGGGAGAAACCATGTAGGCTTCTCCCGTAAGGTTTAGACTTTGATTAAGTCTGATCGTCATGGTATCACTTTGTAATGCTTTCCGTGTACTTCAATGTCGTTACCGCTTTTCATTGGCTCACCTTTTGCGCAAGCCCGAAGGATGATGGTAGCGTCTTCCGAGACTTTAGATAGATCTCCGTCACGGAATTTGTCGTCCGCGCCTACGGCAATGATTTTGAAGCCTTTTCCGACAAGGAATGCCGAGAATTGCCAGAGTTTTTCAAAGCGTCCGTTGCTGTCGAAGATGGCCGAAATATTTTCGGCAGGGTGGTAAGCTGTAATTCTGAAATAGTTTGCCATAATGATTTCCTCCTTAAGCGGCAATTGTTTTGATGATTCGGTTTGCGTAAGGCAGCCAGACCTTGTTGACGTAATGCAGAATATCTTCGCCCGGCTTAT
>CAYXUB010000156.1:0-1788 GCA_964468385.1 uncultured Lachnospiraceae bacterium
GTGGCGCTCATAACAAGCACGTGCGGAACCCTGCCTTTTTCCGAAATGAGCTTTCGCTGGGCGACCCCAAACCTATGCTGTTCGTCCGTGACGGCAAGTCCAAGATTCGCGAAGCTCACCTTCTCCTGGATTATCGCGTGGGTGCCTATAATAACAAGCGCTTCGCCGCTTTTTATCTTATCTTGCGCTTCCCGTTTCTCGTTTGGGCGCAGTGAACCCGTAAGCAGCACTACCCGCTTGGTATCGAGATTGTTTTTCTTCAAAATATCCAAAAAAGAATGATAATGCTGTTCCGCCAAGACTTCCGTCGGTGCCATAAGGGCGCTCTGGAAGCCTTTGCTCATCATGGAAAGAACCGCCAAAAAGGCCACTATCGTCTTGCCGCTGCCTACGTCTCCTTGGAGGAGCCTGTTCATCGTCCCATTCGATGCCATGTCGGCACTTATCTCCTCCCAGGCTCTGCTTTGCGCGGATGTAAGCTCATAGCTTAAACTCGCAATCACCTTGTCGGCAAGCGCATTGTCATCCGCGATAAATCTATTCTTCGCCCTACACTCCCCTTTGGCAAGAAGCGAAAGCTGAAGGAGATAGAACATAAATTCATCGAAGACGATCCGCCTTTTCGCCACGCCTAGAGCGTTTTGATCCTCCGGGAAATGAATACGGTTCAGGGCAAAATCTCTTGCAGCCAGGGCATATCTTGCTTTGATATCTTCCGGCAGATAGTCATAGAAAGAATATTTCTCGAATATCTGCCTTACGGCCTTGGCTGCCACCTTGCTCGTAAGACCAGCCGTGAGTGAATATATGGGCTGTATCCTGCCTTTTAGCGCTTCATAGGCCTCCTCCCCTATTATTTCGGGATGTTCCATGCGGAGTCTGTTGTCCTTCAGGACTACCATCCCTCTTAGGACGACCCTGCTGCCCTTTTTGAGTGAAGAACGAAGATAGGGCATGTTGAACCAAATCACCTCCAGCCTATCCGCCCCTTCTTTTATGTTCAGCAAGGTCACACAGCCGCGCCTCAGCCTTTTTACGATGGGCTCGGTTTGAATGTGCGCTAAAACAGACTGCTTTTCGCCGGACACAAGGGCGCCGACGGAAACGCAGTCTGAATAGACATCGTATGCTCTGGGGTAGTAATGCACAAGCTCATCGAGATCGTATATTCCCAATTTCGCGAAGAGCTTTTCTGTCTTTTCGCCTACCCCGTTTAGGCTTGTAAGCCTTTTTTCTGCCAGTATGTTAACCGGATTCATCTGTCCTTTATTCAACGGAAATAATGCAGTAATATACGGGCTGTCCCCCCTCCATCAGCTCGACGGAGCAGTCGGGATACTTCTCTTCAAGCTCCAGCGAAAGCCGTTCGGCGTCTTCTTCGCTAAATCCCTCGCCGTAATAGACGCTGATAAGCTCCGAATCCTCTCCCACCAGCTTATCCACGCTGCTCATTGCCACTTCGGAAACACTCTTGCCTACCGAAAGGATCTTGCTGTCTCCAACCGCCATTATGTCGCCGGCCTTGATATCGAAATCGTCGATCCTTGTGTCGCGTATCGCATAGGTGATCTGTGAAGTATGAACCGTGTCGATACATTCTTTCATCGCTTCTTCGTTGTTTTCGGCCGAGGCGTCGGTGTCAAAATTGATCATGGCTGTAATGCCCTGGGTGACGGTTTTTGTAGGGATGACGATCACGTTTTTATCGTTCGTAAGCTCCGCCGCCTGCCGCGCCGCCATGATGATATTCTTGTTGTTGGGGAGTACATAGATGTTTTCCGCGTTTAC
>CAYXUB010000157.1:0-1779 GCA_964468385.1 uncultured Lachnospiraceae bacterium
TTGTAGTCCTAAAATTTGATGCTGACTGGGCCCCTGCAAAGGCTTGTACATCAGCGTTGCCAAAAATTACAGCATTTACATCATCGGTTTTTACGGCGCTGAACGGCGTATCGCTTTCGGCGAAAATCTCTTTCTTCAAAGACGGGAACGCCTCCCAATATTCCTGCAATTCGTCTATTTCCGCTTTTGGAATGCCGCCGTAAATGGAGGCATAAATATCCCAGCTTTCGCCCTTCTCGGAAGAATCGACATAACGAGGGATATTCAGATTGTAGCCGTTTGCCCTTATCTCATCTCTGGATACCTTTTTAGCATACTTCGGGACATCGGCACGCGACACGACAGTATCCACTATTTTTTTTATATCGCAAGCGCGAAGTTTATTATTCTTCCCGTCTTTTGCAAATCCCTTGGAAGCGTCTATGATAAGCACATCAGTATTCGGACGACGCTGTTTCAACACCATAATGATGGTAGGAATGCCCGTGCCAAAGAAGATATTGGCCGGCAATCCGATTATGGCGTCAATGTTGTTGTTCTCGATAAGATTTGTACGGATTCTCTCCTCTTCACCACCACGGAAAAGAACGCCGTGAGGCAAAACAATGGTCATAATGCCGTCGGGCTTGATGTGATAAAGGTCATGCAGCAGGAAAGCGTAGTCCGCTTTTGTTTTTGGCGCCAAACCATAACGCTTATACCGAGGATCGGAATCTTTATCGGCGGGATCCCATGCCTGAGAATACGGCGGATTGGAAACGACCGCATCCACATACAACGGCTCGTATGTGCGGGTAGGATCGGCATCATCGAAATACGGCCAATCTTCTTCCAATGTATCGCCGTTGCGAGTGCAAATGTTGCTCGGCAAAATACCGCGCATGACCAAATTCATACGGGTGAGATTGTATGTATTCTCTTTGAGTTCCTGCGCGTAATACTTGATATTATCCTTGCTGCCCATTCGTTTGGCAACAGAATGACCGATATTGATAAGTAAGGAACCGGAACCGCTGGTCGGATCGTAAATCTCGATTTTTTCTCTGTCTTTCAAATGGTCGGCGACGATTTCAGACATCAAAAGAGAAACCTCATGCGGCGTATAGAATTCACCGGCTTTCTTGCCGGCATTCGCCGCGAAATTACTTATCAAATACTCATAGATAAAACCTAAGACGTCATAGTCCTGCCGTCCATCGGTCGGAATAACCTTGATAAGCTGAATCAAATCGCTGATAGCTTTCGTCTGAGCGCCCGAACTGTCACCGAGTTTGCTAAGACCTGTATCAAGCGTATTGAAAATCTTCTCAAACACCTTTTTATGTGTATCGCTAATCAGCCGATTAAAGGCGGACAGGGCGTCGCGGACATTCGACACGTCAAAATCCTTGCCCATTTCAAGCCATGTCGTAAATAAATCCTTATAAGCAATGAAATAGCCGAAATTCTTTTGGCAATATTCCACAACCTGCTCGTCCTCTTCCACAAGTGCCGTTTTCATATCCTCTTCGGACCAACCCTCTTTTTTCAGTTGATCCGCTTCTTTATCGGAAAGGAATTTATAGAACATGAAGCCGAGTATATAGTCTTTGTACTCATTCGCTTCAATTTTGGAACGCATCTTATTAGCGGATTCCCAAATTTTCGATGCAAGTTGCTGTTTATTCATGGTTTTCTCCTTGAATTGCTTTCTCTTTTTTTGCCGTATTATCGGCTATATCATAAGTTTTCACCAAATTTGCGATGTACCTCTTAACACTTGTAACCACCGCCTTGGGA
>CAYXUB010000158.1:0-1771 GCA_964468385.1 uncultured Lachnospiraceae bacterium
CTTTTTATACTACCCGTACAATACAAAGAGCTTTTACGAAAGCTGCATGAGTCTTGCGGAGGAGCTGCTTAAAGAGCTGAAAAACGAGGATAGAGAAGCGGTTGAACTGGGCTACGGCTTCTATAAGATATGCGCAAAAGGCGATGTTACGGTAGAAGCACTTAGAGAAATAGCCGGTAAGGCCTCAAGAGGCATATACGGGCGAGACCAAGACGAACAGAGGACGCCGCAGATCGTTCCCTCTTTTGCAAAGCCTGAACTCGTAGAACCCGTCGGTGACAATAAAGACGGGCACGATTACAGTTTTCTATATCCGGAAGCGGAGGAGAAAAAGAGCAGGGGACTGTTTGATCGGATCATGCACGTCAGGGAAAAGAAACGCGCGTATACTGTGGAAAAAAAGCCGGAGGCTAAAAAGAAAAAAGAAAAAGAGGAGTATATCAAGGTCAAGAGCGGCGGCGAAAGAAAAGAGTATACAAGGGATGACGATACGGTTTTCTTGGGAAATTACAGGGCGAAAGATGCGGTAAAGGCGTGGCTCGTACCGGAAGATGGGCGTTCAACGGAGATGATAGCCCTTGACAGGGAGAAATATGTTGTCGGTAAGAGGGGGAGCGGAGCGGATATAACTCTTAGCTCAAAGGCGGTGAGCAGGGTACACTCAAAGCTCATATGGCAAGGAGACGCATACGCCCTCATAGACCTGTATTCAAAAAATGGGACGAAGCTGAACGGAGAAAGGCTGCGAGAGGGTGAAAAGGCAAAATTAAAGGACGGAGACAGGCTTTTCTTTGCGGACGTCTCTTTGATCTACAGACAGCCCGAAGCCTGACCCGACCTAAATACTTTTGATTTCATCGTAGAGTGCGGCAATCGTTGTCTCGGCATAAGGCCGTACGAACAGCAATCCTATGCCAAAGCTTGCATACGCGAGTATATAGATGGGAATAAAACTCAAATTCAGCGCAAGAATTCGCGTATATTGGCCTTTGGTGATGTGTAGGCTGAAACGGAGCGCCTGCGTCGCCCCGTATTCGGGATGATCCATCAGGATATAGATCGCAAACCTTATCCGTATCGTAAGCAGGAGCGAAACAAAGGCGGAAAAAAACGACCAGCATATCAAAGCGATATAATATTCTATCAGGTTAAATGCGAAAAAAGCGTCGAATAACAGGAACAACAAATTCAGCGCAAAGGTAATCCCGACAAGGAGCATTTCGATCAGCAGGAATTGATTGGCCGAGTTTCTGAGCGCGAAAAACAGATCCGTAACATCAAAGCTCCTTTCGCGGGAGACATTCAGGGCGCAGTAAGAGATACCGACGCCGATGACTCCAACAAGGACGCTCAAAAGATATGAGATCACGCTCTGCAGTATGAGCCAGTGCGTTCTTGAGGAGTCGGGGAATACCCAGACGGGAAGAACAGAGCAGAAGATTAAGATCAAAAAAAACAAGAGCAGCATAAGAGCGAAGAGTCCGTATTTCCCGCGCAGTAAAGTGCGGGATTTGGTTTTTAATGCACGAATAGTCATATCGAATAAATCTCCGTTTTGATCGGTGATGTATATCAGAGCAGGTTGTCGATGTCGAACGTTGAAAGCTCGAACAAGTCTTCTATGCCATCCTCGTAGAAGTCTTCATATTGTTCGCGATATATATCGTAAAACTCTCCGAGAACATTCTGCAAACCGCCCGAAAATACGAGATAGACGGCAAAGATTATCATAAGCAGTCCCGCCGTAAGGCCTATTATCGACGTCACCAAT
>CAYXUB010000159.1:0-1760 GCA_964468385.1 uncultured Lachnospiraceae bacterium
GAAAACAGATTCATTCTATAGAAGACGGAGGAAGGCGTTTCGTGGCTAATCAATACTCGGACAGCTTTTGGGAGTCTCTTGGAGAAATACCGCAGGCTGCGTCGGTAGGCAGATATACGGCATGGCTCTGTGATATCTTTGAAAACAAGGATCCTTTGTTTATAAACTACTATGAGCCTATCGTAAGACGTGAACAAGCGGGCGTAAATGGGTCAGCACCACCTTTTTTGTCGGTGATAATACGGGCACAAGCCGGGGAATTGGAGGAGCTAAGTGAGAGACTGCTTTGCCTTGCGGCTCAAAGAGATCGGGATTTCGAGGTTGTTCTGATCGGGCATAATTCCGATAAAAAACAAAATGAAGAGATTAGAGAGATAATCTCGAGCCAGCCCGAATTTCTGCGTCATAAGATAAGGTTTTATCCGCTCAACCATGGAAAGCGGGCAGCCGCTCTTAATTTCGGGGCGGCGCACGCCCTTGGACGCTATATAGCATGTTTTAATGATTCGCTGGTTTTGGAAGACTGGGTCGATAGATTTCATGGGGCGGTTTCTAGGGGATCGGGAGCGCTTATTCATGCGGGGGTATATTCTAAAGCCCAAACAACTGCCGTGCCTTCAGCTGCTAGGCAAGGTGCAAGGCTTATGGGCGTTGCAGAGGAGACGCAGGTTAAGCCGTTTAATATATTTAGACAGCTTAGGAAAGACGAATGTCCCATAGTTGGGTTCGCCTTTCCTTCTTATCTATTCCATAAGCTTGGCATTATATTCGACGAATCTTTGGCTGCCGCATACGAATGGGATTACATTATGCGGTGTGCTTTTATCGCGGGCGTTGAGGACGTTCCACATATAACCGCCATTCGATGCGGCCTGGAGAATGCAAATGAAGGTTTGGCTGAAGATCTGACGGAAGAACGCAACGCGGATTACGTCCGTGTACTCGAAAAATTTCGGAAATTACCGTTTATAATCCCTGCGGGCGTAGAAAAGTCACTCTCTCTCACAAAGGCTGAGGAGCTTGAAAACTGTGAATGGCCGCATAACGGTCCGAGAATTGAGTTTGCTTCAGTGTATCTGGATTTTGGCTACGGATTAAGCCAGGACGAGATGAGCACTAAGTTGTTTTTATCGGACGGAAAATATTTTGAAGCCGCGTTCGATCTGTATACAAAGCCTAACGGGGATTTTGCAAGGGGGATTCGCTTCGATCCGGGAGAAGAGGGCTTTTTTGTCATAAAAAATGTCACCCTGATACTTGACTATGTCGATGGAAGCCGTGAGATGCGCACTCTCTCACAAAGCATAACGAACGGTCTTATGGGCAGCGGAGAAATTTTTTTTGTAAGGAATGATCCGTTTATCTGGTGGCGGAATATAAAAAAACCTGTTAAGAAGGCAAGGGTGATAGGGGAAATCACTACGGATATCACGGATGAAATGATAGTCGATTTTATGTTAAATAAGCAAAGACGGGGCTTAGACAGAAAATTGCATTCTGCTCTGAACAGGATTAAAGGGAAGTGAAATGACCGATACAGACAAACGCATTGAAATTCTTAAAGAATATACTGAACTGATACCTGAGGGAGCCTTGGTAAACCGCTATTTTGCCTGGCTGGCGGAATGGATGCAAGAAAAAGATTCGTTGTATAAAAGCGATTATGAGCCGATAGTCAGGGCCGAAGCAGGGAAGAGGCAGATTCACAGGCCGTTTTTGTCTGTGATAGTCAGGACGCAGGGGAGGCGTCCTGAAATGCT
>CAYXUB010000160.1:0-1746 GCA_964468385.1 uncultured Lachnospiraceae bacterium
GCCGGAACGTTTCGTTCGGCTCCGCGCGTGCTCTTGTATAAAACCTCCATATATATTGTGTTCTCCTGATCCTTTTTCAACGTAACAAGTATAGCATAGCTTTAAGCCCATCTCAACTTAAATTGGCGCCGCATATGCTTATTTGTTACAGTTATCAAAGGGCTTTCGACTTTCAAAAAGCAGCGGATCTTATCCAGTCGGCAACTTCTCCTATCCCCTCGCCCGTCTTTGCGCTGGTCTTGAAAATAAGCGCCTTCGAGTTCAGTGAATGAATCCTGTCTTCCGCTTTGCCGAAGTCGAAGTCGAAATATCCGACCGTATCTATCTTGTTAATTATGACCGCATCGCTCACCCTAAACATGAGTGGATATTTCAGCGGCTTGTCGTCTCCCTCCGGCACACTTGTCAGCATGATGTTTATATGTGCGCCGATGTCAAATTCCGCCGGACACACAAGATTGCCTATGTTTTCCATGATGAGGATGTCCAGATCCTCGACATTCATCTCCTTCAGAGCCTTCGAGGTCATCTCCGCGTCGATATGACAAAGACCCCCGTTATGTATCTGCACCGATGCGACGCCGGTTGCGTCCGCAACGCGGGAAGCGTCCAGCGTCGTTTCTATGTCCACATCCATGACGCCGATCTTATATTCCGCCTTGAGCGCGTTTATAAGAGCTATGAGCACGCTCGTCTTGCCGCTTCCAGGCGCCGACATAAAATTTAAAAACAGCACCTTCGCCGCCTTAAGCCTCTCGCGCGTTTTTTCGGCTATGACATCGTTTTTTGCAAAAATGTTCTGTTCTATTTTTATCGTCCTTATCTCGCCCATTATCCGTTTATCTCCTTGACGGCTCGTATTATCCGCTCGGCGAGTTCCTCTACTCCCTCTCCCGTCTTTGCGGAGATATAGAAGAACTCGATATCGGGATTCAGAGCCTTTACATCCCTTTCTATCCTGCTCTTATCAAAATCAAAGACAGCCATGGTGTCTATTTTGTTTACAACGATGATGTCGCTTTCACGGTACATCAGCGGATATTTTGCAGGCTTGTCGTCGCCTTCGGGCACGCTGAGTATCGTAAGATTTATATCCGCTCCGGTATCGAACTCCGCCGGACACACGAGGTTGCCTATGTTCTCAAGCACGATAAGATCAAGCACCTCATCCGGAAGCTCCCTTATCCCCTGCCTCGACATGTCTGCATCAAGGTGGCACATACCACCGGTATGAAGCTGGATGGCCGTTATTCCGGCTTTATCGAGAGTTACCGCATCGGTGTCCGAGTCGATGTCGGCTTCCATGACCGCCCATTTTATCCTGTCCTTGAAATATTTGTCCAGCGCAAGAAGCGTTGTCGTTTTCCCGCTCCCCGGACTGGACATCACATTTATAAAACACAGCCCGCGCTTTCTGTGCTCTGCCCTGAGCCTATCGGCATCGGCGTCGTTGTTCCTCAACACGGACTCTTTTAGCTCTATTATCTTTATCTCGTCCATATATTCTCTTTCCTCATTTGCTTATTTGAACATGATGGTGTGTTTTGATACCTCCCTTTGGCATTACTATGCATCGTACCAACCAAGAGGTCAAGTATTTATTGGCATTATTTTATATGCGCACTCGCGCGAAGGGAAATTATTGCCTGACGGCAATTGCGCTCGGTGAAAAGTGTGCGCCGGGGCTTACACTTTTTTAAGACCCGGAGGCGAAAAAGCAGCAATTGGCGCCCGGTATTTATATTA
>CAYXUB010000161.1:0-1736 GCA_964468385.1 uncultured Lachnospiraceae bacterium
ATACCGCAGGTGTACTTCAAAGGGTTGCCGGGCTTTTCAGCAGGCGTGACTATAATATAGACAGTTTAACCGTCGGCGAGACGGCCGATCCAAAATATTCAAGGATGACCGTCGTGGCGCGCGGCGACAATTTAGTTTTAGAGCAGATAACCAAGCAGGTAGCGAAGCTTGAAGACGTTATCAAGGTAAAGGTGCTGGAGCCTGATCTGAGCGTCCAGCGCGAACTTATAATGATCAAGGTGAGGTGTGACGCGGCTCAAAGACAGAGTATAGTCTCGCTTACATCCATATTCAGGGCAAAGATAATAGACGTCGGGAAGGAATCCATTATCATAGAGGCCACGGGAGCGACCGGAAAGCTTGAGGCACTGGTCGATCTTTTGGGTGGCTTTGAGATACTTGAAATCGCGAGAACGGGGCTGACCGGACTTTCGAGGGGCGCCGACGACGTAACTTATCTTGACTAATTACTGAGTTCATGCCATAATGCTTGGCAATTACATTAAGACAAGGAGGGATGTCATGTCGGCAAAAATTTACTATCAGGAAGATTGTAACCTTTCCAAACTCGAGGGCAAAAAGATTGCCATTATCGGTTACGGGAGTCAGGGGCACGGTCAGGCTCTGAACTTGAAGGATTCGGGTTGCGATGTCGTGATTGGGCTCTATGAAGGCAGCAAGTCTAAAGCAAGGGCCGAGGCTCAGGGGCTGAAGGTATACAAAACCGCGGACGCCGCTAAAATGGCGGACATAATTATGATACTCATCAATGACGAAAAACAGGCGGAGATGTATAAAAAAGACGTTGAGCCGAATCTTGAGCCCGGAAATATGATTATGTTTGCTCATGGATTCAATATCCACTATCAGCAGATAGTTCCGCCGTCATACGTCGATGTATGTATGGTTGCTCCTAAAGGGCCGGGACATACGGTAAGAAGCGAGTATCTGGCAGGCAAGGGGGTTCCGTGCCTCGTTGCGGTTGAGCAGGACGCGACGGGAAATGCGCTTGACATCGCTTTAGCATACGCTCTTGGAATCGGAGGAGCGAGAGCGGGAGTTCTGGAAACCACGTTTAAGACCGAAACGGAAACGGATCTCTTCGGCGAGCAGGCCGTGCTCTGCGGCGGCGTATCGGCGCTTATGCAGGCAGGTTTCGAGACCCTTGTCGAGGCCGGATACGATCCGAGAAACGCGTATTTCGAGTGCATACACGAGGTGAAGCTTATCGTGGATCTGATCTATCAGTCGGGATTCAAGGGGATGAGATATTCGATTTCCAATACTGCCGAATACGGAGATTATACTACCGGGCCGAAAATCATCACGGAGGAAACCAAGAAGGCGATGAAAAAAATTCTTGCGGATATTCAAGACGGGACGTTCGCGAAGGATTTCCTTCTGGATATGTCGGCAGCGGGAGGACAGGCACATTTCAAGGCAATGCGCAGAAAGGCGCTTGAACATCCTTCGGAGGTTGTAGGAGAAGACGTGCGTAAGCTCTACAGCTGGAGCGACGAAGACAAACTCATCAACAATTGAGCACGAGATAAGTTACGGAGGGCACCGGGATTTTTCGGTGCCTTTTTGCTGTGCCAAAGACAAAGACCGCCCTCCACAAAAACGTTAGCGAGCCCGTTTTGCGGAGGTCGGTCTTGGGCGTGTCAACAAACCAAACTACGGTTCAACTATCCTTCCGGCCACGGCGCAGCTTGCCGCCGTCACGGGAGAGGCAA
>CAYXUB010000162.1:0-1730 GCA_964468385.1 uncultured Lachnospiraceae bacterium
TATCCTCTGTACCAAAGCTGTCCGTCACAGGGTAGCTTAACCCCGTCTTTGTCTTCAAAAGCGGTAATTTCGGAAATACGTGTAAGACCCGTAAGAACGCCTTTTCCGTTTTCATCGCGCAACCCGCTTTTGACTCCATAATCCTTATACATTTGCCGAGGAATATAATCATTCTTCTTGCAAATCTCCATCTTTGAATCCGCAAAATCGATAATGCTTTCATGCACCATAATTACAGTACCTCCCTATAGATATTCGTCTGCGCCAAAGCACAAACGATGAATTGTCCGAACCAATACAAGCCAGGTGCAAAGAATATCGGCGTTGACCCAGCTTTATTACAACTATGATACCTACACGAGCAAGCTCATGTGGACTTAGATCTCGTACCCTAGCATCGTTAAATTCTACTCCGACGTTAAAAAAATGACAAGTAAACTTTTTATGAAGTCACTCAAAGAAAAATTTACGCCCCGACACAAGCCAGGGCGTTTTTAAATAGACAGCGTTATAGAAAAACAACGAGGAGTATTTCTTCCGAAGCGTTTCGGCACCGCTCACACGGAGCTTAGGAACGGTTCTTCGTATATGTTGTGAATTATCGTATTCTCCTTGATGCTGACCGCTTTTTTGATAAGGTCAACGGCTCCGTTTATACCGTATATGCCGGTGTCTATCGATAGATTATAGCTCCCGATATCTCCCCATTTTTTGTTCGTATAGTAGTTGTAATAGCTCGCTCTGGATTTATCGGTCTTTAAGATCCTGTCCTTTGCTTTTGAAACGGAGATATCGAAAAGCTCAGATACCCTTTTTACCCTCGTTTCTAGGGGCGCATGAAGGAAAACGGATAGACAACAGGGATTATACTCCAGCGCGTAATCGGCGCAGCGTCCTATGATTATGCAAGGGCCTTGATCCGCTATTTTTTTGATAGCTTCAAACTGCGCGAGAAAAATCTTTTGATTGAGCGGCATATCCGCGTATAAACCCGACGGAAATCTTGTAGATGAATATGTATCCATAACCAGCGAAAATAAAAAGCTGCCGGTGGGCCTTTCGTCCTGACTTTCAAAAAGCTCCTTGCTCAACCCGCTGTCCTTTGCGGCTCTTTCGAGCAGTTCCTTGTCATAACAGGGAATCCCGAATTCTTTAGCCAGTTCGGCACCTATCTGATGTCCTCCCGAACCAAACTGTCTTCCGATCGTGATAATAGTATTCATAAGCTCGCCTCCTTATCTAAAGCACGTCCTTTATTGATGATTTAATGGCGGTTTGTGCACATTGCAGTATATATCCGCTTGTTTTTATGGGTTAATTATAACAAATGCCCGACACATAATCAAGGGCGAGAAAGTTCCAATAAAAGCGTTTCCAGGTATTCGGGAATGGGGGCATAAATCTCCATATATTCATTTTTTATCGGGTGGACGAAGCCTATCATATACGCGTGCAGAGTCTGCCCTGTAAGCCCCTTTACGGGACATCTTTTGGGTCCGTATATTTCATCCCCCAAAACAGGATGCCCTATGGAAGCCATGTGCACGCGTATCTGATGCGTCCTGCCGGTGTGAAGCGTGCATTCTATATATGTATAGCCCTTGAGTTCTTCCAACACCTTTACATCCGTGACAGCCCGCTTCCCGTTAGGAGGATTTACTGCCATCTTCTTTCGATCTGCGGGATGCCTTCCTATCGTGGTTTCGATCCTAAACTCTTTTTCATGCAGC
>CAYXUB010000163.1:0-1730 GCA_964468385.1 uncultured Lachnospiraceae bacterium
TCGGCAAATGAATATGGCAAAGTGGATTACAGCGATGTGTATGGCGACTGGCTTGCAACAATCTATGACGAGGACGGAGAGCAACTGAAAATGTTTGACCTCTCGGCGGGAGAATTCCGTTATTTCCTCTGTTTTTAGCTTCGCTAAACATAAATCTTTAGCCGCTCGCGTTCTATATTTCTCTGTTTTTATATGTATACACATTTTTTTGTTAATATAGTGCTTGTTTTAAATTTTACTTAAATGTGAAAATGCGAAAGTTGATTTTTGAGTTGTCAGAACAGGTTTTCCAGCTTTTCGGCAGAAAATCATTGTTCCTCAGAGTTTTTTGCGGTATACTTTAAACAGGTCATTTTATAGAAGGAGAAAATACCGATGAAGTGTACGCTGATGCATAAGCGGATCGCTGTTGCAAAACTTGACATTGATGACGAAACGGGCTTTATCCGCAAAATTGAAAAAGTTATCAGGGCAGAGCATTTACCTATCGGTGTTCTCATTAGGCACGGCATCGCCGATCGCCGTGAATTGAACCATTGGTGGACAGATCGGTCGATTCCTGCAAGCCGTTTCGGAGTTCGTGAAGCATTGGAGACAATGAACTTAACAGACACGAAAATGCTGCTTGTGCGTTGTTTTGGCTTAAGTTTGTCTGACCAATATTGGATATGCCCCAATGACTCAGATCTTGTCTGGGAAAAAATAAACTTTTTTAATAATTCTTTTTCGGATGACATGGGTGACGTATTGTTCGGGCAGGCGAAAAAGGGAAACGATTTCGATTTCAGTTCGCCAGACAATACGTCGGACGGATGTCTGAAAAAGCGGTGGAAGATCATAAACGGAAAAAGGTGTCTAATAAAAGGCGGTAGCAATCCGTATCGGCAACAGCCATTTAATGAAGTAATTGCGACAAAAATCATGGCGCGACTAGGGATTGAACATGTTCCGTACAGCATTCTTTTAGATGGGGGCGAACCGTACAGTATATGCGAGGACTTTGTCACGGCAGATACTGAACTGGTAAGCGCCTGGCGAATTATGCAGGTGCAGAAAAAAGATAACAGCAAATCGGTGTATCGTCATTTTGTAGATTGCTGCCAGGCTCTCGGCGTGCCAGACGTTGTTCCTGCGCTCGACAAAATGATCGTGCTGGATTATCTGATCGCCAACGAGGACAGGCATCTGAATAATTTCGGATTGCTGCGCAATGCGGAGACCTTGGAGTGGATCGGCTTCGCACCTATTTTTGACAGCGGCAGTTCGCTCGGGTATGACAAACTTAACTCAGAGATTAAGACAAATAAAAATATTGCCTGCAAGCCATTCAAGAAACGTCATGAGGAACAGCTAAAACTTGTGTCCGATTTCGGATGGATAAAAGCCGATTGCTTGGTTGGCTTAGAGAAGATCGTTGAGGAGGTTTTTTCGGACGCACGAGTTGCAGAATTTATAGACGAAAGCCGTGCGCAGGCGATTGCGGAATCAATGCGGAGGCGTATTTCCTGTTTGGAAGAATTTATAAACGCTCAGGTTCTTGTATCGGATTCAACGGAAGGAGATGTGGAGGAAAATATCGCAGAAGATTATACCTTGAAGTCATAATATGTTAAAAAACATTTGATATAGCCCAGGAAAAAGACATGAAATTTAAAAGTTTATAACTTTTATTTGTTAAGTGCCGTGCGGTATTTTTGCTTTTTCAGACTGTATAATATTCTACATATGTG
>CAYXUB010000164.1:0-1689 GCA_964468385.1 uncultured Lachnospiraceae bacterium
CTGTGGGGAATATCCCCTGGCGGCGCATTCTTTTATAGTAGCCCAAATCCATTCCGGTATCGCTCGGGACATCGTAGCTTCCAAAATCTCGTATAAGCTCGCCATCAGTGCTGATCTCGCGCACTACATGATGGTTCGTGTCAACGCAGAGTACAGTCCCTTGGGGGGTGTACTTTATGAAGTGCAAATAATCGCCAAAATGCTTCTCACCGAAGCTCTTAACATAGTTCCCGTCGGGATCCAGCATAACAATACGGCAGGAGTTGAGCCTCGCGCTCAAGTACACATTGCCGTCCGGATCGGTACAACCGCCGGCTATGCTCGCCTTGGATAGCTCCGGAGGCAGGTTTTTAGCAAAATCTGAGATGTACTCATACTCAAAATTTCCGCTTTTATATATAGTCTTTTGACTATCATCTCTATTATTGTCACAATGAACAATTCGCATAATTACCTGTCCTTTCACCTTATTATTCATCGACATAACTCTTACCTGAGCTTTTGTGTAACACAATTATATTTTCTCTGTCTTTATCTGTACAATAGCTCTTAGTGCATGGATTCATGCATAAGCTCAAAGTTATAGTAAAGCCAAAAAGGAACTTGTCGGCTTTATTCTTTCGACATATTCTTTTGCTATATGTTTTTCAAAAGATACTATTTTTCTTCATTATTTTTTATTTCTCTAAAAACTTACGGAGAAACTCATTATTTTTTTCAAAATATTCTCTCGTCATATCGTAGAGCTCCTGAACTTGCGGCTCAAAGCAGACTCCCTTGCGATATGTCAGATATATCCTCCAGCAATCCGTTACATCGTCAATAAGCATAAACCTGATCGTATCAAATGTCAGTATATTCCCGTCTAAATACTCATACAGCATGGGCACGCACACCACAAGTCCCAGGTTTTTCCTGGCAGCCTCAAACAGCACATCCTTTTCATCTAGGGAAATCACATTACACGGCAGAGATCGGGCCGAAAACATCTTCCTTGTAAGTTGCTCTGTCTCCGCAAGGCGACTGCAAAAAAGAGGCTCGCCCGCAAGCTCCCTGATAGATACGCTGTCTCTCCCCTTAAATTTGGGATTCCCGGTTCCTATGGCGACACAAACGCGCCCCTCCATCACCAACCGGTTCTCAAGCCGCTGGTCTTCCACCAAACCAAGGCTCACACCAAAGTCGGCCTTGCCGTTAACTAAGGCTTTTTTAATCTCTTTGTTTCTAAAAAACCCCAAATTAACATTAATCTGGGGCTTGTTCTTGCTGTATGTTTTTTTCACGGTCCTGACCACACCTAAGGCGGAAACTATATGTATATCCTTTTTCTTATAATCGCCTATATTCTTAGCGGCAATCATACCGCGATCCAACATATCCAGTGCCGCCTTGGCATATTTAAGAAACTCCTCGCCTGCCGGAGTCAAAGATATCCTATTCGCAGAACGCCGGAAGAGGGTAATAGAGAGGTCCCGTTCAAGCCTCGCAATTGTAACGCTCAATGCCGGCTGCGATACATAAAGCTGTTCAGCCGCCTTGGTAATATTCTCCGTCTCTGCAACTTTTACAAAATACCGAAGCTGAAGAAGTTCCATATGCATCACCTCTCTTTGCACCGCATTCTACTATACGCTCCAATATACACTCATGGCAATTATATAATACACCTATATTATCTGTAAAGCTGTC
>CAYXUB010000165.1:0-1622 GCA_964468385.1 uncultured Lachnospiraceae bacterium
CGGAGAGCAGTTTAAGCATCAGCTCAAACTCGAAAAACTGCTTTTCGCTGTATGCATCGTCGGCGCAGTCCGCGGACGAAAGATGGGTAAATATTCCTTCTATATATATGTTGGGCAGCTTTGAGATGTTTTCTATGATTTCCGCGCAGCGTTCATCCGCCCTGAAACCCAGCCGGGTCATCCCCGTATCGATCGCTATGTTGATCTTTCCCGCTAGGTTCTGCCGCCTTGCCGCCTGCGAATATCCAAGGGCATCCTCAAATCCAAAGATGGTAGGCGTAAGCGAATAATGAAGTATTTCTTCGAACTGTCTCGGAGATGAATAGCCGAGAATAAGGATCGGTATTTTTATCCCTGCTTCACGAAGCTCTATTCCCTCCTCGACCGACGCCACCCCTGCCGCGTCCACGTATTTTTCAATATATTTCCCTACCGCGACGGCGCCGTGCCCGTAGGCATCGGCCTTCAGCACTGCCATGAGCGCCACTTTAGAGCCTATCAGCTCCCTGATGTTTTTTATGTTTTCGGCTATTGCAGACAGCGACACCGAGGCGTAGCATCTGAAATAATCCTGCATATCTTCTCCTTTACGGCGCTAATTCTTTCTTGTAGTGGCCTTTTGCACGAGTATTCCGGTAACAGCCAACAGTATTATCGCGACCACCCTTACCAAAATATTGTTTTCAAGCACCGCTATCGGCGCACGCATCTGATTTACCGCGTTTATCGCACCGGTTATAGAGGTCACAAGTATAACACATGTTTTCGCAAATTTTACGGACAAGATCCCGACTACGACGAATGCCGCGATACAAATAACAGACTTAACAATTCCCGTAGAACCGCTCTCGTCCAGCGGGATCATCGAAACCACCGAATAGGCCATCGTGCCGCTGAAGATAAATATTCCTACCAAATACAATTTAAATGCGAGGAAAGCAATCCCCGCTCCAACGGCCAGTCCTATAAGCGCTGGTATGTACCTATCCTGATACAGACTTAATGAAAGCAAAAAGCCTGTAAGAAATCCTACGATGAATCCGACCACCGCTACAAGCCAGCGTATTCCTTTGTAACCTGCGTAGCATTGGAGAAGGTAAAAAGCCGTAGAAAATACAACGACGACTTCATCCCATGCATCAAATGACAATAGATTTAAAAAAGGCATATCCTATTTCCCTACCCAGACTAAATCGGCTAAAAGTATATCACACTATGCGCCGCATATGAAAAAATATTAAAGAAAATATGTGAATTTTTCTTCATAATCATGTGGGCTTAGACCTTGTGACCCTGGCATCGTCATAGTTCCCGTAAAAGAGCATCGCGCTTTTCGGCGGTATGAGCAGCTTTAAAAGCCCGCATTTGACCACGCAGGTTTTTACCTCGAAGCTCAACTCATCCTCGCAGCAAAAAAACTCCCTGCCTATATGATCCTTTTCCAGATATCCCGCCCTTCCGCTCATCCAGACGGGCATATCCACCTCAAGCGGCGAATCTTCCATGGAAAAGACCGCTATCATCTGCTCCTCTTCGTTAAACCTGGCGTACGCGAGTATGCCGTTCTTCGCGTAGATCACCCTGTTTGAAGCGGTGCGCAAAAACTCGTGCCGTTTTCTCAA
>CAYXUB010000166.1:0-1621 GCA_964468385.1 uncultured Lachnospiraceae bacterium
AATGTCCCCTCGGCGTATTCGTTCGGGGCAAGCCTGCCTTCCTTCGCTCTTGCGACAAGATCCCTGCTTATTGCGGAGACTTCCGACAGAGGCTTGTTCTGCATATTTTTAATCACGGGAACCACGAGGCCGTTGTTGCCGGCCACAGCGATGCCTATGTTTATAGACTCGTACGTAATTATGTTGTCATCCTGCAGAGAAGAATTTATTTCGGGATATTTCTTGAGCGCCTTGCATGCGGCCATTGCCAACAAATCCGAAACGGCAATCTTTGTATCGGAGTTTTCGTTAAGTTTCTTGCGGAACGCCGTCAGCTCAGTCGTATCCACCGCGTCCGTAAAATAGAGGTGCGGCGCCGTGAACATGGACCCGCTGAGCCTGTCGCCTATGATCTTGCGCACACCCTTATATGGCGTAACCGATGCGATAATCATATTTTCGTTTCTTTCAAGCTCACCGGCCGGCTCATAAGCAACCGCCGCGGCCTCTACATCTGCTTTCATTATTTTTCCTGCAGAACCGCTTCCTTTGACAGTTGAAAGATCTATGTCTTTTTGCTCTGCGACTTTTCGGGCCAGCGGCGAAGCCTTTATGTCTTTAGCGGTTATTCCGCCCTGATAGCCCGTGCCCTTAATATTTGCAAGAGACGAAACATCTAGTTTTTCATCTTTGATAAGTTTTTTGGCCTTGGGTGTGAGCTTAAGAACCTTAATATCTGCCGACACGGCCGTATCCTGCGCGGCCGTTGACTTAGGGGTCTTATCATCAGATGCAGGTTCGGCTTCCGGTGCTTCGGTCGCGGAGTCCTTATTGTAATCTCTAAGCACCACGTCCGGGTCTTCGTCCGCCTCGCCGATAACGGCTATGGGGGTGAACACCTCGGCAGTCTCGCCCTCATCTAACATGACTTTCAACAATGTCCCGTCGGAGGTGGATTCAATGGGCATCACCGTCTTGTCAGTATTGATTTCGAAAATAACCTCGCCTTTGGAGACCTTATCGCCGACTTTCTTATGCCATGCGATAAGTTCGCCCTCGTCCATATTAAAACCAAGCTTAGGCATTATAACTACTTCTGCCATATTTTATATCTCCTTATCGATCACTCTGACTCGTATTTACGCACTGCCGACCATCTCGCGAATTTTCGCCATTATGGATTTTTCGTCGGGGATGATGGGGAATTCAAGAGCCGGGCTGAACGGAAGCGGCACATTGCCTGTTCCAAGCCTTTGCACGGGATATTCCAAATCATAGAAAATGTCGGGCATTATCCGGATTGCAATCTCTCCGCTTATGCCGAAGTCGATATGCCCTTCATCGACTATAAGAAGCTTCCCTGTTTTTTTGACGGATTTGATTATCGTTTCCGTATCGAGGGGAACGATGGTTCTAAGATCGATAAGCTCGGGATGGATTCCTTCTTTCTCAAGTTTCCGGATTGCGTTTGTGGCTTTAATGGTCATCATCGAGTTTGCCACTACCGTTAGATCAGAGCCTTCCTGCACGATGCGTGCCTTTCCGAACGGAATACAAACATCCTCGTCTACGTCGGGTACATCGTCAAATTTTGTCGTATAGAGCATTTTATGCTCAAAGAACATAACGGGGTTGTCGTCCC
>CAYXUB010000167.1:0-1613 GCA_964468385.1 uncultured Lachnospiraceae bacterium
TGATCTTTGCGGCCTCGTTCATAGCGGCGGAATCACCTCTTAAGCCGCTTGTACTCATAAATATAATATTTGAACCGATACCCAGATGCCTGTTTTTAAATTCTTCTATCCGTTTTTCATCCGCACAGTATAGGATATCATAATTTTCATACCCCGTACTATCCGCCACGGATTTTAAAGACGAAAGGTCGCCCGCATCGTCTCCCGTCGACATAAAGATAAAAGAGACCTTGCTTTTCTTCTCGAGGATAAACTTCGTATCGAAGTAACCCAGTTTTTTATCCATGCTGACCTTTGCCGGTACCCCAATCCTGTCAAAATGGGACTGCAGGGCTTTTTCTCCCGCGATATAGGCATAGGGCTTGCTTGCGAGCGTCCTCGCCGTGGAGGAGGGATGTATGCGCCAGTGGTATAGAATCTTAGGTATGTGATATACCTTATCGCTCAATTCACAGCATCTTAAAATAAAATCATAATCCTGCGAGCCGTCTGTTTGACTGTTTAGTTTTCCCGCCTTGTCGGCGATTTCCCTTCTCACCACAAATATGTGCGTTATATAGTTATGGGAGAGCAGCAGAAACGGATTATATCCCGATTTGAAATGCGGGTAAAAAAACCTCCGGTTCTTGGAGTCATATTTATCTTCGTCGGTATAAATTATATCGGGCTTTTCCGGAGAATTTATCGCCTTTACAATCTCAAAGAGCGCGTCGGGCTCGATAAGATCGTCGTGATCCGCAAGCATAATAAACTCACCGTCCGCGATTTTGATCGCTTCGTTGGTGTTTTCCGATATACCGCCGTTTTTTTCTAATTTAATGTATTTAATCCTTTTTTCGGAAGGGTATCTTTCCGAAATCAATTTGGCGAGAGCGTCGGTATCGCTTGCATCCGCAAGCGCAAGCTGCCAATTTTTATAAGACTGCGCGATAAAGCAGTCCATAAGCTCACAAAAAAAGGCCGCGGGGGTATTGTACAGCGGTATTACTATGCTTATAAGGGGCTCGTAGGAAAACCTTTCCCTGCTTTGCCTGCGAAGCCCCCTCTTCGAAATTCTGTGGCACCTTGCCCAGTATTCGTAATCGGTTGTCCAGCTGTCCTTTAAGTCATAGCCCAGCTTGTACGCAAACTGCGCCCTGCCATGCTCCCTCAGATATCTGATGTTCTCCTTCCACTTAGATACGCCGCACGCCCTGGCCAATTTCACAAGCTTATTGTTTTCGTGTTTAAGCGAGCGAACATCTATTTCAATGGATTTGGCCGCCCCATCCAAAGAGGCAACCAGGTTGATTTTTTTTGTCTTTATATCTCCTAGTTTTATAAATATTTCGAATTCACGCCTCTTATCATCGAGTCCGGACTCGCCAGGCGCCCCCTCGTACTTCTCAAACTTTATTTTAGATGGGAGCCTTGTATCGTTTCCGTCGAATACCTCAAGCTTTACCTCGCCAAACCCGAAGTACCTGCGACCCCTTATATACAGCTCATCCTCTATTATAACGACTTCGTCTGCCCGCAGCTCGATAGATGCTTCAAGCAGGACTTTGTTGACGTCAAGAGAGGCAATGCACGCATCTTCATTTCCCGTAATCCAAATCTCAAGCTTGGTATAA
>CAYXUB010000168.1:0-1612 GCA_964468385.1 uncultured Lachnospiraceae bacterium
GTAATATCTTACGGCCTCTTTGGCAGAAAGGACGGATACCATATCCCTTGTATTGCCGCTGTCCGCCGTCTTATATGTAACGTTTCCGGGATTAGAGTTCTCCGTTATTTGTATCATCGCTTTTTCGTCTTTGGAAAACGCGTTCTCGTAAAATTCGCCGTTCGCCCACTTCCTTATCTTGCTTTCCTTCCAGGAGGTATCCTCCAATCTATCGGAATAACGCATACACTCTATTATGTTTTCACAAAGCAAGAGGGCTCTGCCCCGGCTGACGCGCACCACATCCCATTCAATAGGCTCCGCCTCGCCGTCAGGATTCTTTATATACTTACCCAGCCATATTTTGGGCGTTTGCTCGGCTCCAAAAGTGGCAATTTTAAGTTCCCGGATCTGTGCTTCATATTCTTCAACGGTCTTGCCGTATACCGATTTTTCCTCTTTAAGGCTCTCGATAAGCGCGTATTTTCTGTCTTTCCTCGTCTTACCCATAAAGATAGCCGAGGCGAGCTCGTCTACGGTCTGAGATATAAACCCTTCGGCCTTATCTATTTGATCCTTTGCATAATTGATCTTGCCCTTTATTGTTTTTAGTTTATCATTATAAACCGCTTTAAGGCTCAAGAAATCCGAAAATCTCTTTTTCCCGGCCTCAACGCTAAAGGCATTTTCCTGACCCATGATCTTCCCTTAAGATTCGGCAATCAGTCCACTGTGCTAAAAGTAAACTTTCCTTTTTTGTAACCGACCGTTACCTTATCCTTTCGTTTTATTTCTCCTAAAAGCATCTTTTCCGAGAGCGGATCTTCTATAAGTGTCTGCATCTTACGCTTAAGCGGCCTCGCTCCGTATCCCGGATCAAAGCTGGCGTCGATGATCTGTTTCATCGCGGCGGCCGTGAATTTAAGCTCTATTTCGAAAGCCTCTTTGCATCTGGCCTTTAATATTCCGGTCTGGATTTCCGTTATCTTCTTCATGTTTTCGAGATTCAGGGAGTGGAACACAATGATCTCGTCTATACGGTTTAAAAATTCAGGCTTGAATATCTTTTTTATCTCTTCCAATACGGCATTTTTCATGTGCTCGTAATCGTGCTTTTCTTCATTGCCCGTCATGAATCCCAGCCTCTTAGGATTGACGATAGCGGAAGCGCCGGCATTGGACGTCATTATTATGCACGTATTCTTGAAATCCACCCTGCGCCCCTGGGCATCCGTGATATGCCCATCGTCCATAACCTGCAGAAGTATGTTGAACACATCGGGATGGGCTTTTTCTATTTCATCGAACAACACAACGCAGTAGGGGTTCCGGCGTATTTTCTCCGAAAGCTGTCCTCCCTCCTCGTAACCGACATACCCGGGCGGGGAGCCTATGATCTTAGATACGCTGTGCTTTTCCATGTATTCGGACATGTCCAGCCTTATAAGAGAGGTTTCCTTTCCGAACACCGCCTCCGCGAGCGCTTTTGAAAGCTCCGTCTTGCCCACTCCCGTAGGCCCTAAAAAGAGGAAAGTACCCGTCGGCCTCGCGGGGTCTTTAAGCCCTGCCCTTCCTCGCCTTATCGCCCTGGATACGGCGCTTACCGCCTCCTCCTGTCCTATGACTCTTTTTT
>CAYXUB010000169.1:0-1600 GCA_964468385.1 uncultured Lachnospiraceae bacterium
TTCAGGACAACCAATCGTCCTCGAAACGGGGGGTTCTGCGCGGGCTGCATTTCCAGATAAATCATCCCCAGGACAAGTTGGTCCGTGTCGTAAGCGGCGAGGTTTTCGACGTGGCCGTGGATCTCAGGGAAGGCTCTAAGACCTTTGGAAAGTGGTTCGGAGTCATCCTTTCCGCGGAAAACAAAAAGCAGTTTTTTATCCCGAAAAATTTCGCGCACGGCTTCCTCGTGCTTTCCGATTTTGCGGAGTTTGCCTATAAATGTTCCGATTTTTATCACGCGAACGATGAAGGCGGCCTTAAATGGGACGATCCCGATATAGGCGTAGATTGGCCCATGCCGGAAGGCATGGGAGCAGATGCTCTTATCATCTCCGACAAAGACCGAAAATGGGGAGGAATTAAAGAGTTTTCCATGGATTTATATCGCTCGGGAGAATTCGTTTAATATGGAAAATATCGCTTACCATATAGACAGCTTCGGTTTAGGGTACGACCAATCTCTTTATATAGACGGATGGGTGTACATTCCCGGAAAGAGTAATGTCGATTTAAGGCTTATGGCCGATGAAACACGGTTGATCGAGACGGAAATCGAGTGGAAGGAGCGCCCGGATGTTTTTGAGTGCCGCAAGGAGGAGGAAGATGTGCCTCTTTGTTGCGGTTTTACTTGTTACATAAAGAACCCGCACGAGCTTTTAGATAAAGCTTATTCCAAACTTGAGATTTGGGTCAAAGGTGAAGAATACACGAATATTTTTTCATTTGATGTCACCGAGATCCTGCTTGAAGTATCGGTCGAGCTGTTAACAGATGAAGTTGAGATAACGGATGATGAGCTATATATAAGGGGATGGAGGTACCTCGGATTTGGCGAGATAAAGCTTGAGGTATTAGACGGGAACAGCAAGATCTTACCTGCAAAAATCAAGTTAGAAAGGCACAAGGGTAACCCTAATGCTTCGGGATTTGATGACAGCAGGCTTGAATTTGAGATATATATAAAGCTTAGGGACATAGCCACAAAAAAGATTATCCTCGCTGCTTCCTTGGGCGGGGCTACAAAGCCAATTGAAATAGATGTCCACTCGCTCAAACACGAAAACAAGAAACTTGTGAAGTTGGCAAGGGCGTGTGGCTTATCCAAGTGGAAAGAAAACATCAAATATCTTAGAGAGCATGGCAGGGCGCAGTTTGCGTACAAGTTAGGCTATGACTTAAAAGACAGTTGGACGACAGATTACGAATACTGGGCAAGATGCCACAGGATTTCAAAGAGAGGGCTTCGCAGGCAAAAAAAGACGAGGTTTTCCTTCGAGCCTCTCATAAGCATAGTAATACCGCTCTACAATACCCCTGTGGATTTTTTTTGTGAACTTATAGACTGTTTTATCGCGCAGTCTTATGAAAACTGGCAGCTTGCGCTTGCGGATGCAAGCGGTACCGACAGGCTTGCTAAAGTGATTTCGGAAAAATATCCTTCCGAAAAGAGGATTAAATATATTAAATTAGAAAAAAACGGCGGTATATCGGAAAACACCAATGAAGCGATAAAAATCGCGGACGGTGAATTTATTATGTTTACGGATCACGACGATCTGG
>CAYXUB010000170.1:0-1599 GCA_964468385.1 uncultured Lachnospiraceae bacterium
CTTCCTAAAACCATTTGATTGTAGCACAAATGCCATAAGTGTACAAGCTGTCAACTAAGCTCCGGCAAATTTACGATTTCTTTATTTTTTTAAGACTTCTTTTAGGACGCAAACACAGTTTATACATATATGCGGAGTAAACTACGTGTCAGATAGTTAATCAACTACTTACTATCTCCCCCCTCATTAAACGAAAGCAAAAAAGACCGGGCAGCCGGTCTTTTTTGTATAATGGAAAATGAAATTTTCTATCGTATAAATAAGCGTGCGCCCCGGCGCACACCCGCGCCGAGCGCGATTGCCGCCAGACAATAATTTCCCTGCGAAGTGTCCGTGCTGTATTCAAATACCTATATGTTTGCCAATCTCTGCCGCGATTTTCCAATGGCTTTTTATGGCGTTACTGGTTCGCAAAGTACACGTAATACATCGTATCGACCGACATATCGTCGCTTGTTGTTCCATCGTAATAGGTGTTCATCTCGAACACGTAATCCTGATAACCTATGACCATCGTGAAAAGCGTCTTGAAAGCATAGGTGTTTCCGGGCATAAACTCCTCGTCGTCCGAGTAAACTTCAAGGTCTATATTGTTACTGCCCAGACCGATATAGCTCGTCACGCCGTCATTTGAGGGTATGCCGCCCCCTCCGATGTTAGATTCTGAGAAGTACATTGAAGACAGATAGACGCCGTATTCGGTCGTCGGGAAGTCCTCAGGTAAATAAACTTCGTAATCAAGCAAATACCAATCAACATCGTCCGGCACTTGGTAGTCCTCGCTGCTCAGATCGATCTGACCCCAGTCGTAACTGTTTTCGTTGTTTAAGTCGATCGCCTCCTGAACATAGGCCTCATCCTCCGAATACGCGGTAATCTTCGTCATACGGACATATACGGTGTGATAAGTACTGTCTGCGGTAGAGTAACAGGTGACTGCAGCCCACTTCCCGAACGGGATGGCCGACTCTTCCGAGGTCGTGCTGCCGTCGATCGCGTCAGAGATATCATCCCCTGAGCCGCTCGCCGAAGAAGACGTTTCGGATGCCTCGCTGGTTTCGGTAACCTCCGAAGATTCAGATGTTTCTTCAACCTCTTCTGTTTCTTCGGTTTCTTCTATTTCCTCCTCAACCTCAGACTCAGAAATGGCTTCACTTTCCTCTGACGTTTCGGAGACGCTTTCGGACTGCGAAGATTCCGACGAAGTGTCGCTTCCGCTGCTGCCGCAGGCTGTAAGGCTGAAAATCAGTGCAAGGCAGAGAAGAACCGCTAAAAATAATTTCGTTTTCATGGATAAGCTCCTCCTTTCTTTTTTATATAACTCATTATGGAATGTATTATATCAGTGTTTTTATTAAAATCATAGATTTAAGTTGAAAAATATTTCCGTCTACGTGCAAATGCATATTCCTCCACTTTACAGCACCTTCATCCCGCCGTATCTGCGGATCTGCAGCGCCCTGCAGGCTCCATCGCCAAAAAGCCTATCCATCACCTTCCTATACTCTGCTGCCGCCTCTTTCTTGACAAACGCCTGGATGGTGCCCGCAAAGCCGCCTCCATGCACCCGGCTGACTCCCATATCTCCCAGAACCGCCT
>CAYXUB010000171.1:0-1593 GCA_964468385.1 uncultured Lachnospiraceae bacterium
TGAAGATGACAAGAAGGCAAAGCGCGAAGAGGAGATTAGAAATATTAAAATCCCACCGTCGGAGGCTTTGACTCAGAATCTTGGTGAGCTTTTGAAAAATATTAAGCTATAAAATAATAAATTTAATTATTGATGATCCCAAAAACCGAGCCGCCTTCTATCAAGGCGGCTTTTTCTTGTCTGCTAAGTTTCTTTATTGCACATTCGCGTTTTCTCGCGTCACGATCCGAATCAAAGGTTTCAAAGTAAACCAACTCAACGGGACGGCGGCTCTTTGTGTATTTAGAGGCTGTTCCTAAGTTATGAGCTTTCAAGCGTTTGTTTATATCCGTGGTCCAACCCGTATAATAGCTTCCGTCTGAACATTTTAAAATATAAGTATATGCCAAAGTCTTCATCTATTGGAGAGCGCTGTATGCATTTATAGCGTCTTCTATATGGTATTGTATTCCCGAACCGTCGAATCTTCCGAGTGCAGTTACAAGTATGTAGAGCTGCCCGTTATAATCTGCAAAGCTTGCAAGACAGTAGCCTGCCTGGTTGGTAGTTCCTGTTTTCCCGCCCATTATAACAGTGCCGTTTGACATTACGTCAGTTGATAGTTGACTGAAAAGCGTACTGTTCAGATAGAGCCCGTCGGGATGATACTCGGTGGGCTCGCAGGTATAGTCGTGAGCAGTGATTATATTGTAAAAGGTTTCGTTTTGTATTGCGTATTCTAAAAGCATTGCCATATCTACACAGCTTGTATACTGATTTTCATCGTCAAGACCGGTAGAATTCGTAAAGTGAGTGTTTGTAAGGCCGATTTCCGCCGCCTTTTGATTCATAAGTTCGGCGAAGGCTTCCTCTGAACCGGCGACCCTGTTAGCTAATGTGACGCAGGCTTCTCCGCCGGAGGCTAAAAGAGCACAGTACATCAGATCTCTGACCGAAACCCATTCACCCTCGGAGCAACCCGCAAGTGAAGAATGCTGTTCATAAAGTTGGGCAAGCACTTCCGTTGTGATTTGAAGCTCTTCATCCAAATCATTTAGGTATTCAATGCAGACAAGGATGGTCATGATCTTCGTCATTGAAGCAGGATATATGGAATCTGTTGAATTTTTTTCAAGTACGACCGCATTGTCAGCCACTCGGATCATATAACCGTATAAACTGTTTATAGTATCAGATGAAATCGGGCTAACCTCGGGAAGAACAACCTCCTCTTCGGCAGAAGTTGATTCTTCTGAAGTCTCGAGGATTTCGGAAGAAGTTGACACTGAAGAAATATCGCTTGACGCAGTTGAAACTGATGAGATCGATACAACTGACGTTTCGGAGCTTCTTGCTATAAGCTGCATAGCCATTACGACTATGGCCACAGCAAGTGCAATACATATGATTACGAGCACGTGCAGAAGATTAAAGCCTGAAGTCTTTTTATTCTTTTTTTTACCCTTAGAGTCCAAATTGATACCTCTATTTATAGAAAAAACATGTTGAACGGACTTTTTTTAAACTAAATGATAAATGAAAATTTCCTACTGATTATATCAAAACATAATATTGTTTGGCAATCTGTAAAATATTTGTAATAAATTTCCTTCT
>CAYXUB010000172.1:0-1573 GCA_964468385.1 uncultured Lachnospiraceae bacterium
CGCGAACCGTGATGGGCGACCTTGAGATAGTCAAACTCCCCCAGCGATTCAAGCAGCATCTCCTCGCCCTCCTCTTCTAAGTCTCCCGTAAGCAGCGCGTTGAATCCGCGAAAGCCGACCGACAGCACCAATGAGCCGGCATTGCCTTCAAGACCGTCGTTTATCTGAGGACTTAATATCCGTATCTGCGCCTCCCCAAAGCTTACCATATCTTCCCCGCTTAAAAAAGATATATCTGCACCGGCCTCATTCGCAAGATAGGATAGATAGTCCCCGTCCTCCGTGTCCTTCATCCAATAGGGCATGAAGATATTATTCACCCTTATTACGGTCTGCCTGTTCACTATCTGTATGAGCAGTTCCTCTATTCCGCTCGTGTGGTCGCTGTCTGCGTGGGTCAAAAAGATCCCCTCTATCGTGCTTATCGCCTGCGATTTTATGTACGGTATGATCGTATACTCTCCGACGCTGCTCTCCGAACTGCTCCCGCCGTCCACGATATATGTAAGTCCCGCCTCTTGTATAAATATGCAGTCCCCCTGGCCGACGTCAAGCGCGGTAATGGAAAAGCCTTCGGGAAGCCGCAAAAAAACCAGAAACAACAGTACAAAGACGGGCAAGACTTGCCTGCGCCGGAACCTATACTTATTTGGCAAGGAATTAGAACCTCCTCTGTTTTGCCTCGTAAGCATAAGCATGGATATGACAAGCCCCGTATAAAACAGGAAAATCTGCGCCATATGCGGCCTTCCAAGTATGAGTATCGGATGCGGGAGTTTTAGGACGATATCACCCGCGCCGTTTTGCAAGGATAAGAGCGTTTCCGGCACAAAGAGCACCGCGCCCGCTACCGCCGGAAAAAAGAGGCTCATCGCCGCCCCTATAAACCCAACTATAACTACTATGCTTACAAATGGCACAAATATAAGATTGGTTACGACGGAATAGATCGGAAATTCAAAGAAATGATATAGAACGATCGGAAAAGTGCCTAAGTTTATGCTCGCCCACAGCAGTACCGAGCTGCTTAACAACCTTTTGACCATATTGTCATTCTTTGAATTATCATCTTTGGTGAAGCGTTTTTGCAATACGGGAAGGATACACAACGTAGATAGAACCGCCGCGAAACTGAGCTGAAATCCCGCCCTAAAAAGCGACATCGGTGAGGCCGCAAGTATTATTATCCCCGCCAGGGAGAGTGCGCTTAGGCCGTCGTAGCTCCTTAAGGTGCATTTCGCCAAATTCATAACGGAAAACATTATCACGGCTCTTACCGTAGACTCGCTGCTGCCCGTAAATACGCAGTATACCATCATAAATGCCACGGACAAGATACAGGCCGACCGTATCCCTATCCTGCACAGCAATTTATACAACAATCCGCCGATGAGCGCCACGTGCATCCCGGAAATCGACAACAAGTGCGAAAGTCCCGCGGCCGAATAGTCGAGCTTAATCTCGGCCGTAAGATCCGACCTGATCCCAAAAAGCATGGCGGAAAGCGCCGCGGCGGCATCTTCATCCATAAGCTCCTTTAGATTTTGCCTCAGGCGTTCCCTAAGAGATGCAA
>CAYXUB010000173.1:0-1572 GCA_964468385.1 uncultured Lachnospiraceae bacterium
CTTCTCGAGATAGGATCTTTGAATAATCCGCACCGCCGGACGCCCGAATATAATACCTTTCGAGTTCACGTTTAAATTCCGCCTCGGGTTTATTACGGACTCCTATTCCTTTGAAATAACCATATATTATATCAACCAATTTCATATACAGCTTATAGTACAGCAACGAGTCCTCCTCAACCCCGTAAAATGCTCTTGTAAACATTTCTTTCAGTCTTTGCATAAGGGCTTCTTCATCAAGGGAATATAAAGCCTGCATAACCTTCGCTTCATTGCTTTCCAAAAGCGCCGGCAGCATATCGGCAGCATCCTTAATATCCGCAGGTTCGATTATTTTTCTACCATTCATTCCGCTCCGTGCATAAACGCTTCTCCACATTTCATTGACGCCATCTTTCAAGTCAAAAAGGCTCTCGCATGAACCGCCCAAACACGCCTGCCAATACACATCCTTGAATTTTTTTAAATATTGGTTGCTCTTGGCGAGCTGATCATTCATTATAGCTATTACTTTTCCCTCATCTTCATTTTGGTAATTCAATAGGAAAATGATGACATTGTGGTCAAATTCATAATCTATTTCTTCTGTACAGACCAGGGCTAATCTTTCCTGAAGTGATTTTTGCGTTTCCCGTACAATCAAAGTCGTTTCATTGGTAGTTTCTGTATGGGCAGGGGTGTTTAAAATTAACGCCCCCAGGCGAAATTTCCCAGGTCGGAAATGCGACAGATACTCTTCATTTATACTATCCAGATCCGCCGCCGCTTCACCGAAATCACCACTTAAAACCTCATGAACAAGCGTCTCCCGTATTCTTCTTTGGCTGCTGTCCAGTTTTTCTTCGATCGCTTTTAACTTCTTTTCCTCTTGGCGGGAGACTTCGAGTTTTTTATGGACACGGGAAAGAACTGCTTCAAGTTCTTCTTTATTGATCGGTTTGAGCAGATAGTCTTCTACGTTGCTGCGCATGGCGCCCTTTGCGTAATCAAACTGTTTATGTCCACTGATAACAATAAAATTTACTCTTTTGTCGAACTCCCTGACTTTATCCATGAAAGAAATCCCATCATAGCCCGGCATCCTTACATCAACAATCACCAGATCGGGGTTGATTTCCTGTACGAGTTTCAACGCCGTTATACCATCATTGGCAGTGGCTTCCAATTTCATCCCATATTTCTCCCAGTCAACCAACCTCTGAATTAACGCCACAATATAAATTTCGTCGTCAACAATTAATACCTTATACATATTGATACTCCGTGGTTACATGTAACACCTCAGCCACCAAGACCGCCCTCCGCAAAGCGTCTCCTACCTTCCCAACTCCCCTCTTTTCTGCTACTATAATACCATACATACACCCCCACATGAAAGGAGGCCTTCCATGTTATACGCACCCTCTTCCAATTTTAGGTTCACGGAATACGATTACTATCTCTTCGGCGAAGGTACTCACTATGGTATTTACCACAAACTCGGCGCTCACCTCTGCTCGGAGGACGGCAAAAACGGAACCCTGTTTTCGGTATGGGCGCCGAACGCTGCAAGGGTCACTCTCACCTGCGACA
>CAYXUB010000174.1:0-1563 GCA_964468385.1 uncultured Lachnospiraceae bacterium
GAGCGTTTTTGTACGATAGGAAATGAAATTTCCTATCGTATAAAAAAGCATTTTTTGCGTTGCAAAGGCTTTGTGGGTATTCCTGAACAGTGTAGCATTATACCTGTAAAAAGTACAGGGCGAAAAAAAGACACCGGAAAATCCCGGTGCCCTTGCAGCTTATCTCATTCTCAATTAATTGTTGATGAGTTTATCTTCGTCGCTCCAGCTGTAAAGCCTGCGTACGTCTTCTCCTACGATTTCCGAAGGATGCTCAAGCGCCTTTCTGCGCATCGCCTTGAAATGCGCCTGGCCGCCAGCTGCCGACATATCCAGAAGGAAATCCTTCGCGAACGTCCCGTCCTGGATATCCGCAAGTATCTTTTTCATCGCCTTCTTGGTTTCCTCGGTGATGATCTTCGGCCCGGTAATATAATCCCCGTATTCGGCGGTATTGGAAATCGAATATCTCATCCCCTTGAATCCCGACTGATAGATCAGATCCACGATAAGCTTCATCTCGTGTATGCACTCGAAATACGCGTTTCTCGGATCGTATCCGGCCTCGACAAGCGTCTCGAAACCTGCCTGCATAAGCGCCGATACGCCGCCGCAGAGCACGGCCTGCTCGCCGAAGAGATCCGTTTCCGTTTCGGTCTTAAACGTGGTTTCCAGAACTCCCGCTCTCGCTCCTCCGATTCCAAGAGCGTATGCTAAAGCGATGTCAAGCGCATTTCCCGTCGCGTCCTGCTCAACCGCAACGAGGCACGGAACCCCCTTGCCTGCCAGATACTCGCTTCTTACCGTATGTCCCGGTCCCTTAGGAGCAACCATGCAGACATCGACGTACGACGGCGGAACTATCTGCTGATAGTGAATATTGAATCCATGAGCGAACATAAGCATGTTTCCGGGCTCAAGATTCGGCTCAATGTCTTTTTTATACATCGCCGCCTGTTTTTCGTCATTGATGAGTATCGTAATTATGTCCGCCATTTTCGCGGCTTCCGCGGTATTGTATACCTTCAACCCCTGAGCTTCAGCCTTTGCCTTGGACTTGCTGCCTTCATAAAGCCCGATCACGACATCGCAACCTGAATCCTTCAAGTTCAGAGCCTGGCCGTGCCCTTGACTCCCGTAACCGATGATGGCGATCGTTTTACCCTCAAGTTTGGAAAGGTTACAATCTTCCTGATAATAAATTTTTGCCGACATAATATCCCTCCTTACTTAATGTATTGCCGAGCATTATGGCACAAACTAATCAATTAGTCAAGATATGTTATGTCATCAGCACCCCTAGAAAGTCCGGTTAGCCCCGTTCTGGCGATTTCGAGTATCTCAAAGCCCCCTAAAAGGTCGACCAGTGCCTCAAGCTTTCCGGTCGCTCCCGTGGCTTCAATGATTATAGATTCCTTCCCGACGTCTATTATCTTTGCCCTGAATATGGACGCAAGCGAGACTATGCTCTGCCTTTGCGCAGCGTCGCACCTCACCTTGATCATTATAAGTTCGCGCTGGACACTCAAATCAGGCTCCAGCACCTTTACCTTGATAACGTCTTCAAGCTTCGCTACCTGCTTG
>CAYXUB010000175.1:0-1550 GCA_964468385.1 uncultured Lachnospiraceae bacterium
ATTTCTTCTTCTATCAGGAGCTGCACCAATATCTCCTGGATGTTCTGGATGAATTTTTCTCCACCCTTAGTTGTGCCGAAACGGATAGTTCGCCTATCTACCTGATGAAAAGCTACATACACCGCCACTATGGAAATCCCATGCTTTCCATAAAAGAGGTCAGCGAACACGCCTCTCTTTCCGTCTCCTACGCATGTACGATTTTCAAGACCGAAACGGGCAGGACGATGAACCAGTATCTGACCGAGTACCGGCTGAACAGGGCGTGCGAACTCCTAGCCGACCCGAGAAATACCGTCTCGTCCGTAGCGACTTCGGTAGGATACAACGACAGCAATTATTTTGGCAAAGCATTTAAAAAATATACTGGGATCTCTCCTTCGGCCTACAGAGAAAAGAGAATGAGATGAATTTAGTAAAAAAACTCCGCGCCTCCTATCAAAAACTGAGTATTCAAATAAAATTATCCATCCCTATCGCGACCTCGGTTCTAATACCGATGACTTTAATCGCAGTCATCTTTTCGGGAAGGCTCTTTAGTATGCTCGCCTCCGACGCCATCAGCCAGGAACAGAATAACGCCTCCGAAACCGTGCCCCTCATCGAAGATGTTATCCAGGAAATTTTAGATACTTATTCAACTATAGCAGACTCCCAGGCATACAATTACCTCTTTGAAAATGCGGGGCACAACAGCGTAAGTGAAGCGCTTGAGTCCTCGCGTGGAAGCGCCATAACCGACGTCCTTTCGGACGCCGAAAATTCTTCCGTCATATCGGCAGTGCGCCTTTATATTGACGCTGATGCATCAGAACCATATTTTTTGGACAATGATAGATATTTGTCGCCCGTCTCTGAGATTGTCGGCACGTATTGGCACGGAATTTTCCAAAGCACCAGCCCGTCCTATCTCTTTTGCCCTCCGCTCTACTTAGGACCCGGGGAGAGTACTTCTTATGGGGACTGCGCCTACATCGTCCCCGTGCGCATGACGATTACCGCGCAGGGCTATGTTCAGTGCTACCTGGCGCTGTATTTTCAGTCGCAGGTTTTGGAAGAGATCCTGCAGGAAAGCCTTATCTACGAGGGCAGTCTTGCCTATATAACCAATGAGAGGGACGCGGTTCTCGCCACATCCGATGACTATCTCATCGGGCTTTACTACGTAAAATACGACTCAATCCGCGACAACCTCATATCATCCAATAACTTTTTGGAAAGATATATCACAGGAGAGAAGGTGTATTTGGGCTTCTACTACATCTCTTCGGCAAATTGGTTCATGGTAACGGTGCTCCCGGACGAGCTGATACAGACAAGGATACTACAGGTAAGAGCCCTGTTTCTTGCATTGATCACGGCCGCCGTGCTCGCAGGAATATTCATATCGCTTTTCCTGTCACGTTCACTGACAAAACGGATCATGGCTGTGAGCAGACAGATGAGCCTTGTAAAAGGCGATGCCCCTCCCGAGATAATGAATGGAGACCATCCCGCGGATGAAATCGGCGGCCTCGTAGACTCCTATAATTATATGGTGCGCAAAATAA
>CAYXUB010000176.1:0-1541 GCA_964468385.1 uncultured Lachnospiraceae bacterium
GCCAAGAACAGTCAGGTCGTGGAATATCTGGCAGATGCCGCTCAGAATGGAAAAGACGTGCACGTCCTGCTCGAACTAAAAGCGAGGTTCGATGAAGAAAACAATATCGCGTGGTCACAGAGGCTTGAGGGAGTGGGCTGCCAGGTAACTTACGGGCTCAATGGAATAAAGGTACATTCAAAGCTTTGCCTGATAATAAGGAAGGGAGCGGATGGGCCGGAGTATATCTCTTACGTGGGAACGGGGAATTTCAATGAGGTCACCGCAAGGCTTTACACCGACTACGGCTTGTTTACCGCAAACGAGGCCATAGGCAGGAATGTTGCCGCCGTATTCCAAGCTCTTGCCATTGACGAGACGCTTAAAGAATCAGAGCTCTTGCTCGTCGCCCCGGCGCGCTTGAGAAAACCCATAGTGGATATGATCGAGGAGGAAATACGAAAGGCGAAGGCAAACGAGGAAGCCTATATCGGCCTTAAGCTCAATTCGCTGACGGACAAGGTGATTATAGATAAGCTTATCGAAGCCTCAAAGGCGGGCGTTAAGATAGAAATGATCATACGCGGGATATGCTGCTTAAACCCGGGCGTGCAGAATAAAACCGAGAACATAAGAGTGATAAGCATAATAGGCCGCTTCCTCGAACATTCGCGGATATATATTTTCGGGAGGGGAAAGAATGAAAAGATGTATATTTCGTCCGCTGATTTTATGACGAGGAACACCGAAAGAAGGGTGGAGACGGCCGTTCCGATATTAGACGAAGAAATACATGGTCGGATAAGAGCCATGTTCAACACCATGCTCAAAGACAATTGCCAGGCATGGAGCCTGCGCTCCGACGGGACATACGTCCGCATTAAAAACGGAGAAAAAGAATTAAATTCACAGGAGTTGTTTTGCGAGAATGGAGGAAAGGGGACGGTATTCTCGCAAAACTTTTTAGGAGATTACGTAGATAGACATGAAAGATAGAACGAAAGTATTTCATACGGTGAGCAGCGCCTTTTACTTTCTTAACGGAGAGACTGGAATTTTTATCGACGGGATACATAAAGGGCGTGACTGCGGATTTTCAGACACGCCCAAAGAGATAATAGATAAGTGCCAAGCGCGCAAGGATTTGTTCTACGCGCTTAGGGCGCTTATTTTCACACACAGGCACATCGATCATTTTTACGAAGACGACGTGCAGGACATTGTAAAACGCAACAACTTGCTGTTGTACGCCCCGCAGTACGCGAAAACCAATGTAGAAGAGAAGGTAGTGGAGGAGGGCGTTTCGGAAATACGCATAGGGCATATGCGCATATTTGCCATACGCACCATCCATGATGGGAATTTGAATTTAAGTCGGGAGCCCCATGTGTCATTCGCTATAAACGTCGGGGATGAGAGTTTTTTTGTGGCGGGGGACGCGGCTTTAAAAACGGAAAGGGTCGAACAGATAAGCAGGTATATCTTATGCAAAAATAAGGCGGTGTTCGCGAACCCGTATCAGCTTATCGCGGAGCAAAGCAGGACATTGCTGACAATGCTCG
>CAYXUB010000177.1:0-1516 GCA_964468385.1 uncultured Lachnospiraceae bacterium
GGTCAGCTCGCCGACGATAATATAATTGGAAGCTTCCAATATGGAAAAGAGATAATTGCGGAGCTTGCGTATACTGAAGCGGGGAGGTTCGTTTCTTTCGGAACAGACTCTATAATAGTCTTTGAGGGAACGAAAAGCATTGAAGAAAAAACCGTTATAGAAGTCGAAGAAGAGATAAAGAGCGTATTTGAGTCCGACGGCTGCTTCGGATATATAGTTCCGGCTGACGATGCTTACAGCTATGAGATCATCATATATAACAGCAAAGGCAGTGAAAAGGCGCGGATAAGCACGGATTTTACTTACAGCTCATTGGTTTCATATGATAATATTTTAGTATTGTACAACAGGAACGAGATGGAGGTCTATAGCCTGAGCGGCACACTTAAATACAGCGGGGAAGTCGAAGGACTCTTGAACGAGGTCTGTCCGCTCGGCGGCAATCGTTTTGCTCTTGCGACGAATGACGCGTTTTACATTATTCGAATGGATTAACAATCCCAAACTTGACACCCAAGGCATTATTTGATATATTAAGTCAGTCTATTCGACAGCTGTTTTTTTTGTGCAAAAAAATATGCAAATTGCACTTATTAATAACATAAAACACACGGAGGTGGATCAAAGTGAGGGTCAAAATCACGTTGGCGTGTACGGATTGCAAACAGCGCAACTACAACATGACAAAGGAAAAGAAAAATCATCCGGACAGAATGGAAACGAGCAAGTACTGCAAGTTCTGCCAGAAGCATACTTTGCATAAAGAAACGAAGTAAAACGGCGAGGTTTATATGGCTGAAAATGAGGTAAAGACAAAAAAGTCTAATAAAAAGAAAAAAGGCTGGTTCAAGCAACTCAAGGCAGAGTTTAAAAAGATAGTTTGGACAGATAAGAAGACTTTGGCCAAACAGACCGTAGCTGTCATAGTTATCTCAGCGATTCTCTGTGTACTAATTACCTTGGTGGATTCGGGAGCGCTTGCGCTTATCGAGCTTGTTATCAGTTAAGAGGCGTGTTCTTTATGTCAGAAGCAAAATGGTACGTAGTCCACACTTATTCAGGTTATGAAAAGAAAGTCAAGGCCAATATTGAAAAGGCGATAGAAAACCGTCATCTCGAAGGGCTCATACTTGAGGTGCGCGTTCCTATGGAAGATGTCGTAGAGGTAAAGAACGGCATGCGCAAACAGGTGCAAAAAAAGCTCTTCCCCGGTTATGTGCTCATCAATATGGTCATGAACGATGATACATGGTATGTCGTGCGAAATACGCGCGGCGTAACCGGATTTGTAGGTCCGGGTTCGAAGCCAGTTCCGCTTAAACCAAGCGAGCTTAAGACTCTGGACACAGGAGTTTCCGAGAAAAAGGTTGTTATGGACTTGAATGTAGGAGATTCGGTTATCGTCACAGGCGGAGCATGGAAGGATACAACGGGAGTTATATCCTCCGTTAATCAGGCGAAGCAGATGGTGACTATTCAGGTTGAGCTGTTCGGGCGTTCGACGCCGGTTGAGATC